>NZ_JBEOWK010000006.1:0-461290 GCF_040295985.1 Streptosporangium sp. NPDC002524 | reverse complement strand
GGGGCGGCCCCCCCCCCCGCCGCGGGCGCGGCCCGGCGCGCCGGGGGGGGGGCCGCGCCCGCGCGCCGCGCGCCCCGCCCCCGGCCCCGTGACCGGCTCGCACCGGTCACGGGGTTTCTCCACGCCGTGCCCGGATCAGGTCGCGGGCGTGGTCCGGCGATCGGGAGACCCGTCAGTCGTCGTCGAAGCCGAAGCCGCCGCTG
The DNA here is from genome assembly GCF_040295985.1 of Streptosporangium sp. NPDC002524. Taxonomy (NCBI): domain Bacteria; kingdom Bacillati; phylum Actinomycetota; class Actinomycetes; order Streptosporangiales; family Streptosporangiaceae; genus Streptosporangium; species Streptosporangium sp. NPDC002524. The sequence continues at coordinate 461,087 of NZ_JBEOWK010000006.1, read as the reverse complement.
CGGTTCCTGTTCGACAGGTAATTGTTGTTGTTGTTGTGGTTGTTGATCCGCACCCTGAAGTGGCTGCGGCTGTGGTGGCGGTGTCCGCGGAAGCCGCAACCACCTCCGCCGCAACCGCAGCGGCGGCCACAGCCACCGCCGCCCCAGGCCGGGAAGGCCGCCGCGGTGACCGCGGTGGTCGTCGCGGCGGCGCTCGCGACGGTGGTCGCCGCGCCCATGCCGACAACTCCGCCGGTCAGCGCCACGCTGAAGGCGAGCCCTGCGATAACACTCTTGAACTTGGGCATTGCTTTTCCCCTCGAAAGGTTCAATTACCCCGATTCCCGGCATTTCTGGATCAGCCGGAAATCATTAGTGATGGATAGATATGACCCATCCCCGCTTGTCATACTTTCCTGCGATCTCTGCCTATAAACGATAATTCAGTCCTTTTGCACTATGGTTGTCGTCTTATGGGAGTTATCGAGGCGTTAAGGACTGTTTTATAGTGAAATGTCCCTTATGTGCCATCAAGGGGAACGGCCGGTCGGTTCGACGCCCTCAGGAGGAGCGCGCCTCGATGCCGGACTTGCGCAGCGCGGAGACCATCCAGCGCGAGAGGCGCACGTGGCCGGTGAGGGTGGGGTGGACGCCGTCGGGCAGGACCGCCCCGCGACCCCAGCCCCGGCCGTGCGGGCCGAGGGGCTCGAACGGGTCGAGGAAGGGCACCTCCTGCCGGTCGGCGGCGAGCAGGACGGCCTCCCGCACGTCGTAGGCCCACCGGGGAGCCCTGGTCATCCAGATCGGGCCGACCAGCACGATCCTGGTGTGCGGCCACCGCCGCCTGACCAGCTCCACCAGGTGGACGGCCGCGTCCTCGATCCTCGCGGCTCCGATCCGGCGGTCGTTGCGCCCGCCGGAGATGATCAGCATGTTGGGCTCGGGACGCCAGGAGAGCTCCTTGAGGAAGGAGTCCTGGAAGGTCCGGCCCACCCGGCCGGGGTTGACGAAGCCCGTCCCCGCGGCGCCCGCGGTGATCAGCTGCCAGCCCAGCTCCCGCGCGACCTTGGCCGCGTAGCCGTCCCACGCCCGTACCGGACCCGACCCGACCGTGAAGCTGTCACCGACGATCATGACGAGCGGGGCCGGGAGCGACGAGGCGGGCGGGAGCGCCGTGGCGGCGGCCGGCGGCGTGGTCGCACCACCGCCGAGGCTGCATCCCGACAGGAGGCAGGAAATCGCCACAAGAAACGCGACCGCGGGCGTCCACGGTCGTCTACGTACGGGCGCGCGCATGCCACCTCGGGAAACGTCGGGCTCCCGACATGATTGCAGATGTCCACCGGCCGTCGTGGCGACTCGGCCTCACGAACACGATCGGACCCACGATCCCGTCCCGGCCCTCCCGTATCAGGGCGGCGCCACCCCGGGCATGGGCGGGAGCGGGTCAGCTGACGTCGGAGGGGCCGACGGACCAGGTGTTGCAGTAGGCGATCCTGGCGTACTTCCAGCCCTGGTGGAGCCAGGCGGCGTAGTGGTCGCCGCTGCCGTGGTCGCGCCGGGGGTTGCCGCTCTGGTCGTCGCCGCGCCCGAACTCCGTCCGCAGCACCTCCTGCCAGCGAGCGGCGGTGACGCCCAGCGGCTCCCGTACGGTGCGGACGAACGCCCCGGCGAGGCACTGCGCCTGCAGCTCGTGACGGCGCGAGTGGGCGTCCTGGGCGGTACGGGACTTGCTGGAGACCTCCCACCACCAGGCTCCGCCGATACCGGCCATGTTCTGCACGTGGTGCGCGTACTCGTGGGCGAGCACGGTCAGGTAGGGCACGTGGTTCCTGGCGGGGTCGACGTCGCCGCTCTGCTCGATCACATGGCTCAGGCCGATGTACATGCCCCGGTTGGACGGGCAGTAGTAGGCGGAGGCGGAGTTGTCGGGATAGGTCCCGCAGGGGCCTCGTCCGGGACGGGACCAGTAGACCTTGCGCGCGGGGAGGAAGACGGCTCCGGCCTGGGAGAACTTCGCCGACCAAGCCCGTTCCAGGCAGTCGGTGACGGCGTCGAGGTAGGACAGCATGTCGCGGGGCTGGGTCGAGGGCCGAGGGGCGCGGCAGGTGGTCCGGCGCATCAGGCCCGTGCCGTACAGCGGGTTGCGCTTGAGCCGGGCCGCGGTGTCCGAGCGCCGCATGTAGCGGAGGTCGACGGCGAGGTTCCGCGCCGCGGCGACCGGCGTGACCGCCACGTCGCCCAGCGAGCCGAGGTCCAGTTTCTCCGGCGGGGTGAAGTCCGGCGTGGTGATCTCGGTGTCACCCGTCTGCTGGGGGACCGCGCTCCTCGTCGCCACCGGCGCGGTCCCGGGACCGGCGGGAACCTCGGCCTCCTCCTCCCCGGCCAGGCCCGCGATCACCACGACCGCGGCGAACGCCAGGGCGAGAACACCGAGCACACCGAAGGCCAGCGGGTTCGACCCCCGTGGTCGCATGCGACCGCCTCTCCAAAGAGTTGATCTCCGGGCGGCAATCTAGCGGATATAGCCACATATGCGTTTATGAGCGGGAAAAAATGGATAGGGGGTCGGCCATCGCGGGCCGGTGGATCTCGCTAAGCTCCCGACACATGGCGGCATCTTTCTCGTACCGAGCGGCTCCCTCGCACCGAGCGGCCCCCTCACGCCGAACGGTTCTCCCGCGCGGGTCGGCTTTCTCGCGCAGGCCGTTCTTCTCCCGCCGGGCGGCCGGGAGCCTGGCCGCGACGGCCTTTCTCGCACTGGCACTCAGCGCGTCCCCCGCCCTCGCCTCCCCCGTCCTCGCCTCCCCTGCCCTCGCTTCCTCGGCACCGGCTTCCTCAGCTTCCCCGGCACCGGCTTTCCCTGCGCTGGCGAGCGGCGCGGGTGCGGAGTCCTCCCAGGCCGGGCGGAACACGCGGCTCGCGCAGGCCGGGAAGGTGACGAGCACGACGGTCCAGCTGGAGCTCCGGCAGGACGGCGTGCTCCACGTCAAGGAGGAGGTCGTCTTCGAGGGTGACGCGCCGTCGCGCGGCCTCGTCGACCGGACCCGCTACGACGACGGCAGCGACCGTCTCTACCGGGTCACCGGCCTCAAGGGCGACGCCACGCTGACCGGCGAGACCATCACCCTGAAGGGCACCGGAAGCGCCACCCTGGAGTACGACGTCCAGGGCGCCGTCACACCGCTGGCCGACGCCCAGGAGCTGCGGTGGTACGCGGTGGGCGCCTGGTCCGTCCCCGTCGAGCAGGCCAAGGTCAGCGTGAGCGGGCCCGCCACGATGCAGAACCTGTCGTGCTTCGCCGGTCCCCTGAGCTCGGCGATCGCCTGCACCGAGGCCTCCATGGACCACACGGGCGTCACCGCCGAGTTCGGGCAGCAGGACCTCGGCACCGGTGAGGTGCTCACCGTGGTCGTCGGCTACCCCACCGGCGCGACCAGGGGCGCGCCGATCCTGGAGCGCCGCTTCGAGCTGTCCAACGCCTTCACCCTGAACGCCGTCACCGGCGGCGCGCTCGCCGCCCTGCTGCTCCTGATGCTCGGCGGCCTCGGCCTCCTCTACTGGACCCGGGGCCGCGACGCCCGCGTGGTCGGCCACGAGTCGGGCTCGCTCAGCGGTGTCGAGAACGGCCACTTCGCCCCGCCGGACGGCGTCCGTCCCGGCCAGATCGGCACCCTCATGGACGAGCAGGCCGACGTGATCGACGTGACCGCCACGATCGTCGACCTGGCCGTCCGGGGCTATCTCAGGATCGACGAGCAGCCCCGGCAGACGTACGAGACGCCCGACTGGAGGCTGGTCCGGATGCCCGCCGCCCAGGTCGCCTCGCTGATGCCCTACGAGCGGGAGCTCCACGACGCCATCTTCGACGGCCGTGACACGGTGCTGCTCTCGGAGCTCCAGGGATCGTTCGGGGCCAAGCTGGGCAAGGTTCGCGAGGCGCTCTACCGCGACGTGGTCACGCAGGGCTGGTTCGCCCGCCGCCCCGACACCGTCCGCACCCGCTGGACGACCGTCGGGGTGGTCCTCACCGGCCTCGGCGTCGTCGCCACCGTCGCGCTGGCCTGGTTCACCACGTACGGGCTGCTCGGCCTGGCTCTGATCATCGCCGGTGCCGCCCTCGCCGTGGGCGGCCAGTACATGCCCGCGAAGACCGCGAAGGGCGCGGGCGCCCTCGCCCACACCCTGGGCTTCAGGGAGTATCTGTCCGGTGCCGACATCGGCGGGGACGTCCCGGTGGCCCAGCGGGTGGAGCTGTTCTCCCGCTACCTGCCCTACGCCGTGATCTTCGACAGCGTCGACCGCTGGGCCCGCGTGGTCTCCTCGGTCACCGGCAACGGCCAGCAGGCCGACCACCTGTACTGGTACCACGGCCCGGCAGAGTGGGACCTGTCCAGGTTCGCCGACTCGATGCGGACCTTCACCATGACCACCTCGGGGGCGATATCCACCACCCGCCAGTTCCGCTCCCTGTAGGAACCACGGGGACCGCCGCACGCGGATCTGCGGTGGTCGCCGTGGTCGTCGTGGTCGTCGTACCCGGATCTACAGCGGTCCCCGCACGCGGATCTCGCCCACGGGACGTCCCCCGCCGAGCAGGACCCCGGCGGCGAGCTCGTCGAGCCCGGGGGCCTCGAAGCCGAGGGCGGTCAGGGCCGCGACGGTGACCGGGACCCGGGCGCGCTGGCCGCCGTCCTCGACCTTGACGGTTCCCGAGCGCCCGTCGGAGAAGACGAAGGCGTCGAACGCCTCGGCCCCGGCCTTCACCAACAGCCCGGGGACCGCCCGCATCAGCCGGGCCTCGGGGCGGGTGGTGCCCGACGTCCACTCGGGGTGGGCGCGGAAGGCGTCGGCGACGCGGCGCTCCGGGGTGTCCTCACCGGACCGGACGAGGGCGCGGAACGCCCGGGTCACGCCCAGCATCGAGACGAAGAACAGCGGGGCGCCGCAACCGTCCACCCCGCTCGCGGCGACGCGCTCACCGGTCAGTTCCTCGACCGTGGCGCGTACGGCCCGCTGCAGCGGGTGCGCCGGGTCGAGGTAGGTCTCCAGCGGCCAGCCGTTGACCGCGCAGGTGGCGAGCATCGCCGCGTGCTTGCCCGAGCAGTTCATGTAGACCCTGGCCCGGCTCCCCCCGGAACGCAGCACCTCGTCGCGGGAGGCGACGTCCTCCGGCAGGTCCTCCGGGCAGCCGAGCGCGCTCTCGTCCAGCCCGGCCCCGGCCAGGATCCTGCGTACCCCGTCCACGTGGAACGGCTCCCCCGCGTGACTCGCGCACGCCAGCGCGAGCAGCTCCCCCTCCAGGGGGAGCCCGGCGCGGACCATGGCGAGCGCCTGCAGGGGCTTCATGGACGAGCGCGGCGACACCAGCGCGTCCACCTCCCCGTGGACCCTCACCAGCGACCCGTCGGCGGCCACCGCGAGCATCCGCGCCCGGTGGGTGGACTCCACGAACCCCGAGCGGACGACCTCGACGAACAATGACTCAGCAGACACCTTTGTCTCCTTTCGTCCGAAGTCTAGGGATGCCCGGGAGCGCGGGATGATGGGGGCATGCGTGCGGTCGTACAGCGGGTGAGTTCCGCGTCGGTGGTGGTGGACGGCGTGACGGTCGGGGCGATCGACGAGCCGGGGCTGCTGGTCCTGGTCGGCGTGACCCACACCGACACGCGCGCCGAGGCGGCCAGGCTCGCCGCCAAGCTCTGGGGCCTGCGGATCCTCTCCGGCGAGAAGTCCTGCTCCGACATCGGCGCGCCCCTGCTGGTGGTCAGCCAGTTCACCCTGTACGGCGACACCCGCAAGGGACGCCGTCCCACCTGGCAGGCCGCCGCCCCGGGCCCGGTCGCCGAACCCCTGGTGGAGGCGGTCTGCGCCGAGCTTCGCGGGCTGGGCGCCCGCGTGGAGACCGGGGTGTTCGGCGCCGACATGAAGGTCGGCCTGACCAACGACGGCCCGATCACCCTGGTCCTGGACATCTGAACACATCTGCACCGCGCCCGGGGTCGTGTCGTCACGACACCCGGGAGAGCCGACGCCGGACGACGACCGTTTCAGGACACACGGAAAGCCGATGCGGCCGGGAGCCGGGACGCGACATCCGGGCGGACCGGAGCGGCCCGCCCGGGACATACCGGAGCGGCCCGCCCTGGACATGACGTCGGCCACCGGCCGTCGGCCGTCGGCTTTCAGCGAAGGCAACGGCGACAGCTCGGCTTTCAGCGGAGGCGGCGGCGCAGGCTCGGGTCGATCTGGACGTTGCGCCCGGCGTCCGGCGGCACGATGACCTCCTGAGACGCGGCCACCCCCCCGGCCTCCAGCGTGGTGTCCACCGGCACGGTCCGCTTCACCACGGCCAGCGCGACCGGGCCCAGCTCGTGGTGGCGCGCGGAGCTTCCCACGAAACCGACCTCCGTGCCGTCGAGGGTCACCGGGGTGCCGTGCTTGGGCAGGGTGTCGACGCTGCCGTCCAGGTGCAGGAAGACCAGGCGGCGGGGCGGGTGGCCAAGGTTGTGCACGCGGGCCACGGTCTCCTGGCCCTTGTAGCAGCCCTTGTTGAGGTGGAGGGCCGTGCCGATCCAGCCCACCTCGTGCGGGATCGTCTTGTGGTCGGTCTCGAAGCCGAGGCGGGGACGGTGCCCCTCGATCCGCAGCGCCTCGTACGCCCAGAGCCCGGCGAGTCGCAGCCCGAGCCGCCCGGCCAGCAGGTCGCGCGGGAGCAGGATGTCCCGGCCGACGGCGACGGCGCCCTCGGGCAGGTCGGGGTGCGCCTCCCCCGCCACGGAGACCACGGCGTAGCGATCCGTCACGTCGGTGACCTCGACCCTCAGCATGAACCGCATCTTGTCGAGGAACGCGGCCACCTCCGCGCCGGTGCCCGGCTCGACGTGCGCCCACACCGCCTCGCCGTCGTCGACGAGGACGAGGTGGTGCTCCACCCTGCCCTGGGCGTCCAGCAGCAGCGTCTCGGTGGGCAGACCGGGTTTCAGGTCGTCGAGTTTCTGCGAGCTGAGGCTGTTGAGCCAGCTCAGACGGTCAGGTCCGGAGATCCGGACGACCTCGCGGTTGCTCCGGTCGACCATCGCCTCTCCGGCGAGCAGCGCGCGCTGCTCGGCGAACGGGTCGCCGTAGTGTCCGGCGACGTCGGCGTCGGGCGTCTCAGCCGCGACCGCGCCGGGAGTGTCCAGCAGAGGGCTTCGCATGGACACAGCCTACGAGGCCCCGCCAAAGAGGACGGCAGCGCCTCTTCCCCGGGCGGGTCCCCGGTCGTACGGCACACCTCGGCGGCTTGGCGGCTCGGCGGCGTACCCGGGCGGTGGTTTCTCCCGGTGACCCGGCGAAGCAACCCCGTCCCTCCCGGTGACCCGGCGACGCACCCCGTTCCTCCGGGTTACCGGGTGACGCGTCCCGGCGGGGGTCTCCCCGCCCGTTCAGCGGCAGTTGCGGCAGCGGCCGAAGACCGTCAGGTGGTGCACGTCGGTGAGGAACCCGAGCTTCTGGTCGAGGTTGGCGACGAAGTTCTCCACCAGGTCGGGGCTGACCTCGCTGATCTCCCCGCAGCCACGGCAGACCAGGTGCACATGATCGGCCTCGGCCGTCAGGTGGTAGGTGGGGGCGCCGTGCCCGAGGTGAGAGTGGGTGACCATGCCGAGCTCCTCGAGGAGCTCAAGGGTCCGGTAGACGGTTGATATGTTCACCCCGCGCGCGGTCTCCCGCACCCGGGTGCAGATCTCCTCTGGAGTGGCGTGCTCGCAGGCCTTGACCGCCTCAAGCACCAGCTGGCGTTGCGGAGTGACCCGGTAACCGCGCGCCCGCAGTTCCTCATGCCACGACGTCTCGGTCATATCCAGAGTCTATGAGCACGGGGGCTCTCCTCGTCGTCCTACGGCCCGAGAGGCCGGAGAACAACGGCCCGGCGCCAGAAGCAGGGCCCCACCGGCGAAATACAAAAAGCATGACCGCAGGCTCACATCAGTAGGGGCTCATCTGATCCAGGACCTTGGCAGCAAGTGTCAGGAACTCCTCAGCTTTGGCGATATCCCGCACGACGTCTTCGGGAGTGATCCCCGGAGTGTCGGGGCGGGGGTATTCGGCGCTGTTACGTCTACGGCGCATCCGATCGAATGAGCGAAGCGACTGCCCGAGGGGAGGATCCAGCTGGGCGGTGACCGCGTCCAGCACGGCGAGGTGACCGCCCCTGCTGGTGGCTCGCAGGCCCTGGTTCTCCAGGATGGACGCCAGGGCTTTTCGAGAGGCGTCGTAGAGAAGTTGATACGCGCCCGTCGAATCTGTCTCGAAGCCGCTGTGGGCGAGTTTGATGTGCCGCCCGGCCTGAGCCAGCAGGGTGTCCGCGTGTTCCCGGCTCGGCGGGACGCGCTCCAGCTGACCCGAGGCCAGCATGCTGTCGATCTGACCGCGCCCTTGCATCCATCTCATGAGGTGATCCGTTTCTGAATCAGGGAGTGGAGAGGTTTGCTTCGCAGGGAGATTACGAAGGGGTTGTCCACGTCGCCGGTCCACGTCGCCGAGGAGATCCGGCTGATGTTCACCTCACGGCCGAGAATTCGTTCGGCCGTTCGCGCCGCGTCGTAGAGCTCGTCCTCATCTGCGGATCCCACGACGAGAACATCGATGTCACGTGGCAGAGGCCCGGCCTGATTCGCGTGTCGAGCGGCCCAGGAGCCGTAAATGTAGGCCTCGTCGATGCCGGAGATCGGCTGGAGGAGAGGTGGCAGGACGGCTGCCGGACCAAAGGTCACCGCCAGGAGATCGGTCAGTGGCCGCGCGACGATCGTGTCGAGGTTGGCGCGAATGAGACGCAGGTTGCCGTGCCGCCTCTCCAAGGTCAGCCCGGCATCGGCGAGCCGGTCCGCCTCACGGCTCATCGTTGCCTGGGACGAGCCTGTTCGTACGGCGAGGTCGGTTGTCGAATACTCGTTCTCAGGGTGCAGATACAGCCAGGCGAGCAACTCGCCTATGACGTTGGAGCGGAGCAGGGGTAGCAGCAGAGGTGGCATTGCCCTCATAGATGAATAGTATCATGCATCTATAGCAAGTCTGTTGCCTTCAGTGATTGTCCAAACACGGTGAGTGCCTCCTCGCGCTCAGGGTGCCGACGGTGGTCAAGGGAGCGAGGTCGTTCGCCAGGGCGGGCGACGAAGAGCCCCCGCCCATCCACCGGCGGGGGCTCGCTCCGTACCAGGCGAATCAGCCGAACTCGCCGTTTTTCACACCGCCGACGAACGCGTTCCACTCGCCGGAAGTGAAGCGAAGCATCGGCCCGCTCGGATCCTTGCTGTCTCGTACGGCTCGACCGCCATCGACCAGGTCCGCCACCTCGACGCAGTCGCCGCCCTCGGCGCTGCTGCGACGGGCCTTGCGCCAGGTGAGCGTCTCGGACTGGGTGTGGTCCACGATCTCCCTCACTTCAATTGTTCGACCAGGTCCGCCAGGTAAGACACCGAGGCGTCCGCTGAGAGCGCGCTCGCCCTTACGTGGTCGTACTTGAGCGTATAGCGCTCTATCTCCTCCGGGGATTCGATATAGAGGTCCCCGCTCGCGCCGGTCTCTATGTACACCAGCTCGGAGTCGTCGGGTGTCGCGTAGGCCAGGATCACGAACGAGCCGGTCATCGCCGCGTGGGCGCCCACGACATTCGGGAGGACCTGGATCCCGATGTTCGGTCTGGCGGCCATCTCGATCAGGTGCCGGAGCTGCTCGCGCATCGTCGCCGGGCCGCCGACGTGCTTGGCCAGAGCGGCTTCGTCGATGACGGCCCAGAAGACGGGCGGCTGGTCGCGCTCCAGGATCCGCTGGCGGGCGAGCCGCGCCTGGACGCGTCGTTCGACCATGGTCTCGTCGAGGACCATGCCGCCCCTGAACACCGCTCGCGCGTAGTCGGCGGTCTGCAACAGGCCGGGAACCAGAAGCGCTTGAAATGTTCTGATCCGTGAGGCTTCGGTTTCGAACTCGACCAGGCTGCCACCGAGCTCGGCCTTCATCTCCCCCTCCCACCAGCCGCGTTCACGCGCCTGCCGGGCGAGCGTGGTCATCGCCAGGCGTACGGCTCCGTCAGTGACGCCGTAGATGTCGAGCAGGTCGGTCACGTCGCTGACCGTCGGCCGCCGCCACTCGTTCCGCTCGATACGCGTCACTTTGGACGCGGGCCAGCGCAGGAGCTTAGCTGCGGCGTCGGCGGTGAGATTGGCCTCTTCCCTCGCCCGGCGAAGGGCGGCGGACAGGCGGCGACGTCTCACAGTGGGGCTGTAGGTCATGGATGCCTCCTGGAGGGAGAAGCCGATCGTACGGCAAAGCAGACATTTGGGTCTTGCTTGTTTTGGTATTGCAAGTTTGAGTCTTGGGAGTGATTATAGAAGCACTCAACCGCTACGCGGAGTGTAGGTCTCATGACTGTACGAGTAACGCTGTTCGCGGACAGCGTGCGCGAAGCCCATCCCGATTGGCTGATCTGGCTCCTCGGAACGGGCCGCTGGTGGGCGATGAACAAGCATTCGGCACTGACGATCAGCAGGGAAACGCTTGAGGACCTCGCCGAAGCCCTCAAGGAGATCACCCCGTGATCTGTACGACCCGGTTCCCCTAAACCTCCGGCTACCGCCGCCTGACGCGGTAGCCGGGTCGTTTCTCGGTCGGCCATGAGCGGCCGAGAGCCTCACGCGTCGTGGGGGCCCGTGAGGTTCGGTCCCGCCCCAGCTTGGAGGGGCGAGGGCGGGACCGCCCGACGCCGGGCCGGTGGAGGGACTCGTCCTCCTCGCCACCGACCCGGCACCCGCCCGGCAGAGGCAGGACTCACTGCCGGGCCTGGTCTCCGCCCGCCCACACCTCGGGCGGAGACCACCCCGTTCGTCCAGCGGCAGGTGCCCCCGTGCCTGCCGCTGGGCATCCGGTCCCTGCCCGCTCCGGGTGCGGGCAGGGACCGGCCCCGACAGTCCAGGAGGAATGGTGAGCGAGAACGAAGCGGAAGCCCAGGCCGGAGCGCTCGCCGCCCAGCGGGACCTGGAAACGTTCATCGCCGGACGCCGCCGACCATCCGCCGACGAGCTGGTCGAGCGGACGCTGGAGAACGAGGCGCTGCTACAGAACCGCTACCTGCCCGGCAAGGAGGAGATCCGCATGACCGAGCCGCGTCCCGGCGACATCGTCTCGTCGGAGACGACAGGCCGCCTGTGGTTCGTCCACGGCCACCCCGGCGTCGAACTGTTCCTCACCGGCGCCACCGGAACATGCGTCTCCGTAGCCGACGCCATCCGCCTGTACGGCATGCTGACCGTCCACTGCCGCCCGGCCGAGCACCGGCCCATGAGCCGGTCGCACCCGGCGCTCTGAACGCGACCGACGGCATCGGCTTTCATTCAGGAACCGCCAGCGGAGACGGAGCGGGTGCACGCATCGGCCCTTATGGCTGGTCAGACGGCCGACTTCGGGTGGCGTCGACAGGCCGGGAAAATTCATTTGCCCTGGGGGCGCGGAGTTTCATAACGTACAGGCACGCCGAAAGGAGGTGGTCCGAACGATGGTTGCTCATAGTTGGGCTAGCGAGGTGGCTGTCCGCTAGGACGCCGCGACCGGACTCTGTCCGGGCGTCTGGCGACGTTCGGCGAATCCACGACAATCACCGGAACCCCGGGCCGCCGGAGGCGGGCGATCCCGCCTGTAGTCCACCGGCCCCCCTGCGGAGCAGGGGGAAGTGGCCCGGGGTTCTTCCCTTTCCGACGTTCCTTCTCGATCACCCTGCTTCCGCGAAGCCCCTCCCGGAAGCCGCCCCGCTGCGGGACCGCCTCGCCCTCGCCGGGCCACCGACCTTTCGCGGGACCGCCTCCCCTTCGCCGGGCCGCCACTCTTCGCGGGACCGTCTCCTTTTCGCGGGCTTCACGGAGCAGCGCCCCCCGTCGAGAGACCGGTCCCCCCTCGCGGGACCGCTCCCTTCCGTGAGACCGCCTTCTCATCGCGAGGGCGCGTCGGCCCTCACTCCTGGAAGCCGGGGTTGGCGCAGTGCAGCGGGCGCTCGCCGCCGAGGACCCTGACGATGTCCTCGCAGATCATCCGGGTGTGGTTGATCTCGGTGTCGTAGGTTCCCGAGCCCAGGTGAGGGGTGAGCACCACGTTGTCCATGTCGGCGAGCGGGTGGGCCGGGTCGAGCCACTCCCCGGCGAACCGGTCGAGGGCCGCGCCGCCGAGATGGCCCGCCTTCAGGGCTCCGACGAGCGCGTCCATGTCGTGCAGGGCCGCGTCCGCGGTGTTGACGAAGATCGCTCCGGGCTTCATCGCGGCGAACTCCCCCGCGCCGACCAGCCTGCCCGCCGACGCGGGGGCGTGCACGGAGACGACGTCGGCCTGTGCCAGCAGGACGTCGAGCCCGTACCGGTTCTCCGCCGCCTCGGGGTCGTGGACCATGACGCGCATGCCCAGCCCCTTCATCCGCCAGGCCACCGCGTGGCCGACCACCCCGTAGCCGATCAGGCCGACGGTCCGGCCCGCGAGCTCCCACGCGCGGTGGCGCCGGTAGGAGGCCATGCCCTGCCGGATCTCCCTGTCGCCGACCGCCACCCGGCGGGTCACCGCGAGGACCAGGGCGAGGGTGAGCTCGGCGATCGCGTCGGCGTCGCGTCCGGGGGCGCAGACGACGGGGATGCCCTTCGCCGTGGCGGCCGGGAGGTCCACGTTCCCCGCCTCGCTACGGGCGCAGCCCACGACCAGCAGGGGAAGGTCCAGGACCGGACCGGCGACCTCGTCGGACTCGGTGATGAGGATGCGCGCGCCGGTGTCCGCGAGCTGCCGGGCGAGCTCGGCCGCCTGGTGGGGACGGTGGTCGGCCGGGTCGTAGTGGACGTCGATCAGCTCTCTCAGGCGGTTCCACTCCTGACCTCGCATCGGCGCCAGTACGAGTGCTCGTGGTTTCACCGCGCCTCCTTTTTCAGGAAATTTTGGTATCTGGGAGCTTTCCACGAACGCCACGATCGGTCTCGACAGTGACCGGACCGTCATCAACCGACCCACCGGCTCCTCCCGTTCCTCGTTTCCCGCTTCCCGTTCGGGAGAAGGGTCCCCGTCGAAGGAGCCCTGTCGGGGAGAGGTCCTGTCGAGGAGCCCTGCCGGGGCCCGTTGAAGAAAGGGGCCCCGCTCGGGGAAACCCCAGCCCATGCCCGACCGGACGGCACGGGCCGTGCCGGGTCACCGCCTCCACCGGATCCGGCCCGGCGCACGGGCGGCGTGAAGAACGAGGGAGAGGACGGGGATCCGCGGGTCAGTGCTCGCCGCGGGCGGGGACGCCGAGGGCGGCGCAGGCGTCACGGTAGAGGCGGACGACCTCCATGCGGACCTGGGCGCGTTCGGTCAGCGTGCCGCTCCAGGGGACCCGGACCGTGACGTCCCGCCCGCCGACCACGGCGGCGAACTCGATCGCCTCGGCGTCGACGCCGGTCGTCGTCGCACCGGTGGCCTCGGGCTGGCCGCCGAGGCCCCTGCAGATCAGCAGCGCGTCATCGGCGTGGTCGTCGTTCATGTGGCGCTTGATGGCCTCGACCACGTCGGGGGTGAAGGGGGTGCTCATGCTCCAGAGCGTAACCAGGGCCGTGTCCTGCCCGGTCGCGGGTCCCGGGCCCGGGCATTCGTGCCGCTTCAGGGGGCCGGCCTCATCCGGTCTCGAATCCCGAGCGAAGACACCGGGCGGAGACGTCAGGTGGAGACCTTGAGCTCATCCGGTGTCGGCGACGAACCTCACCCGGCCCCCGACACGGACCTCACACCTCGTCGGGTACGAAGTCACCGACCCGCTTGAGCTCGGCCGAGATGTGGGACTGGAGCTGCTGGCCCATGGCTGCCATGTCGTACGCCCACATCAGGTTGCCGTTGACCAGCCCGTAGAGGCGGTGGCCCGCCGTGTACTCCTTGGCGGTCGCGGTGCGGGCCACCACGTCGGTCTGAAGCTCGATCTTGTTGAAGACCACCTCACCGACGTAGATCTCCACGATGCCCGTGGGGTGCGACAGGCACACCTCGAGCTGGCGGCCCGGGAGCTGGCGCCAGAAACCGGTCTCCGTGCCCAGCGGGCGGACCTTGCCGCCCGCCTCGTCGAGCAGCCAGGTGCGGCTGGTGTAGGTCAGGAACGGCTTGCCGTTGTGACCGAAGACGATCTCCTGGCCGAAGTTGAAGCTCTCGATCGTCGGATATCCCCCGACCCCGGCGCCTTCCCATCGGCCCACGAGGAAGGCGATCGACTCAAGATCGGGATGAAGTTCGGGAACGTCCATGGAAACGAGCCTAGGGCCGCTCGGGTATGGTTCGCGCCGGTGACACCGGGCCGCATAGGCTTCGAGCATGGCACGATCACTGGTGATCAAGGTTACCGCAGGCGAAGACTCACCCGAGCGCTGCAATCAGGCTTTCACGGTGGCCGCGGCGGCGTTGGCGAGCGGGGTTCCCGTCTCGCTCTGGCTGACGGGCGAATCCGCCTGGTTCGCCCTTCCCGGCCGGGCGAAGGAGTTCACCCTCCCGCACGCGGCCCAGCTCGGCGACCTGCTCGACGCGGTCCTCGCGGGGGGCAAGGTGACCCTGTGCACGCAGTGCGCGGCCCGGCGGGACATCACGGTCGACGACGTGATCGAGGGCATCCGCATCGCGGGGGCCCCCACCTTCGTGGAAGAGGTGCTGGGCGAGGGCGTCCAGGCCCTCGTCTACTGAGGCCGCCGAAACACTGAGGTCGCCGAAACCAAAGACGCCGAAACACCGCCCACCCCGGACGACCGACCACCGGACCCGCGACCACCGGCCGACCGGCCCCGGGCCCACCGAACCCACGGCCACCGTCCAACCGGACCCGGGCTCACCGAACCCATGGCCACCGTCCCACCGGCCCCAGGTCCACCGAACCCATGGCTACCGGCCTCGCGGCCACCGGCCCCGGGGCCCCCGGAACAGCGCTTCTCGAACCCGCGGCCACCGGAACACCGCCCCCGTCGAGCCGGGACCATCGAGCCGGGGCCGCCGTAACAACGCCTGCCGGACGACCGTCGAGCCACCGGCCGCCCGGCAAGACCGGGCCGCCGGTGAGGTGCCCCTGTCTTCGGCGGAGCCCCCGTCAGGGAGACGTCCCCGTCGGCGGCGGCGCCCGGTCAGTGCGGCAGTACTGCGGCCAGGCGCTCCTCGCGGAGACGGTCGAACCAGGAGTCGTCGATCGGCGGCAGCTGGGCGCCCACCGCCCAGGTGAGCAGCAGGTCGGCGAGGCCGGGGTTGCGGGCGAGCGCGGGGCCGTGCAGGTAGGTGCCGACGATCTTGCCGGTGTAGCAGCCCTCGGTGCCGTCGCCGTTGCCCGTGCCGACCGCCGTACGCGCCAGCGGCCGGATCCCGGCCCCGAGGCGGGTGACGCCCATGTGGTTCTCGAAGCCGGTCAGCGTCGCGATGCCGAGCGCCGGGTCCGCCTCCCCCGCCAGCTCGCCGACGGCCCGGCCCTGGCCGCGCCCGCTGGAGATGTCGATCAGGCCGATGCCGTCGACCGGCTGGCCCTCCTCGCCGCCGAACGTGGTGCCGATGATCTGGTAGCCCGCGCACACGGCCAGCAGGGCCGCGCCGCGCTGGACGGCCCGGTGCAGGCCGCCGTCGCGCCGCAGCCGCTCGGAGGCCAGGATCTGCGGCCGGTCCTCACCGCCGCCGATGAGATAGATGTCGCCGCCCTCGGGGACCGGATCGGCCGAGCGCACGTGCACGGTCTCGACCGGGATGCCCCGGCGCTTGGCGCGCTGCTCCAGGACCAGGACGTTGCCCTGGTCGCCGTACGTGCTCAGTAGGTCCGGATAGATCCAGACAAGGCGCAGGGCGCTGTCAGACTGCACGACCGAACTCCGATCGGATCTGCTGGAAGGCGGTGTAGTTGGCGATCACGTCGACCTTGCCCGGCGGCTGCGCGGCGAGCGCCTGCTCGAACGAGTTGGCCAGCTGGAACGGCACGTCGGCCACGTCCAGCCGGAGCGCGAGGTCGAGCCGCCGCTCACCGGCCACGAAGACCGGCCTGCCGCGCAGCACGCGGTAGTCGACGTCCCACAGCCACGAGGTGTCGCGGCCGTCGGGCCCCTGGGCGTTGACGGAGAGGATCACCGGAAGCGAGGAGTCGAGCACGTCGAACGCCTCCAGCCATCCGGCCGGGTTCTTGGCGAGCAGCAGCCGGGCGTGCCGGCCGTCGCGCTCCACCGTGGTGTAGCGGCCGGCGACCGACCTGACCTCGCGCAGCCGGGGCAGCGCCCGCTCGACGGGCAGGCCGAACACCTCGGCGGTGGCGAGCGCGATCGCCGCGTTGGCCCGGTTGGCGCGCCCGGGGAGCTGGATGTCGAGCACCCAGCGCTGCCCGCGCGGGTCGATCACCGCGTCGTCGTCGAGGATCCAGGACGGCTCGGGACGCCGGAAGGTGCACTCGCGGCAGGCCCAGTCGTTCTCGCCCGCCTTCGAGGGGGCACCGGCGCCGATGCTGCCGGGCGGGACGTACTCCATGCCCTTGCGGTCGAGGGGGCCGCCGCACTCGGGGCAGCACCAGGAGTCCTCCTTCCACGGCTGGCCCGCCGACACCCAGGTGACCGAGGCGGCGGTGGAGGCGCCCCAGGTCACCAGCGGGTCGTCGGCGTTCGCGATCACGTGGGTGTTCTTTCCGGCCAGCGCCCGGCGCCACTTCTGGGCGAGCAGCCAGATCTCGCCCGCCCGGTCCATCTGGTCGCGGCTGAGGTTCATCAGGCAGATGACCCCGGCCCCGGTGGTGTCGATCACCTCGGGCAGGTACTTCTCGTCGACCTCCAGCACGCCGTACGGGGCGTGCTTGGCCGACGACAGCGCCGAGACGTGCCCGGCGGGCATGTTGGCGCCGAAGGCGTTGGTGGCGACGTCGCCGAGCTCCGACAGCGCGGAGGTGATCAGGCGGGTCGTCGTGGTCTTGCCGTTGGTCGCGCTCACCAGCGCGAGCTTGCGGTCGTGCGCGAGCTTGCGCAGCAGGTCGGGCTCCAGGACCAGGCTGACCCGGCCCCCGATCACCGATCCGTCCCCGCGCCCGGTGACCCGGGACAGGGTCGCGGCCGTCCGGCCGAGAGCGGTGGCGAGCTGCGCCCGCAGCGGAAGCTGAGTCATGCCGTCTCCTCGCTTGGCGACCCGTCGTGGGACGAGCCTGACAACCCGCCGCGGGCCGGGGTTGACGACCCGCGGGACGAGCTTGGCGACCCGTCACGGGACGACCCGGCGGCCGACCGGCCCGGCCGCGGGACCGGAATCACCGAATCGTTCATGCCGCAGATCTTAGCCCTGCTTCGGCACCGTCACCCCCGGCGGCACGTCACACACACTCCCCGGTGACGGTGAGGTACGAAAGCCCTCGGACCCGGTCAGAAAGCACCCGGGAAAGACGCCGGAAAAGACCTCTGGGAAAACCCGCGAAGCGAACCCGCCGCAGGAGGCACCCCCGCCGGACCGCCCCCCTCACTGCTCCACGAAGGCGAGCTCCGCGGGCTCCGGCGAGTCGGCGTCGAAGGGCAGCACGAACCGGCCCGGCCACGACAGCACGCTCTCCAGCCAGCCCGCCCCCATGGTCTGGGACACGTGCCGGAGCCGGTCGGCCGGGTCAATGCCGATGGTGACCGTGAGGATGTCGCGCTCCACGCTCTCGCGCTCGTCGTCGCCGAGGATCACCCGCCAGGCCAGCTCCCTGTTCCTGTCGACCTCCATGGACAGCGGATGGTGGCGGAGCGCCTTGGCCCGGTGGCCGAGCAGCTCGGTGCCGCCCGCGGGACGGTTGAACAGGGCGTACTCCATCACCGGCGCGGAGCCGCGCGGGTTGGGCGCGGGCTGGCCGTACGGGAAGAGCCTGTCCACCTCGTGCAGCCACCGCACCTGCGGGATGACCCAGGCGGGGCCGGGGCGCTCGCCGGGGTCGCGGTCGGGGCCGAGCAGCCTGGTCGCGACCGTGGCGACCTGCTCGGTCAGCGTGGCCGGGTCGCTCACGGTCCGCAGCGACCAGGCGCGGCGGCCCACGCAGCGCTCCACCGTCGTGGCCAGCAGGCACTCGCGGCGCCGCGCCGGGAGATCCGCCCAGAGGTCGGCCAGCGCCCTGGGCACCCCGGGCACCGGCCGGTTGGTGCAGAACGCCAGCACCAGCGTGTCGGTCCAGATCCGCAGCCAGGCCCAGTCGGACGCCCCGGCGAGCAGGTCCGCCTCGCGCAGCTCGACCAGCGTGCAGGCCCGGCCGGCGCGGCACTCCTGCCCGCAGGCCGCCGACCGGCGTCCGCAGATGGGCGGCATGTGGCCGGGGACCGGGCGCTCGCGGTCCTCGCCCAGCGGCACCTGGATGCGCAGCGGCCGGTCCATGCCGTCGGCGAAGACCGCGGCGACGCCGGGCGGGAGCGAGACGACCTGCCGGGACTGCTCCTCGCTCAGGTTCGTCGCCGCGCCGACCAGCTGGCGGTCGTCCTCGGCGGGGAGCCGGTGGATCACCTTCAGCGCGGTGTTCTTCACCACGTCGGAGACGAGTTTCGTGGGGATCTGCTCGGCGACCACGATGCCCTCGCCGTACGCGCGGATCTCGGCGAGCATGCCCGCCAGGAGCTCGACGGCGTGCGTGCTGGCCCGCCCGGCGCCTCGGTCGCGGAGCAGCCGGTGCGCCTCCTCGATCACGATGACGTGCTTGAGCCCGCTGCTGCGCTCCTTCCTGGCCCGCATCCGCAGGTGCTCCACGATCCGGATGATCAAGGTGCCCATCAGGAACGCCTTGTCCTCGTCGTTGGCGACGTCCTCGATCGCGAGCACCACGTTGCGCTGGAGCAGGTCGCCGATGTCGGCGGGGTGCCCGCCCTCGAAGAACCGGCCCGCGGAACCCACCCGCAGCGACCGCAGCCGCAGCGAGATGAAGCCCTCCACGTCGGCCTGGACCTCCCGGCCGTACCCGATCTCCTTGATCACGTCCATCGCGTGCCGCTGGAGCTGTTCGAGGGTCGGTACGGCGGGCCGGACCGCGGCCCCCGGGGCGGCCCACCCGGTGACCACGTCCCACCCGTTGGCCTCGTAGACCCGCTGCAGGGCGAGCGACATGATCTGCGGGAACGGCTCCTCGGCGTCGAAGGCCGCCATGAACAGCGCGCGGACCATGTCGATGTGCGCCTGCACCGGGTAGCCGGGCTCGGGGGCGAGCGGGTTGACGCTGAACGGCACGCTCTCCGGGGCCGACGGGTTGATCACGGTCACCGGGGCGAGGTGCTCGATCCGGCCGCCCATCGAGGCGTACTCGGACTTGGCCGGCTCGATCGCCAGCCACGGGATGCCCGCGCCGGTGAGCTGTTCCAGCAGGTGCCTGACGGTCTGGGACTTGCCGGAGCCGGTGGCGCCGGTGACGAACGCGTGCCGGTTGAGGGTGGCCAGCGGGACCTTGAACGAGCCGACCGGCCTGTCCTGGCCGTCGAGGATGGACCCGAGCTCGACGGTGAGCGCGCCGGGCACGGTGTCGGCCTCGCTGGTCACGTCGAAGAAGCCCGCGTCGAGGACCCGTACCCCCGGCACCTCCCGGTGCGGCAGCCCGGCGAGGGCGGCGAGGGCCCCCGCGGTGGCCGCGAACGGGGAGGCCGCGCCGTCCGCCGGGTCCTGCAGGGTGGTGGCCAGCGCCTCGGCGAAGCCGTACACGGGGCCGGAGAGCGCGCTGCGCAGGCGGTAGGGGTGGTGGCTCATCTCGGCCGAGCCGACGAGCACCGGGGCGATCTGGCGCAGCTCCTCGGGCCCGGCGGCCCCGGCGAGCACCCGGACGTTCCAGAGCCCGGCCTCGCGGAAGGCGTCCAGCTCCTGCATGCGCCGCTCGGCCCGCTCGGCGTCGTAGCGGGAGCGCTCGGAGGCGTCCCCGTACTGCCGCAGCACGTTGAGCTGGGTGCGCAGGTGCGCGACCTCGGCGTCGAGCAGGTCGGTCTGCTCGGCCACCACCAGCCAGGCGAACGGCCGGGACATGAGCGTGACCAGCGTCGACTCGAAGAGCGTGGGCCGCCTGATCTCGTCGGCGTCCGGCTCGCGGCGCCCGCCGAGCGGCGGGGCCTGCCGTCCCGGGCAGACGGTCCAGGCGAGGTCGGACAGGTCGCGGAGCCACTCGTCGCCGATCCGGACGCCACGGGCGCCGCTGGGGAACAGCAGCGGCTCGGGGCCGCCGGGGGCGTGCTCGGCCTCGGTGGCGGCCCTGCGCGGCGGGCGCGGCGGGGTGAGCGGCCCGGCGTTGGTGATCAGCTCCAGCGGGGCGCCGGACCCGCGCGAGAGCCAGCCGACCACGAAGGGCCGGTTGCGCTGTGCCGTGGAGAGTACGGCGGGCAGGACGGTGACGAAGTCCCACTCGGCGGAGGAGCTGCGCGAGGGCGCCGTGATCGCCTGGATTCTGTACCAGGGACCGGTCAGGGCATTGGGCGGACGGGACACACTTGGCTGCATTTGGTCTCCACCCGGGGGACCCGGCTCCAGGCCGGAGGGTTGACGCTTCACGGATCGCTCCGTCGTACCGGCCGACGCATGATCGAGATCGAGGGTAGGTCACCCCCGCAACCACGGTCGAACCTGACTCGGGGCTCGCACCCCCGCATTGACCATCCCATTACGACATACGGACGGCTCGTTGACGCACCCGGCGAAAACGCCGCCGCCCGAACGATCCCCACCCGATCCCTCACCCTCCGACCTCTCCGAACCCGCGCCACCCGGAACCACACCGCCCGGCCCTCCGCCCTCCGGGCCCGCGCCACCCGGAACCGCATCTCCCGGAACCGCGTCACCCAAGCCTCCGCCCCCGATCCTCCGCCCCCCGGGCCCGAGTCGGCCGGGTCCGCGTCGGCCGGGCTCTCGTCGGCCGGGCTCTCGTCGACGCGGGCCGGGTTCGCATCAGCGGCGACGCCAGTCGAGCCTGGCCGGGGGCGGGCCGAGGTTGGGCGGCGCGTCCTCGAACGCGCTCGACGCGCGCGGCTCGGCCCGCCTCTCCTGGTGCACGTGGTCCAGCGCGGCTTCCTTGATCTCGTCGAACTCGCCCAGCGTCGTCTTGGGGAAGGTCAGTATGGCCGGGTTGGCGTCGGCGAGACGGACCCTGCGGCCGTCGGCGGTGGCGTCGGTGACGATCACCGAGGTGGTGGGAAGCTGCTGGAGCTGGTGGGGCTCGACGAGGAACTCCCTGGAGCGGTGCAGCACCCGCTCGGTCTCCCCCATCGCCTTGGTCGCGCGACGGCCCCACTCGGTGGACTCGGTGATGTCCTCCTTGAGGTCTGTGTGGCTCACGTCGCGCTCCTCGTCGCCCTCCTCGGCCTGGCCGACCGTGGAGACGTAGCCGCCGTCCATCCCGGCCCCGGCGGCGCTGATCGTCTCGGTGAGCTGGGCGAGCTCCAGCCGGTGCTCGGTGCCGACGTGCTCGCTGGCGACCCGGGCGTCCTCGGCGTTGCCGAGCCGCATGAACGTCACCGCCGCGTGCCCGCGCCCGAGCCGCTCCCGTACGGTCGGGGTCAGCGCGCGGTAGGTGAGCACGAGGCCGGTCCTGGAGGTCTCGCAGGCGTCCATCAGCCGGTCGAGCACGTCACCGCGGAGCTTGTCCGCGCCCGCGACGATGATCGTGTGGTACCACGGCCGCTCGGAGGCGGGCGACTGGCGCAGGATGTGGGTGAGCGCGGTCGCCACGTACGTGCCGAGGACGCGGTTGCCGAACACGCCCGCCTGGCGGTCCATCGACACGACCCGCAGGCGCGCGGGCGGCAGGCGCACCGCCTCGGAGCCGAGGGTCTCCAGCTTGCGCAGCTGCGACTCCAGCGCCCACGCCCGCTCGATCACCACCCGGTCGCTGACGCCCCGGCCGAACAGCGTGCCGATCCGCTCCAGCTGGGTGGCGGTGATCAGGCCGTACCGCAGGTCCTCGCGGGGGTCGCCGACCTGGGCGAGGGCGCGCAGGGCGGCGGTGACCTGGTTGATCGTGGCGCTCTCGCCGAGGACCTCCAGGACCCGCTCCAGGATGGCGTTGTCGAACGACAGGTCCCTGGTCGAGCGGTGCTCCTCGCTGACGCTCACCACGTGGGCGAGGACGTCGGCGAAGGCCTCCGGGGCGAGCGTCGCGCCCAGGTCGAGCCGGGGCAGGTCGACCGGCAGCACCCAGACCAGCGGGTCGTCGCCGCCCCTGCGCGCGAGCTCGATCAGGTCCTTGGCGATCGCGCCCTCGGACAGGTCGAGCACGGTGAGGTGGCCGCCGCTGTAGAGGCGGGTCGCGCCGAGCAGGGTGATCAGCGCCGACCAGCCGGGCAGCGTGCCCCCGGCCACGTCGATCCGGTCGATCTCGTCGGGCACCGCCACGGCGTACCAGGTCAGCTGGCGGTCGTGGCGCTCCTTCTTCTCCGCCCACTCCCGGTAGCGGGCGGCGTGCTCCTCCTGGGCGAGGAAGAGCTCCCTGTCGCGCTCCTCCCGCAGCCGGTCGCCGGCCACCTCGCGCTCCTTGATGCGGTGGCGCACCGCCCGGTCGCCCTGGTGGACGGCGTAGCTGCAGAACGCCGCGATGCCACCGGCGGCGATCACCCCGACGGCGGCGAACGACCAGCTGAGCATCTCGGTGATGCCGAGGACGAGGATGAGGGTGGCGAGCGCGGCCATGAACCCACGAACGATCTTGACCGGCCGGTTCAGCAGGTCCTCGTTGAGGCGTTCCCTGCGCACCCACTCGGGGTCGAGCGGCTCGGGAGGATTCTCGACGGGCGAGGGTCGCTTGGGAGCCGGACCCGGATCAGGGTGCAACAAGGCGTACTGCCAGCCCAGGTAGATCCGGTCCGCCTGGAGCTGCGCATGCTCTGGATGCACGTCCGCCACGGAACCTCCGCCATCGGGCTCATCGGAAGCCTCGGAGACAGCGTAAGAGTTCGACATCATATTCGGGCAGCGTTCCCGTCAATCCGCTGTATTTTCCCCAGGTTCACCAGTACTTAAGGGACAGATGGGTCGGATGAGACGGACGTCAGCGATTAACATCATTTCTCATGACTCCCCCTCCCGAGGGTCCCACCAGACGGCGCCCCATCGCGGTCCCGCTCGTCGCCCTGGTGACGATCGCCGGTCTGGGAGCCACCGCCGCCCTCGGCGGCTTCGCCACGGCCGCGGAGAAGCCTCCCAAGCGGCTCGGCCAGGGCTCGACCGTGGACCAGGAGCAGTTCACGACCACGTTCGTCGGGTCCCGCACGCTGAGTGAGCCCGGCCTGTTCGGCAGCCCGGCCAAGCGTTTCCTGGAGATCGAGCTCCGGGTCGTCAACAAGGGCGACGAGACCGCGAGCACGGGACTGCTCTACGAGGGCACCCTGGCCGGAGGGTCCCTCGGCACGTCCCTGCTCAAGATAACCCCGGCGATCAAGGGCAAATACGGCGCGTCATTGTTCTCCCCCACCGGAGGGGGCGAGAGCACACAACTCCACCCCGCCCTGCCGACCAGCGTCGTGGTCAAGTACGAGCTGGAGGACAAGCAGCGGATCCCCAAGCAGCTGACGATCGACGTCGGCAAGTACGAGTGGCGTGAGGGGGTCACCCTGGCGCCGGGCTGGTTCCTGGTGACGGAGGAGGACGGGGGCAAGGAGAAGCCCGTGGTGACGGCGCAGGTCACGCTTCCCGTCGTACCGAAGGGAACGCGGTCGTGAACGTCTCCTCCCGCCCCCAGCCCGAGACCCTTCCGCCGTCTCCTTCCCGGCCCGAGAACAACCCCCGGCCCGGTTCCCGCTCCCGCTCCGGAGCGCCCGCCCGGCGCGGGACCACCGCGCCGCCGAGCCGGTGGCGCACCGCCGGCGCCGTACTGGCCGGGATCGCGCTGGCGGCCTCGGCCGTGGGGCTGCAGGCCTTCCGCTCGGGGATCGACGACCACGACGCGCCCCTCACCTCGACCGGTGACATCGACGAGGAGGTCACCGGCTCGCGGTTCTCCGCACGGGTCAAGGCGGTGCACGCGGCCAAGGCCATCGCGGCCCCGAAGCCCGGCGGCGAGCGGGAACGGGTGACCGCCAAGGGGATCTTCGTCATCGTCGAGGTGGGCGCCACGGCGACCTGGGAGCCGCAGCGGCTGGGACCTCCCCGGCTGCTGACGGGCGGCGGGCACCGTTACGTGTCCTCCGACAGGGTGGACCAGACGCTGACCATCACCAATCCCTACATCCAGCCGGGCTGGTGGACCGAGGGCGTGACGGTCTTCGAGATCCCGCCCGGCGAGCTCCCGGACTCGCGGATCCTGCTCGCCCCCTCATCCGGTTTCATCGTCGAGCCGAACGGACCCGAGATCGAGATAGACCTCGGCCTGGACGAGGCGGCCGCGCGACGACTGACCTCCACCGCGAAGGACGTCTACGAGTTGGCGAGCAGGACCTGATGGGGACGCCACACCAGGGAGGCCCCGAGGACGAGCAGGGCCGCGACTGGTTCGTCTCGCGAGAGGAACGGCTCACGCGAGAGGAACGGCTCGCACGGGAAGAACGGCTCGCACGGGAAGAACGGTCCGCCTCGGAAGGCCGTTCCTCCGCACCGCCTCACTCCTCCGCACCGCCTCACGATCCCTACCGAGGCAGCCCCTGGCCCGCCACCCTCGGCACCTGGCCGGTGCCCCCGGGCACCCCGGGTGAGCATCCGGCACAGCAAGGCCCGACGCGACCCGGCCCGGCCCGGCCCGGTCCGGCACAGCAAGGCCCGGTACGACCCGGCCCGACGCCTCCCGGTGCCGTCGGTGAGCATCCGATGTCACCGGCCCCGACACCTCTCGGCGCATCCGGCACTGTCAGCACCCCCGGTGGTCCCGGTGGTCCCGGCGCCACCGGAATCCCCGGCAATCCCGGCGTCCCCGGCGCTCCCGGCCGCCCCGGTGCCCCCCTCGGGCACCCGGTACCGCCCGGTCATCCCGATGACGACGCGCCCACGCGACCTCGCGGACGCCACGCGGAACGTCAAACGGAACGTCAGGTGGAGCATCGCGCGGAACCCCCCGCGCCCCACCGGCCGCCCGCCGGGCAGAGTCCGGAACGGCCCGCGCCGCCCAAGGCCCGGCGGCTGAACCCGCCCGAGCCCGGGAACCGCCGTACCGGGCAGGGGTTCCCCGCTCCGGCGCGGCCGGCCCCGTCCCCCCGGCCCCGGCCCGACGCACCACCGGCACCTCCCGGCCCGGCCGGCCCGATCACCCCGGCCACCCCGGCCCCGGGGTTCCCCGCCGCACCCTCCACCCCGGCCCCGGGGCTCCCCGGCGTACCCCCCGCCGCGCCCACCCCGGCCAGGAGCCGCCCCACCCCACCCCAGCGCCGGCAACCTCCGGGCGGCGGTGGCCAGTGGACGCCCGGCCCGCTGCGGACGTTCCCGGACGAGCAGGTCTGGCCCCCGAAGCCTCCCGTGGAGGAACCGGCGGAAGAGGAGCCACCGGGAGCCTCGACCCAGCCGTTCCCGTCCGTCCCCGGCCCCCCGCTGCCCAGACCCTCCGCCACCGGAACCGGGACGGCCGCGGCCACCGCCTCCCCTCCCGGGGAACGCCCCCCACCGGAGACCGCGGAGACCACGAGGACCGGAGCGGCCACAGCGGCCACGACGGCCACGGAGGAGACTTCGCCGCCGAGGAGCCGCCGCACGGCGCTGCGCGTCGGCGGGGCGATCGTGGCCGTGGGGCTCGGCCTCGCGATCTCCGCCTGGAGCGGTTACACCGTCTACAGAACCGGCAACCCCGCCGACAGGATCTACACCGTCGCGCCGGGAGGCGCCATGACGCTGATGCACGTGTCGTGGAAGGCCTCGGTCGAGCAGGTGGACAGCCTGCCCGGCCAGAAGCCCCTCCCCGCCGACCGCCAGTGGCTGAAGATCAAGGTGACGAGGACCGCGCTGGACGCCGAGGGCGTCAGCCTGCGCGGTGAGCCCGAGGTCGAGATAAGACATTCCGACGGCCGCGCGTGGAAGGTCCTGCCCGAGAGCAACGACCTCCCGCAGGAGGCCAAGGACCACAGGGTCGGTACCGCCTACTCCTACGACATGGTCGGCGTGGTGCCCAGGAAGCTGGCCGGGCAGGTCGAGGTCCACGTCCGTCCCGCCACGTACCGCGTCGTGGAGGACCAGTCCGTGAAGGACATCTTCAAGGAAGCCGCGAAGCAGAAGGACCCCGTCCAGGACCAGGTGCTGCGCTTCAGGCGGTGAGCGTCTCCCCCGCTTCACGACTGCGGGTGGCCGCGATGTCGAACGTGGCCGCCAGCAGGCAGACCGTCAGCGTCAGCACCACCATCTCCCTGACGAAGGACACCGGCCCGGCCAGCGCCAGCCAGACGAACGGGTCCTCGTTGCCGATCAGCATCCGCACGCCCCGGTCCGCGTAGTCGGTGACCACCCTGATGCCGACGTAACCGAGACAGAAGAGACCGAACAGCGCGGGACCGCCCCGGACGGCGAGCCGGAAGGCGTTCACCGGGGGGACCCAGCGCTCCTGGAACCCGGCCGTCGCACGGGTCATCGTGGTCTGGGTGAGGTTGTGCGTCCGCTCCATCCGGGTGGCCACGTTGTCGAGCCTGGTCCCCCGTACGACGGCCCGGGTGTCCTCAGCGAAGGCCCCGTAGACGAGCGAGGCGACCGTCAGCCAGGTGAGCGGGACGACCAGACCGTCGATCACGTGGGGCCAGACGTCCCCGACCGCGTCCCAGAAGGTCTTCCACCACGGCACGGCCTCGCCCGCCGTCTCGGCCCAGTCCCTGACCGTCGTCACGGCGACCCGGTGGTCCAGCCAGTCCGCCCGCGCCTCGGTGAAGGCGAACAGGGCGTTGATGCTGTAGAAGGCGAAGGCCAGCTCGAAGAGGGTCGTGAGCACGCCGCTGCCCTTGACCTTGCCGTTCACGTGCCACCAGCTGAACAGCGTCTTGAGCAGGTACGCGACCACGGCGACGCCCAGGGAGACCCGTACGTCCAGGGTGGAGAGCCCGGTGCCGCCCTCGATTTCGCCGCCCGCGAGGCTCGTCGCGAAGTCCTGGTCGACCCGCCTGGCGGTGTCGACGGCGATGAACTCCCTGGCGTCCGCGTTCTGGAAGCTCCAGGCGAGGTAGATGGTGGCGAAGACGAGCGTGGCGCGGTTCAGCGCGCCGAACATGCTCTCGTCCGCCTCGCCGCCCTCCCGCCGCGCCCGGATCTCCCGCAGCGCCCCGCGCACCGAGTGCAGCATGCCGACCATGACCACGAGTTCGTTCAGCACGATCAGCGTGAAGACGAACATCGTGATGACGAGCCGTACCTGCCGGTAGTCACCGTGGGAGACCTCGCTGGCGGCCACCATCAGCAGCGCGCGGACCACCCTGCCCGCCGAGAACCAGAGGATCAGCGACAGGGCGCAGGCACCGAAGATCCTGAGCGTGTGCATGGGCAGCGAGGCCGCGGAGAGCGAGGCGGGCCTCCGGCCGACCGCCGGCGACTGTGCGGGCATAACAGGCGTTTCAGGCACCCGACGCATGCTAACGACTCCCCCGACGGAGCGCAGCCCGACCGGCGGGGCCGACGGCACACTCCCCGCACGTCCCAGCACGTCCCCGCATGTCCCCGCACGTCCCGCGCGACGGGAAGAACCGGCCCCCAACGGAAAGGACCGGCCTCCCGAGGAGAGACCGGTCCTTTTCACCCTGCTGATTCGTACCGTTCGTGCTGTTCGTGCTGTTCGTGCCGTGCGGTCAACGTGCTAGTCCGCTGTGGCGAGTCCGGCCCCGGAGGGTCAGACGGCCACGGCGAGCTGGGTGACCTCGCCCAGGCGGGCCTGGGCCGGGATGTCCTTGGTGATCCCGCCGCCCGCGATGATGCGGACGGTCCAGTCACCGGGGGCGGCGAAGAAGCGGAAGATGCCCTCTTCGGACACCACGACCTCGCCGGTGAACTCTCCCGCGTGGTCGAGCAGGCGGGCGTATGCCGTGCCCGCGCCCGACACCACGCCCTGGATGACGGCCTGGCTCGAAAGGTCGATCCCGGCCGGAAGGGCAACCGTCTGTTCCGGAGCAGCGCATCCCTGAGTCATTATCGGGCCTCTCCCAGTTCGATCGGCACGCCGATGAGCGAGCCGTACTCGGTCCACGATCCGTCGTAGTTCTTGACGCTGGCCTGGTCGAGGATCTCGTGGAGGACGAACCACGAGTGCGCGGAGCGCTCCCCGATGCGGCAGTAGGCGATGGTGTCCTTGGAGAAGTCGACACCCTCGCCCTCGTAGAGGGCCTTGAGGTCCTCGTCGGTCTTGAAGGTGCCGTCGTCGTTGGCCGTCTTCGACCAGGGGATGTTGCGGGCGGTGGGAACGTGGCCGCCGCGCTGCGCCGCCTCCTGCGGGAGGTGGGCGGGCGCGAGCAGCTTGCCGGAGAACTCGTCGGGCGAGCGCACGTCGACCAGGTTGAGCTTGCCGATCGCGGCGACGACGTCGTCGCGGAAGGCGCGGATGGACAGGTCCTGGTCCTTGGCCTGGTAGCTCGTCGCGGGACGCGCGACGACGTCCTTGACCAGCTCGCGGGAGTCGAGCTCCCACTTCTTGCGGCCGCCGTCGAGGAGCTTGATGTTCTCGTGGCCGTAGAGCTTGAAGTACCAGTACGCGTAGGCGGCGAACCAGTTGTTGTTGCCGCCGTAGAGGACCACGGTGTCGTCGTTGGCGATGCCCCTGGACGACAGCAGCGCCTGGAAGCCCTCGCGGTCGATGAAGTCACGGCGGACCGGGTCCTGCAGGTCCTGCTTCCAGTCGACCTTCACGGCACCACGGATGTGGCCCTTGTCGTATGCGCTGGCGTCCTCGTCCACTTCAACGAGAACGACACCGGGAGTGTCGAGGTTGGCCTCGACCCAGTCAGCGTCGACCAGGACGGCGGAGCGGCTCATTTTGATCCTCCAGGATCATCGTGCGGCGGGTAGTAAACGGCGAATGATCAAAAACATCTCGCAGCCGAGACAGAAACTGAATGCGGCGTTGAGAAAGGCGGCGAAAAGGGCCGCTGCGACGGCGCCGAGGGCCAGCGGCGTAATCTGTGCGACGTATCCGACCAGGCCCACCAGAGCAAAGGCGAATCCGACCCCCTGTGCGAAACGCGGCGGGGCGGCGTCCTCCAGCTCCTTCGGCGGGCTCTTCACTATCCCTTTGAAAATCATCCCGTACGGCGAGGTGCCGAGAGTGCCCAGTGCGAACACGGCGGCCTGCGCGGCCAGCAGCCATGCGCTGCCCGTCACGAGGACGAGTGCGAGCACGACGGTGGTTACGGCCGCTGCGAAGCGGAGGGCTCGGGAATCAACCTGCATCGCCTGATGCTCCTGAAGGGTTGTGCAGATCGGTGCGGCTCGACGGCCGCTTGAGATCGCCCTTAGGAAACGCGACAGAGAGCGGTGGTCACGCGGCAGAAATCAACCGCGCGCCGCTTCGTGAGCAGCTCTGTCGTGGAGTTCATGTCCACGACATTACCCCGGCGTCCCGCCATCTGTCACATCCCTGTCCAATTTCTGAGACATGATCGTTCAATGGGCGATAGGGTGCCCCGCTCATTCGCCGACCGCCAGACCGAGCGCGCCGATGACGTCGGCTTTCCTGGGCTGGCCGGAGGCGCGCTTCACGACCCTGCCGGACGCGTCGAGGACGAGGACGGTGGGAGTGCGCAGGATGTTCAGCGTACGGACCAGGTCGAGGCGGGACTCCGCGTCGATCTCCACGTGCGCGACGCCGGGCACCATCCCGGCCACCTCGCCGAGGATCCGCCGGGTCGCCCGGCACGGCTGGCAGAAGGAGGTGGAGAACTGCACGAGCGTGGCCCGCTCCCCCAGCTCCGCCTGGATGTCGCCGGACGTGAGCCTCTCCACGTCGCCCCTCACCTCTCGCGCCACGCCGTTCCGACGCCGCAGAACCACGCCCACGAGCGTGGCGAGGGCGAGGGTGACGACCACCACCGTCAAACCGGTCACGGAACACGACAACAGGCGTGCGCCCCGGACCATTCCCACACCGCCCCGGACCATTCCCACACCGCTCCGGGCCGTTCCCGCACCGCCCCGGCGACCGTTCCCGCACCGTCCCGGCGGGCGGAAGCGGAGGCGGGGGCGGAACGGGTTCAGGGGACGGGGATCGTGAGCAGCACCCGTCCCTCGGCGGTGGTGATCTCGAACGACGTGATCCGCTCCGGCGGGATCGTCGTGGTGCCCTCGAAGCCACCCGACTCGTCGTAGGCGGCCCTGTTGACGACCCAGTTGCCCGCCGTCTCCCTGAGGCCGCCCTCCCCGATCACCTCCAGCCGGCAGCGCGTGCCCTTGGCCACCCCGGTGAGCATGACCTTGATCGTGGTCGCCCCCTCGCCCGGGGACACGGTCACCGTCGCGCGGACCGTGCCCGTACGGTCCGCCCCCTTGAACCGCAGCTCGCTCGGGGCGAGCAGGATCTCCGGCGCGGACTCGGACGTCGGGGACGCGGAGGGCCTCGGTACGGGGGCGGCGGTCGAGGACCCGGAGGTCGCCGGCGCGGAGCCGTCCGCCGGGGCCGGGGCGCCCGTCGGGGTCCCGGGGGCCCTCTTGGCACTGGTCCTGGCGTCGGCCTCGGGCGCGGTCGTGTCCGAGAAGGACCGGGCGTCCTCCTGGGCCTCCCTCGCGGCGGCCGGCGCCCTGTCCGCCAGGGGCGCCGACGCCGGGACGGCCTCCTGGGAGCCCTGGGTCTGGACGACGGTCCACAGGGTCCCGCCACCGAGCCCGACCACCAGGACCGAGGCGGCCAGCGAGAGCATCAGGCGGTTCGTACGGCGCCGCCTGACCTTCGCGCTGAGCAGCCGGTCGAGCACCGCCGTGGGCGGGCTCGCCACCTGCGCCACGTCGCTCTCGGACACCCTGCCGAGGAACGTCGTCACCCCGGCCAGCTCCTCCAGCTCGGCCCGGCACTCGGCGCACTCGGCGAGATGGGCCTCGACGAGCACGCGCTCGTCCGGCTCCAGGGCACCGAGAACGTAGACCCCGAGCGACATCCGTACTTCGTCACAGGTCATCATCATGGCGCGAGCCCCCGCTCCTCCAGCGCCAGCTTGAGCGCCCGAAGCGCGTAATACGTGCGCGATTTAACCGTTCCGGCGGGGATGCCGAGTGACTCGGCGGCCTCCTTGACGGATTTCCCCTGGTAGTAGACCTCGGCCAGCACCTCGCGGTGCTCGGGCCGCAGCGCGGCCAGCGCCTCGGCGACCGCCCACGACTCGACGGCCCGCTCCAGCTCGTCGTCGGCGGGCACCACGGCGAGCGCCTCGTCGCCCGTCTCCGGGGGACGGGCCTTGCGCGCGCGATGCTGGTCGACGACGAGATTGCGGGCCACCGTGAACAGCCACGCGCGGATGGAGCGGCCGGCGAACGCGTCAGGATGGCGCCAAGCCCGCAACAGCGTTTCCTGCACGACATCCTCCGCTCTCCCCGAGTCGCCCGTCAGCCGCAGCACGTAGCCGTAGAGTGGCCCGCCGTGCTCGTCGAAGAGCGCCCTGACGAGTTGCTCGTCGGCGGTTCCGGCTTGGCTCACATCCTCACGACGTACGGCGGGACGATCCGGTTCAGGCACGGGGCACGTTCAGCCTCGGAGGGGTACGTCGGAGGCCTCGCCGGAGATGCGCAGCCCCTGGGGAACGGCCTTGACCTCGGTGAGCTTGAGGTTGTACGGCAGTTTCCCGATCGGGATGCGGTAGTTGATGAACCGCTCGGGATCGGGCACGGGGATGCCTCCGCCCAGGGTGACCTTCCCGGGGACGAGCCGCAGGCCGTCCTCGGTGATGTCGACCTTCAGCGCCGCCTTCACGGGCACCTTCTGGCCCAGCACGGTGATCTCCCCGCTGACGTTGAGCTCGTCGCCCACGACACCGACCTTGATCCCCTGAGGTGCCCTCTGGTTGAGCGTCTCCACCGGGACGACCACCGTCCCCTCCACGCGCTCGGCGCGCATGTCCACCTGCTGGGGGCGGAGCACCAGGTCCTCCAGCGGGGCCGTGACCCCGCGCAGGGTGAAGTCGACGCTCGACAGCCGGATGCCCGAGACGGTCATCGCGCCCGCGGCGACCCTGACCTCCTCGTAACGCCCGGCGATCGCCTGGGTGAGGAAGGGGATGCCCTCGATCGTGACCTCGGGCGGGGTCTGGAGGTCGTACTTCGCCGTGGCCTGCGTGGCGATCTCGCGCTGGACCCCCGTGACGGCGACCCTGTCGAGGATCACCACGAGAACGAGAAGCACGAGGAGAAAACCGATCAGCTTGCGCATCCGACTCCCTGTTCGTTCCCCGGCCCGAGGGGGCCATTGGCGTGACCTCCCCTGGTAATCCTGTCCGAAACGCCGCGCCGGTGGTAGCGCCGCCCCTTCCCGGACCCATCCCTCCCCGATCTCATCCCTCCCAGGGCCGCCCTCCCAGGGGCACCGCGCTCGGGCCCGCTCCCGCTCAGCCGCCCGCGAAGGGCGGGAGCACCTCGACCGTCGCCCCGTCCGTCAGGATGATCGTCTCGTGGGCCCGTCTGCCCACCGGATCCCCGTCTACCAGGAACGACGACCGGCTCACCACCCGGGCCAGTCCTTCACGGTTCGATGTGATTTTCGTCATCAACTCGGCGAGCGTCGCGGCCTCGGAACGCTCCTCCGCGATCCCCGCCGCTTCCTTCGCCGCGGCCCAATATCTGACAATGACCGTCGCCATCAGTGAATCAACTCCCCAAGGACACGTAGGGTTACCGCACCATTACGGCGAATTCACATGGAGAACGGGTGTTCACCAGGTGGACGTTCGCTGGACGCTGAACCCTTGTGGGTTATCCTCACCTACTACGGGACCTGGGCAACGTAGCCCCCGGGTCCTTACGTGTTTGTACGGCTATCGCCGACATGACGCGGGAAGGAGGCATCGTGAGCAATCTCCTGCTGCTCACCAACGCCCTTGAGCCCTCAACTGAGGTGCTTCCGGCGCTGGGGCTGCTACTGCACTCGGTACGGGTCGCGCCCGCGGAGGCATCCGCCCTGCTCGACGCCCCGCCCGCCGACGCGATCCTGGTGGACGCGCGACGCGAGCTCGTCCAGGCCAAGAGCCTGTGCAGGCTGCTGCGCACCACGGGCGTCGCCTGTCCCCTGGTGGTGATCGTCACAGAGGGCGGTCTCGCCGGGCTCACCGCGGAGTGGGGCACCGACGACGTCATCCTCGACACCGCCGGGCCCGCCGAGGTCGAGGCGCGGCTCAGGATGGCCGTGGGCAAGCTCCACCTGTCCGCCGCCGAGGAGGTGCCGGACGAGATCCGCAACGGGGACCTCTCGATCGACGAGGCCACCTACACCGCCAGGCTCCGCGGGCGCGCGCTGGATCTGACCTTCAAGGAGTTCGAGCTCCTGAAGTACCTGGCGCAGCACCCCGGCAGGGTCTTCACCCGCGCCCAGCTCCTCCAGGAGGTCTGGGGGTACGACTACTTCGGCGGCACCCGCACCGTGGACGTCCACGTCCGGCGGCTCCGCGCCAAGCTCGGCGCCGAGTACGAGGCGCTGATCGGCACGGTCCGCAACGTCGGTTACCGGTTCGTCCCCGAGCGCGGCAACGAGCCCATCGAGGAGCGCGAGCCCGCGCGCCACTAGGTCCCCTGTCTCCCCGGCCCTGTCCTCCAGGAGTCCAGAGCCCGGGGTTCCAGGGAGTCGCCGGAAACGGCTGTGGCACGTTCCCGCCCCCGCCCCGCGGAGTTCTCGCGAGGGCGGGAGCCGGACACGCCCGCCGGGCCCTTCCCGTACCTGCAACGCCCGCCGGGCCGTCCCCGCGCCTGTCAAGGCCGGGTGTGACCGGGCACATCGGGTGCGTACGCGGTCGTGCCCGGCTGCTCCGGTTGCTCCGGCCGGGCGCGTGACGCGCGTGCCTCAGGCGCGCCCACCGGACGACGAGCCGGATGTGCCAGGCGCTCCAGGCGCACCGAACACTCCGGCCGCTTCGGCTGCTCCAGGTACGGCGGCTCCGGAGGTTCCAAGCGCACCGGAGGCTCCGGGCGTACCGGAGGCTCCGGGTGTGACCAGCCCCGACTCGTAGGCGAAGACGACGAGCTGGGCCCGGTCGCGTGCCCCCAGCTTGGTCATCGAACGGCTGACGTGGGTCTTGACGGTGGCGTGGCTGATGGCCAGGTGCCCGGCCATCTCCGCGTTGGACATGCCCGTGGCGACCAGTGCCAGGATCTCCAGCTCCCGGCCGGTCAGGCGTTCCAGGCCGGGTCCCGCGACGGGCCTGGGCGGGGTGGACACGTACTCCTCGATCAGCCGCCGGGTCACGGAGGGCGAGAGCAGCGCGTCACCGGCGGCGGCCACCCGGACCGACCTCAGCAGCTCGGCCGGTTCGATGTCCTTGAGCAGGAAGCCCCCGGCCCCGGCGCGCAGCGCGGCGAAGACGTACTCGTCGAGGGCGTAGTTGGTCAGGATCACCACGCGCACCGCGTCGAGCTCGGGGTCGGCACCGATCCTCCTGGTGGCCTGGATGCCGTCCAGCAGCGGCATCCTGACGTCCAGCAGCGCCACGTCCGGCCGTAGCGCGCGGGACATCTCGACGGCCTCGACGCCGTTGCCCGCCTCCCCGACGACGGTGATGTCGTCGGCCAGGTCGAGCAGCGCGCGGAAACCCGCGCGGATCAGCGCCTGGTCGTCGGCGAGCAGCACCCTGATCACGGCCGCCCCGCCGGTGCCCGGTCGTAGGCCGCCAGCACCCCGGTCACAACCACCCTGCCAGTGCCCGGTCGTAGGCCGCCAGCACCCTGATCACGGCCACCCGCCGGTGCCCGGTCGTAAGGCGGTGGCATCCCGGTCACGGCCGCCCCGCCAGGGGCAGCTCGGCCCGGACGGCGAACCCGCCCTGCGGGCGCGGGCCCGCGCTGAGCGATCCTCCGGCGGCGACGGCGCGCTCGCGCATCCCGATCAACCCCATCCCGTATCTCGTGACCTCCGTGGCGGACTCCCCGTCGTCCTCGACGCGCAGCACGATCGCTCCGGGCCGGTACTCGGTCGTCAGCGTGATCGACGCGGGCCCGGCGTGCCGGAGCACGTTGGTGAACGCCTCCTGCGCGATGCGGTACGCCGCCCGGTCGACGTCCGGGGGCAGGTCCAGGCGCTCCCCGACGACGAGGACCCTGACCGGCAGCCCCACCGCCTCCGCCCTGGCGACCAGCCGGGGCAACCGGGCGAGGCCCGCCTCGGGGCCGTCGGGATCGGCCTGCCTCAGCACGCCCAGCGTGGCGCGGAGCTCCCGCATCGCCTCCCGCCCCGACTCCTTGATCGCGGTCAGTGCCTCGCGGGACCGCGCGGGGTCGTGGTCGAGCAGGTGCATGGCGACGGAGGCCTGGACGTTGATGACCGAGATGCTGTGGGTGAGGGTGTCGTGCAGCTCCTGGGCGATCCACAGCCGCTCCTCGTCGGCCCGGCGCAGCGCCGCCTCCTCGCGGGTGCGCTCGGCCTCGGCCGCCCGCCTCTCGACCTCGTTCAGGTACGCGCGGCGGTTCCTGGTCGTCTCCCCGAGGACCACCATCGCCACCAGCCAGCCGCTGAGCAGGGTGAAACCGCCGTCGGGGGCGGGGTCGACCTCGGCCAGCGCGATGAGGCCGTAAACCCCCACGGCCATCGCGACGGCCAGCCACACCGCGAGGCGACGCCGTCCGAGGGCCGCCGCCGTGTAGATCGACATCAGGGCGGGCGCGGCGGCGAAGATCCCCGGGTACCGCCAGGCGTAGTAGGCGACCACGCAGGCCACGGTGATCGTCCCCGCCGGCAGCGGCGCGCTCCGCCGGAACGCCAGCGCCAGCGACGACACCGTGATTAGCGCCATGCCGAGCGTGTCCAGCGGGCGCTCGGGGAAACCCGAGCTGGACAGCCCGCCGTAGGTGCCCCCGACGATCCCCGACAGCACCCCGGCCGCGACCAGCGCGTCGGTTCTCCGGGTTCTCACCCCTGACACGGTAGGTCACCGCACCCGCGGTGCCGACCCCCGGAAGGAGGAGGTCACCCGTACATCCCCGGCCGTACGCCGTCCGCGACACCGCACGCGAAAGACCCACAGAGCGGAAAGCCCACGGGACGGAAGGGCCCGCGAAGCGGGAAGCCCAAGGGACGGAGGGCTCACAGGACAAGGGGCCCACCGGACGTGTCCGGTGGGCCCCTCGCGCGTGTCACACGTGTCACGCGTGTCACGGTCTCACGACGTACCGCGATCCTCGCGGCGTGGCGTGCCTTTCGCCCGCGTTACGGAACGACCGTGATGTGGCTGGGCACCGGAGGCGTGATCGACGGGTTCGCCGCGAAGTAGGCCGCGAAGGCGTCGATGTCCAGCGGGCCGCTCCACAGGTCCGTGCCGTCCCTGAAGGCGAGGAACGCGTCGCCGCCGCCGACCAGGAAGTTGTTGGCCGCGACTCTGATCGTCTGCGTGTCCGTCACGGCGACACCGTCGATCTTCATGTCGGAGACCTTCGAACCCCACGGCGCGCTCGCGCTGTAGGTGTAGGTGAAGTTCGACGACGGCTGCAGGATCTTGGTGAACGCCTGGGCGTTGGGGCCGCCGACGAACTGCTGCTCCAGAACGGTCTTGAGCTGCGCGCCGGTGAGCGTGACCACCTGCATGAGGTTGTTGAACGGCTGGACCGTGAACGCCTCTCCGTACGTCACCACGCCGTCGCCCTCACCGGCGGGCGAGCCCGCGTAGTTGAGGCTGGCCCGCACGCCGCCCGGGTTCATCAGGGCGAGCTGGGCGTTGCCGCCGGTCCTGGTCGCGGCGAGCTGGGCGTCGGCGATGAGGTTGCCCAGCGAGGACTCCCCGGAGGCCACGGCGGTGTTGGTGATGTCCGCGGTGATCCTGCCGATCGGCCTGTTGGCCACCGACGCGACGCGGTCCTTCCACGTCTGGACGAACGTGGTGATCTCCGGGTCGGGGGTGACGGTCCTGGTCACGACCTGGTTGTCGGCCACGACCGAGGAGCGCACGACGTCGCGGGTCCTGGCGTCCACCTGGAAGTCGACCTTGGTGATGACCCGGCCGAAGGAGCCGCCCTGGCTGTAGAGGCGGGAGCCGCCCTTGGGGTCGGTCACCCGGCACAGGTACGCCTGGTGGGAGTGACCGCTGAGGATCATGTCGACCTCGGCGTCGACCTGGGTGGCGATCCGGTTGCCCGCGCCCGGCTGGGCGCTGCACGCGTCGGGCGACTGGCCCGCGGTGACCTGGTCGCCCTCGTGCACGAGCACGACCTGGGCCTTGACGCCGACGATCTGGAGGAGCTTGGACGCGACGTTCGCGGCCTTCACCTCGTCGATGAACTCGAGGTCCTTGATGCCCTCGGAGGTGACGATGCCCGGGGTGGTCTGGGTGACCAGGCCGATGAAGCCGATCGGCACGCCGTTCATCCAGCGGATCGCGACCGGGGGCAGCGCGGGGATGCCGTAGTCCTTGAGGAGGTTGCGCAGCGAGCTGCTGTTCGTGCCGCCCAGGGCCTCCAGCGCCTGCTTCTCGGCGCCCCGCTCCGGGCGCTTGAAGATGACGTTCGCGCCGAGGTAGCTGAACTTCGCGCCCTTCCATTTACCGGCGGGCGAGCAGCCGTCCACCGGGTGGCAGCCGCCGTTCATGATCCGCTTGAGCTCGGCGTACCCCTCGTCGAACTCGTGGTTGCCCACGGCGGAGGCGGTGACGCCGACCTTGCCGAGGAACTCCACCGCGGGCTCGTCGTGGTAGGCCGCGGAGATCAGGGGGCTGGCGCCGATCAGGTCGCCCTGGGCGACCTTCAGCGTGTTCTTGTCGGAGAGCTGCTTGAGGTGGGTGGCGGCGAACGCGGCACCACCCGCGTCGACCGTGGTACCGGTCTCGTCGACCATACGGCCGGACGAACCGGTCGGCGGCTCGAGGTTGCCGTGGAAGTCGTTGAGGGAGAGCAGGCGGACCGGCACCGTCTTGACGGGCTTGGCGGCGGGCTTGTTGCCCGCCTGGGCCGGTCCCATCGCGAGCACGAGACTGGCCCCGGCGAGTACGCCCGCCATGGCCAGCCGCTGGAAGGAACGAGACATCATGAACCACGACACTAGGGGGACTGTCTGTGCAAGGAATGACCGAGAGGTAACGATTCACCCGGCGGGCACATGGCGCCTTTTGCCAGTCCCCCGGTGGGTTCGGGATACATGTGCCCGCTTAGAGTCCACACCATGAACGCGCGTGTGGAGTACCGGGGGTCGCTCGGAGAGCAAGAGGTGTCCGACGTCCTCGCGGTGGTGGAGGCGGCCACGGAGGCCGACGGGGTCAGGCCGCTCAACGAACATGTGATGCTGCACCTGCGCTACGGCGGCGACGAACGGGCCGGGGCCGTGCTGCTGTACGCCGGGGACGATCTCGCGGGCTACGCCCACGTCGACCCGACCGACCCCGTGGAGGGCCCCAGCGGGGAGCTGGTCGTCCACCCGGCGTTCCGCCGGATGGGGTACGGGCGGCGGCTGCTGGAGGCCGTGCTCGACCACACCGGCGGGCACCTGCGCCTGTGGGCGCACGGCGGGCACCCGGCCGCCGAGGCCCTCGCCCGGTCGGCGGGATTCGACAAGGTCAGGTCCCTGTGGCGGATGCGCCGCTCCCTGGCCGCCGACATCCCCGGCTTCGACCTTCCCGAGGGGGTGCGGCTGCGCACGTTCGAGCCCGGCACCTCCGACCGGGAGGCGTGGGTCGCGCTCAACGCCAAGGCCTTCGCCCAGCACCCCGAGCAGGGGGCGTGGACCATCGAGGACCTGGAGCGGCGCGAGCGGGAGCCCTGGTTCGACCCGGCCGGGTTCTTCCTCGCCGTACGGCCGGGCGGTCCCGGGGAGAGCGACCGGCTGGTGGGCTTCCACTGGACCAAGGTCCACGGCGACGGCGACCACGCGCACGACCCCCTCGGCGAGGTGTACGTCGTCGGCGTCGACCCCGCCGAGCGCGGCGGCGGCCTGGGCAGGTCACTCACCCTCGCGGGCCTGACCTACCTGCGGTCGCGGGGCCTGAGCCAGGTGATGCTGTACGTCGACGAGAGCAACCCCGCGGCACTCCGCCTGTACGAGCGGCTGGGCTTCACCCGGTGGGACGTCGACGTGATGTACCGGAAGTGACGTACCGGAACCGGCCTGCGAGGGGCGGGGAGGGCACCCCGGAGACCCGGAGACCCGGAGACCCGGAGACCCGGACGCGCCGGACCGGGTTCGGCACCCCGGAGCTCCGGGGTGCCGGAGACCCGGAGACCCGCCGGAGACCTAGAGCCCCGGAGACCCGGAGACCTGGAGACAGGACGCGCCGGACCGGGGGCGGCACCCCGGTCCGGCGCGGTCGTCCGAGGACTACTCGACCATCCAGTGGAGCGCGTAGTAGGACAGCGCGGCGACGAGCGCGGCGGCCGGGATCGTGAGGATCCAGGCGGTCACGATGTTGCCCGCGACGCCCCAGCGCACGGCCGACAGGCGCTTGGTGGCGCCGACGCCCATGATCGCGCTGGTGATCGTGTGGGTGGTCGAGATCGGCGCGCCGAAGCCGATGGCCGCCGTGTAGAGCACGGTCGCCGCGGCCGTCTCCGCGGCGAACCCCTGCGGGGGGTCGAGCGCGATGATCCGGCGCCCGAGGGTCCGCATGATCCGCCAGCCGCCCGCGTACGTGCCGAGCGAGATGGCCGTGGCGGCGGCGAGGATGACCCACTGGGGGATTGGGTCGCCGTCGTTCTGGTACCCGCCGACCACGAGGGCGAGGAAGATGACCCCCATCGTCTTCTGGGCGTCCTGGAGGCCGTGGCCCAGCGCCATCGCCGCCGCGGACACGGTCTGCGCGTGGCGGAAGCCCCGGTTGGTCTTCGTGGGCTGGGAGCGCCGGAACCCCCACAGAATCCCGATCATGATGAGCCCGGCGAGGGTGAAGCCGATCAGCGGAGACAGGATCATCGGGATGACGACCTTCTCCAGCACCCCGTCCCAGTGGACGGTGCTCGCCGAGGCGAGCGCGGAGCCGACCAGGCCGCCGATCAGCGCGTGACTGCTCGACGAGGGGAGGCCGAAGTACCACGTGACGAGGTTCCAGGTGATCGCGCCGATCAGGCCCGAGCCGACGATGACGAGGCCGTGGCTTCCCTGCGGGGCGTCGATGATGCCCTTGCCGACGGTCGCGGCCACCTGCGTACCGAGATGCGCACCCAGGAAGTTCATGGCCGCGGCCATGAACAGCGCGGCCCTCGGCGTCAGCGCGCGCGTCGAGACGGAGGTCGCGATCGCGTTCGCGGCGTCGTGGAAACCGTTGGTGTAGTCGAACACCAACGCCACGACCACCACGCCGATGACGAGTGCGAGCGTGAGATCCACTTAGCTTTCCTTGACCGCGATCGACTCGATCGTGTTGGCCACGTGCTCGAAGGCGTCGGCGGCCATCTCGAGCTGATCGATGACCTCCTTCATCTTGAGGACGGTCAACGCGTCGTACTCCCCGCCGAAGAGCTTGGCGAGAAGGCGGCGGTAGACCTGGTCGGCCTGGTTCTCCAGCCGGTTGATCTCGATCCAGTACTCGTTGAGGTTCTTCATCGAGCGCAGCCTCGGCATGGCCTCGGCGGTGAGCTCGGCGGCGCGTTCCAGGACCTCGACCTGCCGGACGACCTCCTTTGGGAGGTGGTCGATCTGGTACAGGACGATCAGGTCGGCGGCGGCCTCCATGTAGTCCATCACGTCGTCGAGATTCGAGGCGAGACGGTAGATGTCCTCGCGGTCGAAGGGGGTGATGAAGCTCTCGTTGAGCCGATTCATGATCGCGTGAGTGCGCTCGTCGCCGGCGTGCTCACATGCGCGCATCTTCTCGGCCAGGGCTTCCCGGTCCGATCCGTCACTGATGATCTCTACCAGCAGACGGGACGCTGTGACGAGGTTGTTCGCCGAGTCGGCGAACAAGTCGTAGTAGCTGTCCTCACTAGGTGTGAGACGCAGGCGCACGTCGTTCTCCAGATGTGCGGGGATGGTCCGCAGAGAAGGGTACGGGTTACCAGCGGAAATGCGAACTTCACCCGCCAGACACGCACTCTTCGTGATGTCGTTACCCGGCGTATACCCGGCGACACACGGCTTGAGGCAGTCTTGCGGGCATCTTTCCGGTGACCGTTTTTGCTAGTTTTCGGCCACATTATGCCGAAGACAGGTCACGTATGGGACTCTCTCCCCCGGATCATCGTCCGGCGCGTCGCCCGCGCTCCCCCTCGGGGCCCCGCTTCCACGACGTTTCCCCGAGATCCACCAGGATCGGACAGACCGGTGGACCCCGCGAACAATCAGGGTGATTTCCATCACGGCCCCCCACTAAACCGCGTTCAGGGCCTTTCTCACCGCCCATGTGGGGTGCCGAAGATCAAATAGGGGTCCGGTGGAAGTTGAGGTACGAACGGCTCGGCGTCGGCCCCCGCTGCCCCTGGTAGCGCGATCCGTACTTCTCCGAGCCGTAGGGGTACTCCGCGGGGGAGCTGAGCCTGAACATGCAGAGCTGGCCGATCTTCATACCGGGCCAGAGCTTGATCGGCAGCGTCGCGACGTTGGAGAGCTCCAGCGTGACGTGCCCGCTGAACCCGGGGTCGATGAACCCGGCCGTCGAGTGCGTCAGCAGCCCGAGCCTGCCCAGCGAGCTCTTGCCCTCCAGCCGCGAGGCGATGTCGTCCGGCAGCGTGACGACCTCGTACGTGCTCGCCAGCACGAACTCCCCCGGATGCAGGATGAACGGCTCACCCTTGTCCGGCTCGACCATCCGCGTCAGATCGGGCTGCTCGACCGCCGGATCGATGTGGGGGTACCGGTGGTTCTCGAAGACTCTGAAATAGCGGTCCAGGCGTACGTCGACGCTGGAGGGCTGGATCATCTCCGGCTGGAAGGGATCGATCCTGACCCTTCCAGCCTCGACCTCAGCGGTGATGTCACGATCGGAAAGCAGCACGTGTGGAACCTACCAACGGCGGAGCCGTGAAGCTCGCTCCCGGAGATACACACGAATCCCGCTCCAGGAAGGGACACCCGAAGTCCACCTCCAGCCCGCTTCAGCGAGGGGGGCACGAAATCCACCTCCCCCTGCTCCCGCGAGGGACGCACGAAGCCCACCCCCGACCCACTCCGGTAAGGGGCGCACGAAGCCCGCCCCCGGAGGACCGCATGAATCTTGCTCCCCGGGGGGACGAGAGTCGCCCAACTTTCCGCTAGAGTGGTGACGCGCGGCACGCCGCACGCGGGTGTAGTTCAATGGCAGAACATCAGCTTCCCAAGCTGACAGCGCGGGTTCGATTCCCGTCACCCGCTCCACTCACAAAGGCCCA
This sequence comes from Streptosporangium sp. NPDC002524, assembly GCF_040295985.1. NCBI lineage: Bacteria > Bacillati > Actinomycetota > Actinomycetes > Streptosporangiales > Streptosporangiaceae > Streptosporangium > Streptosporangium sp. NPDC002524. The sequence goes on along the minus strand of NZ_JBEOWK010000006.1, from coordinate 418,841 downwards.
GGTCAGGACGTAAATCCGGACCGGGGCCTTCGTTGTTTTCCGAGCCGCGCCTTACTCGCGTGCCAGATCAGTTGATCTTGGCGCCGGCAAGGGGCGGATCGTCGCCGTCGTCATCCTTGGACGTGGGTCCTTTCTTGACGATCTCCCCAGTGCGTCAGCGATAGCCCGATGGTTATACGGGGGCCGCACACGCGGTTCTCTGCCGCCTGCCGGGACGTGATCAGACGCGACGGGGCAGCGGTAACGCTCTTCGGTGCCCTCCGCACCGAAGGACACCACCCCGTCGCGCCCGCCTATCGACCGACGTAATCGGCCAGAACTTGGGCAGCGCCCGCCACGTCGCTGATCGGGTGGCGCTTCTCGGCCGACTGCCAGGAGTAGAAGGCACCGCCGTAGCCGACGAACACCCACGCCGGCAGTCCCACCTGTGGACGGGGGATCATCAGCGCACTGTCGTTGTCGCGCAGTTCGGCCCGCACGTCGAGCCGCAGCAGCGCGTTCCGCAGTCGGGTGAGGGCATGCGCCTCGTTCTGCTGGCGTTCCTGCTGAAGGCAGGTCACAGCAGTCTGCATGATCGGGTTCATCTCACGTTCCTTTCGACCCGGCCGGTTGCGAGGCAGTCAAGACATTCCTGTTCTCCCTGCGTCTCGGGATCACCACCGCTCTCGCCGACGAGAAGGGCACGGCGCGAGCCGCACAGCTTGGTTCCACGTCCCCGGCACGCGGGGCAGGGGAGTCTCTCGCTGGTCTCTTCTGGCCGGGTCACCGTCGCCACCTCCTCGAATCGATCCGCGTTCCCTGCGGCGGAAAGCGGGCTGACGTACCGTGTTGCCCGATGACAAGTCCACCGGCAATCCGAGAACGACAGGACCCCCAAACGGCCCCCTGAATCCCCCTCTTGAGCCCCCAGCCGGGAGGAAGGCCCCAGATGCCCGACAACATCCCCAACGTCCAGCTCCGAGCGTGGCGTAACGAGCACCGCCTGACGCGCGCCGAACTGGCCCACCGGATCAACACGACACCGGTCGGCGTCAAAGAGTCCCTGGCGTGCGACGAGGAGCGCATCCGACGTTGGGAGGCCGGAGAGGTCAGATGGCCCCATTCTCCGTACCGGATCGCCATCACCCAGTTGACCGGCCTTCAACCCGAAGACCTGGGATTCCGGCCGAACAGACGCGGGGCCGGCCAGCTCATCGAGGCCACCAGCATCATCCCCATGGACGCGTTGCGAGCCGAGGCCGACCTGTACGGCACCATGGAACTCGCCCAGCAGCTCCAGGCGTCCGACGTCGGAACCGGCACGCTCGAAGCCCTCGCCGAGGCCGTCGATCTGCTCTGCCGCGCCTACCCCGTCGTTTCGGCCACCACCTTGCGCGACCGGACCCAGAAACGTCTTGCCCAGGTCAATGGCCTACTTGGTGGACGCATCACCCTTGCTCAGCATCGCGAACTCCTCGTCATCACCGGATGGCTGACGGCCTTGCTCGGGTGTGTTCACTACGACCTGGGAGAGCGCGAGGAGGCCGAGACCGCCCGCCGCGCCGCCTACGAAATGGGCCGCCAGGTCGGCCACGGCGAACTCATGGGTTGGGCACATGAGATGTCCGCGTGGTTCGCCCTGGTCGAAGGCCGCTACGAAGATGTCGTGACCTCTGCCCGCATGGGCCAGGCCGTCGCCGGCGAATCCAGCGCTCAGGTTCAGCTCATCTTGCAAGAGGCCCGTGGACTGGCCCGAATCGGCGACCGCCGCGAAGCCGATAAGGCTCTCACCCGAGGGGCTGACGCGCTCGCCAAGCTTCCGCTCCCTGGTAATCCGGATCACCACTTCGTGTTCGATCATGCCAAGTGGGTCTTCTACGCTGCCACCGCTTACACCTGGCTCGAAGACAACGAGCGCGCCGAAGAACACGCCCTAGAGACCATCCAGATGCACACTCGCCCTGATGGCACCTCTAACGCGCCCATGCGAGTCGCCGACGCCCACATTGATCTCGGCATCGTTCACGCTCGACGCGGCAACCTCGACGCCGCTGCGGAACAAGGCATGGCGGCCTTTGATATTGAACGTAAATCGCTCACGGACCTTATTAACCGCGCTGGAGATTTGGATAGATTATTACGCCAACGCTACCGCCGCGAAGCCCTCGCAAAAGAATTTCACGAACGGTACGTCACAGCACGCAAAGCGGTCACGAAACACCAGCTAGATTTTTTCGATTGAAATTCACCTTAAGACACAGTTAATCGTCGCAATTATTGCGTCGAGCATATAATTAACTAATCCTCCACCTTTCCCCAAAGATTCAAAGGCTTAAGTAGCCTTCGCAGGTCATCTAGATTTTTGGGGAGACGTGCATATTCTTGCTTCACGTAGACATGAACGTGTCCCGATTTACGCGTAAACCATTCCTCCCCTTCAGGTTGCTCGTCGTTACTACTGAAATTGAAGTTCGGCCAGATCACATTCTCGTCCATGTCGATGGATATTAACATCGCTGCATCAGACGCTGAGCCAGCTAAACGAATGTTAAAACATCCAACGGGACGGTTAATCGAGGATCCCCAACCATCTGGGATTTCACTGAAATCTCCCCGGTGGCTGTCCTTATAAAGATCGGCCCATTGCTGAACCGATCTGGACGCACTCCACTCGAAAAGCGCCGTCTCTCCAGGATTCAAAAGATATTCCCTCCCCCTACCCAGACGCTGGGGGATAGGAACGTTACCTGCGACTAAGGACGACTCCCCTTCAATAAAATTAGGTTCATCTGCAGATACGTGTGCCGCGACCTATCCAACGTTTATCATTACTCCGCGAATCAAAAAAGATAGTTCATCATGCTCGTTCTCACTAGTGTTATAGATGATAAAGTTTCGACGAGAATCTAGCGATGGATATTTTGAACGCCTCTCACCCCTTCCACCCCATTCGCATTTATCCCATAGGGGAGGATACTCCGCCGACTCTAGCCCTATTACAATCTTAGGTAGACTAGATTCCAAGAGTCCACGGTATTCGATTAACGCAGAAATCTCGGCAATACGCTCTGATTTTGTAACCCTACTACTCCATATCTGCTCCCTAGCCGCAATCACCTGCTCCTTTGCCGCATCCACTTGCTCTTCCGCGGCTTTAGCCTGAATTTCCGCTGCTCTAGCTTGAATTTCCGCAGCTCTAGCGCTACGCCTCGCATGGCGAACGCCCCGAATAGCTACGCTAAATGCTAGAAGAGAAATCACTAACGATACTCGTTCCACCGATGAATTAACGACAATCCATGACCACGCCGCTTGCCAGAGCTGCTCCATGTTCGTCATGTCATGTCAAACGGTCACCCTCTCTCAATAGTTCCCTACAGGCTTCCATCTTCCTAGCCTCCATAGGCCCACGCCCCGAAACATATTTCTTAGCCCTTGTGTAGGTCTCGCAGCCTGGTTCCGAATGACTAGCCATAAGGCTTTGCCGAATTGTTCTCATAGGTATCAAGCGGCGGCGCGCCGCGCCGCCGTACGCCCCGCGCCGCGCATGCGGCCTGGGGGCCGGTCACGGCGCGAGCGCCGCGCGGGGCATCGCCGTAGGCACACCGCGCCGTACCAGGCCAACGCGCCGATCACCGGCACGCCGCCGCCAGGTCGCTCCGACGGCTGGCCTGACTACTACGCGGCGCCTTTGACATCCTTCGGATCCCGCTGGCCACTCCGCTCCCGCCAGACGTGCACGACCACGGCCACGATCTGGAGCAGTATCCCGAGCGACCCGAACACGAACATGCCCAACAACCACCCGGCAGGCATCGGACCGCGAAATCCGGAGAGCCCAAAAACCGCGCCGGCACCAGTCCACCCACAGAAGACGAACCAGAAAGCAGCCCCAAGCCTGAACCAGATAGATCGCTGCCATTGCATGCTGCGAACTCTCCCATCAAAGAGCCGTTGCTAAAAGAGCGCCTCCGGCGGGGGTACTCGGCTCCGGGATGATCGACGTTCCAGTGCGAAGGCCGTAAGTGGTTGAGGTGGAAGCCGGATCTTCCCGTCTGCCACGTCCCAGGCAAGCCCAACAGCTCGACTCCTCCGGATCAAGGCCGTCTGTGACCGTTGGCATCCCATGGCCGAGGAACGTCTACCGGCTGACGTACACGCGAAGACGGCCTTGACCCTCCGTCCCCGAGCTGTTGCCCCTCCGGGGGGACGAGGCAGACGGGAAGATCCGGCAGGCGGGGTATGTGTCCGCACAGAGGTTCTCAGGCCGTGCCCGTTGCGTGCCCGTCAGCAGAGGGAGCAAGGGGAACTCACGGGGAATCACGGGGAACCGAAGCACTCCCCCGCAGGTCAGCGTCTCCCCAGCTCAGCCACCAGGTGCGTGAGAGACTTCCCAAGCTGACAGCGCGGGTTCGATTCCCGTCACCCGCTCCACGCTTGTTAGACCAGGTCAGCCAAGCACTTTCGGTAGAAGCGCGAACGCCGGCACATGTCGAGGCCGAATCAAGGTGAAGTCACGTCGGTCCAGCGTGGCGATCTGAGTAATATTCAGGCGCTCTGCGATGGCGACCACGGACACGTCAGCCGGGTCGAGCCGAGCGTCTCGATAGGTACGGACGAGCTCCGCCATTCGTCGCACATCGGCTGGCACCAGGTCGACCAGTTCAAACTCCTCAACCGCCAGATCAAGAAACTGCGCATGCACGCGAGACCCCATGTGCCTGTTAATGATCCACCCCGCCTCGATCAAGATAGTCGAAGGCAGCAGGAGCGGCCCCTCCAACCCTTCGAGAAGCCGCACGCATGAGACATGATGCTTGTCATCTCGATCAACAACAGCGATCAAGGGGCCGGTGTCCAGGAGCGTAGAAGTCACGTTGACCGATTGAACCGCTCCGCCAGCAGATCTTCGACCCGTTCCGACAGATCCCTTTCACCGGAGGCACCGATCCCCGCGATCGACAACCGCCGTCGAACCGGCTCATCGGTCTCTTCGTCCACGGTCTCAGCCAACTCCGGATCCGTCTTCACCAGACGCAGCAGACGACGCGCCTGGTCCGGAGAAAGCCGATCGACCAGATGGTGGAGCTCCTCGTGCGCGTGCCCGGCAGTCATACCCCTGAGTCTACGTAAGCGTCCGCGCTTACCCCAGCCCAACCGCCGTATCAGCGGTGTCTTGACATCAAGACTTCGTGCCAGATCCGCGCCAGAACAGGGCAAGGAACCACGGTCGCTCACGGGGAACCGCGTGGACTCGGCCCGCCCTGACCTGCACCCCCGTTTTCCCAGCTCAGGGCAGCAAGGTCAGTAGATGATTCCCAAGCTGACAGCGCGGGTTCGATTCCCGTCACCCGCTCCACACTTCAAGGCCAAGGTCGGGGATGACTTCCCGACCCGCGCCCGCGGTAACCAGTCAACGCGTCGACCATCGGGACGCCGCCATATCAGGCACGCGAGTTGACAGCACCGCCCAGCAGCAACCTGTTTAAGACATCCTGGGTCAGAACGACGCCGGTCAGACGAAACGCGAGCAGCAGAGCACCGTCCACCGTCGGATGATTGAAGATTTCCTCTTCGTTCTCGTCTCCGTCTCCCGGCGCGTATCCGGGATCGAAGCCCACGGCCCGCATAGCGTCCACAAGGCGGTCTGGGTCACTCCCGTAACGCCACGCAGGAATCATCGGGTCGAAGGAGGTCACCAGCTCTCCATCAACGGCGTACTCAAAAAGATGGGCCGAGTGGTCCTGCCGCATGACCATCACAGCCTCCGTTCCAGCCGACAGGGCTCGTAGAACACCAGGTTCCGATGCCCGCCAGCCATGCGGCTCGATGAGTACCGTCCAATCCTCTAGACGCCCGGCCAGGATCATGCCGGGGAACACCCCCTCATCTATCAGCTCCCTACAGGTGAGCAGCCGGATACTCCTGTCGTCGGCACCTATGCGCCGAAGCGCTTCGGCCTCGTCGGGCCCTCGCGCGAAAGCCAGACACCACTGATCACCCAACTCATACCCCCTGGCCAGCCAGGCGACATCGGCAGACGTGATCTCCACCCGCACCACTCCTCATTCGTCCTCTCGGGAATGTCGTGACGGTAGCGATCACCTCCGACATCTACGGCCCCTCCGGCCTCTACTGTTTTGAGCACCATGTGCCTCCGGCGGGGAAGATATGCGTCCGCACGGGGTTCTCATCTTGCGCCATTCGCGTGCCAGTACGGCGTAAGGTAGAGCCGGGCCATTAGCAGGCCATTAACCAGGGTGACAAAGGGTCAACCACGGTCACTCACGACCGGCCCAACACTCAGGTCAGCCGCCCCATGAGGTGTGATCGATGCACTTCCCAAGCTGACAGTGTGGGCTCGATTCCCATCACCCATTCCACTTCAGGAAAGCAGCATCTTCCCGGCCGTATAATTCACATGCCCGGGATCACGCCCTGATGTCATGCTGTCGCGGTGTCCCGAATCGACCTCAGTGATATCGAGTACCTACGTCACATCGAGCACCTGGCGCGCGAGATCGTCGACGCGGCGGGCGACGAGGGCTGGCTCACTCTCGCCACCGTCTCCGATGAGGCCACGCCACTTCGGCGAGCAGTGATCGAGACGGCCCGTCAACTCCGTCACTATCACTTCGACGGGGACGGCTGTCTCGACGAGGACCTTCCCCTGATGAGACTCGCCGGGGTGGTCATCCTCCGGCCGGACGCCCTTCCCGTTGGCATGGAAGAGAGCTACACCGAGATCTGCGCCCGCCTGGGCGTCGAAGCCCGGCCCGAAGGATGGGCGATCTGGAACACCTGGGCCAAGGACGGCCAGCCCATCTCGATCGTCCTGATCGACCCCGGCGGCACCGAAGGACTGCTCACGAACTGGGCGCAGGGCATCGAGGTCTACCCGATCACCCCTCTCCCGGCCCAAGTGGTCCTGACACGACAGGGATGGATCACCCCCATGGCCCTGTCCCCTGCCAGTGCCCGGAAACTAGAAGTAACTCGGCCCTCCGGCTCATAGCATCGCCCCTTATGCTTCGGAACCTCTTTCTTACCGCAGGAACTTTTCTCATCCTCTTCGGCCTCTACAATATTGTGTTCTTTCCTCCCGGTCTCTATTGGAGCAACGGCGGCGGAAACACAACCTACTGATATGAACAAGAGGCTCGTTCGCGACCTTAGCAGCGAACGAGTCTGAACACCCTTGGACGTTGTTTGGGGATCTACATGGCAGCAGGCCCAGGCCACACTGCGCGCATGCCGGTACAGGCCGGCGATCGGAGGGAGCATGGGATTCGTAGAGACGGAAAGATACTTCTATGCGCTACGAGGCCGGGAATGCCGAGGTGTCGCCTCTCATCTATCGCTTCGTCACCACGAAAGGAAAGGTCACTCCGGAGGGGAGGTCATCGCGACGGTACATGAAGCTCCTCGGCGGTAGTTTCCTCCGTCTGCCCAGGCCCGAACTTGCCGCGTTCGCCCGGTCGATCGCGAGTGACGCGAAGGAGATCACCGACGACGAGCTTGGCGCGCTACTGGGCGAGGACTGGCGCCCCCGTCTCGTCGCCGCCTACCTTATAGGTCTTGACCGTCGTATTCGCTTCCGTCGCGAGCTTGGCGAACTGCTCTTGGAAAGCGGCGGCCCTTATGCGGGCAAGGGGTACTGCTTCGCGTTCGCCCGCTTCGGGAGGGTGGAGGATGTGGAACCTCTCATCGCCTACCTCGATCGCTACCTTCCTCGTCCGGAGTGCCGCTATGACCAGGCTTGGGCGATGGGCGCGCTCCTGCACCTGGACGAACGTCTGGGAACCGACCATGCCGCCCGGTTCTTCATCCCGGGCGGTCTCTGGGAACAGTCATGGCTGAAGGAACTCAACGTCGACCCTGCCGAGCCGAAACGCTGGATCGATCGCCTGTGTCGATTCGCCGACGATTGCATGAGTGGAAGTGACGGCACGATCGCCCACGTTGAACGCTGGGGCGGCCCCAGCTCAGCGACCAGGCGCGTAAGAGATTTCCCAAGCTGACACAGCGCGGGTTTGCTTTCCGTCACTTACTCCAGCGTCAAAGGCCCAGCTCAAGAATGTGACCTAGAGCTGGGCCTTTCCACATTCCTCCTGCGCCGACGACTCCCGAGCAAGGCTGCCGCAGCTGAAGACCGCTGCCACGGAAGGAGCAGCGGAAGCTTACAGACCGAGCCTCGAAGTGGCCGCCTGCGGCTTATGCGTTCGTGAGCTGTCGGTGATGCACCGTTAGAGGCTCGATTTCAGTGGTGTCGTCGTCGACGATGAGCTCAACGCGAAACCGAACCCCCATCGCCGCACCGAGGCGCAACAGTGTCGCTATATCCGGAATGCCACCACCGCCCTCGATGCGAGACAGAGCGGGTTGGGACATCCCGGAGCGCTCCGCTACAACCTTCTGAGACAGGCCTCGGCGCTTGCGGATCTCACGCAACTGATCTCCGAGCTCCAGGTCACGGCCCGCCTGCTCGTACTCGGAGTGGGGCTGCGCATCTGCCTCCATCTCGCGCAGACGCTTCGCCTTGTAGGTTTCCCAACGGCTGTGACCCATCATGCGCTCCTCTCGAACACGTGCGTGGTGGTTAGGTCGTGCTCTGTCTCACACCGCTTCCTGGCAGCGATCGCTCGGTCGATGTCGGCGGTCTGCGCCCCATCTTGTGTCTTGCGGAAGGCCGTCAGGACCACGATCACATTGCTGGATGGCTTCCAGAAGGTCAACCGCCAGGTCGTGCGGTCAAGAGCAACACGCAGTTCGTGTACGCCTTCGGCATCCTTCAGTTTCTTCACATGATCCCCATCAGGAATGCCACCGGTGACGAGGTAGTCGTCTACGTTCCGCATAACCCGCTGGTAGAGCGGAAATAAAAGCCCATCCAGCCAAGCCTCCACCTCCGGCTCTAGATCAATCTCCCACTGAGACATACAATCGATAATATATACACTCGATGGTAACTCGCAGCGGGGATGAGTACCAGACCCGGCCTCGTGTCCACTCCTCGATCTTGGTTGCCATCCCAGATCAGCTGCTATGTCCTCAGTTGAGCCCTTGGTCCAGCTGAGGCGACAGCTGGGCCCGCCGGTCGTCCGCTAGGCCTGTATGGAGTTGAGATCATCGGCGATCATCTGGACCCGCCCGTTCCCGATGTGCGGGCAGGTCGGCGCGGCCCGCCCGGTCGAGTGCCCCATCCGGTTCGGCGGCTCCCGCGGCGTCGCGCCCGGCTGCGAGGCGAACGTGTTGCCCGTACGGCGAAGGTCGTGGATGTGGAAGTGGATGCCGGAAAGAAAGGTTCGCCTCCTTGGCTGCCGCCTCTCGCTCATCGAACCGGAGCGTTGAGGTCATCGCCGTCGGCCAGGCCCGGCACCGGAATTTCGGTGCCGCTGTCACCCTCGCCGGATCGTGGGCTCAGCTCCTGCCGACCTCTCGCGCCACGCGCTCCAGCTTGTCCCTGTAGTCCTCCCACCACGCCTGGTCACCTGTCGCCATGTTGTCGTTGTCCTTCTTCAGCCCGACGATTCCGTCGAGGAGCTCTCGGACGATGTCGGCGTGCCCGGCATGCCGGTTCGTCTCGGCGATCATGTGTACCAGGATCTGGTGCAGCGTTACCTGGTTCCGGTCATCCGGCCACCACGACACCCGGCCGGTCGCGTCCAGCGCCAACGCCTCGATCGTCGCGTCCGAGTGCTTCCACACCCGGTGATACAGCCCGACGATCTCTTCGCGCGACTCGTCCGCGGTCGCCCACATGTCCGCGTTGGGTTCGGCGTCGTCTTCCAACCAGGGAAGCGACTCGGCGGACGGCCGCCCGAAAGTGTCGCCGAAGTATCCCAGCTCAACGCTGGCCACGTGTTTGACCAGCCCCAGCAGGTTGGTGCCGGTCGGTGTCAGCGGGCGGCGGACGTCGTACTCCGAGAGCCCGTCGAGCTTCCACACCAGGGCTTCACGGGCGGTCTGCAGGTAGCGGTGCAGGTCCGACTTCGGATCCGATTCGGTCATGACGGACATATTTCCACCCAGCGCCGACAGTTGGCAGTGGTACGGCATCTGGGAGCCCTTCTCGCAGCGATCACGCTTCGGATCGGCGGCTACGAGAAGGACGGGAAAACCGGGGATGGGGCGGCACTACAACGAGTACCGCGGCAGCTTCTCGTGACGGCTCGCGATCACAATCACCCATCCAGTTCAAGGTCGACGTCCATGCGACAAAGCGCGCTCACCTCACCCCGTCGCGGACCGGCGAAGGTGGCCTCGGAAGGACAACGACTCGATACCGCTTGGCACGTCGTCCGTGGCGACTCTCGTGCGACCGAGCGAAAATTCGAATCATGGAGCCGGAGACGGGAAAGCCGGGAACCTGGACTGATCTCACCCTGGTCGTTCTGACACTGGTCTGGCTCATAGGAACTCCATGCCTGGCTCTGCTTTGGGCCGGGGAAGGGCTGACAGCCTCGTTCGGAGGTCCCGCCGATGACGATCGCGCCAGGCGGTTCCTCATGGCCGCAGTCGTCGTCGGAGTCGCCGCACCGGCACTCGCTGCCGTCGTCGCCGGAAAAGCGCGAAGGGAGGTGACCGCATGCGTGTTCGGAGCCGCCACAGCCCTCTGTGTGGTCGCCGCCACGACGCTCATCGCCGGGAACTACTCGGGCGGATCGGTCCCGCCCCCGGATCCACTGCCTTCCGGCTATTGCGTCGAGCGCAGCGGTGGGGACAACGACTGTCCCGGGGGGTGAGCGAGGGCGTGCCCTGAGATGAGGGCAGGCGCTTCAGCTGGTCGGGCAGGCGTCTTCCGCCTCATGGCGATCGGCCGGTTCCACCTTATGGCGATCGGCCGGGAGCAGCACCTCGACCACGACCACGACTAGGGCAGGGCATGGCATGGTCGGCCGCGTCGCGCACCGCGCGTAGACGCGCGGCAGTGGGACCTCCTTCGGCAGGCCGCGCCGCTCGACCTCCTCGGTGGCGGTTATGCGCGCGACGACCTCCCGTTCTCATCGGACGGCCGGGGTCAGAGGAAGGGCGCCGGAAAGGCCACCTCCCGGTGGGAGGTGGCCTTCGCGGGAAAGAACGGCGGTCAGGCCAGGGCGGTTCAGGCCAGGGCGGTTCAGGACAAGGCGGCGGTCACCAGGGCGGTTCAGGCCAGGGCGGTTCAGGACAAGGCAGCGGTCACCAGGGCGGTTCAGGCCAGGGCGGCGGTCAGGCCAGGGCGGTTACCAGGGTCACCGCGGTCTCCGAGTGGACACCGTTCTCATCCGTGCAGTGCGCCAGATTCGCGCGTACGGCGGCCGTGAGGTCGGCGCGACGCGAACCGATGTACGGGCTGACCGCGGAGAAGTCGAACAGGCAGCAGATCGCGTCGGGCCCGCCGGGAACGGTGACCGGCAGCGTCCATTCGCGGAGTTCGACGTCGACGAAACCGGCCTCCTTCGCCAGCGTGGCGACCTCGATCCCGGGCAGGGACCACGGTTCCTCGAAAAGATCCGCCTTGTCGGGGCCGAGGACGGTGGCGACGGCGTCGTACAGGGCGCGGAAGAGCGGGTTGCGGTGCAGCGGCTGCCAGGTGGCGACGGCGATCCGCGCGCCGGGGCGGGCGGCCCGGCGCATCTCGGCCAGCGCCGCGCCGCGATCGGGAACGAACTGCAGGACCTGCTGCATGGTGATCAGGTCGAACGCCTGGTCGGAGACGTGCATCGGGGTGGCGCCGCATTCCACGTACTGGATGGGGGCGCCGTCGACGGCGGGTAGTTCGGCGGCGAGGGCGAGCATGGCGGGGTTGAGGTCGGTGCCGACCACGGCGCCGGTGGGGCCGACCGCCTTGGCCAGCACCCGGGCGACGGTGCCGGGGCCGGTGCCGACGTCGAGCGCCTTGGTGCCGGGGGCCGGCGCCAGCTCCTCGACCATGTACTCCGCCCACGGCTGGAAGATCGACGGGAGCAGGATGTCCTTGTACGGGCGTACCTGGCTGACGTCGAAGGAGGTGTCCGCGGTCACGGCGGCCCGGGACCTCGTGGCCGTCTCCAGGGTCTCGGCGAGGATGTCGACCTCGTCCGGGGAGTTGTACAGGTAGAACGAGGCCCGGATCGCGGCGGGGACGCCGAACCGGCTGCACGCGAGCTGCGCGCAGTGGTTGCCGGAACGGACGGCGATGCCCGCCTCGTCCAGACTCGCGCGCATGCGCTGCAGCGGGATGCCGTCCACCACGAACGACAGCAGCGGCAGCCGGTTCGCGGTGTCGGTCGGGCCGATGAAGCGGATGCCGGGCACGTCGCCGAGCCGGTCCAGGGCGTACTCGATCAGGGCCTGGTCGTGGGCGGCGATCGCGTCCATGCCGATCCTGCTCAGGAAGTCGCAGGCGGCGCCGAGGCCGACGGCCTGCGCGACCGGGGGCGTGCCGGCCTCGAACTTGAGCGGGGGCGCGGCGTAGTGCATGGCGTCCACCGCGACGTTCTCGATCATCTCGCCGCCGCCGAGGAAGGGCGGGAGCGCTTCCAGGAGCTCGTACCTGGCCCACAGGGCGCCGATTCCGGTGGGACCGCACATCTTGTGGCCGGAGAACGTGACGAAGTCGGCTCCCAGGGCGGTGACGTCGATGCCGAGGTGCGGTACCGACTGGGCCGCGTCGACGACCATCAGGGCGCCGACCTCGTGCGCGCGGGCGGCGATCGTCGCGACCGGGTTCACCGTGCCCAGGATGTTGGAGGCGTGCACCACCGCGACGACCTTGGTCCGCTCGTTGATCTTCTCGTTCAGGTCGGAGAGGTCCAGGCGGCCGTCGTCGGTGATGCCGAGATAGCTGACCTTCGCTCCCACCCGCTCGGCCAGCAGCCGCCAGGGGATCAGGTTGGAGTGGTGTTCCATCTCGGTCAGGACGATCTCGTCGCCGGGACCGACGCGGAGCCGTCCGTCCGCCCAGATGAACGAGTTGGCCAGCAGGTTGACGGCCTCGGTCGCGTTCTTGGTGAACACGATCTCCTCGGCCCGCGGTGCGCGCACGAACGTGGCGATCTTGCTTCGCGCCCCTTCGTACAGCTCGGTCGCCTGTACGGCCAGCCGGTACACGCCCCGGTGCACATTCGCGTTGGCGCGGATGTAGTAGTGGTTCAACGCGTCCAGGACGACGGCTGGTTTCTGCGTGGTGGCGGCGCTGTCGAGGTAAACGGGTGGGCGGGAACCGTCAGGGGCGGTTTCGAAGAACGGGAATTCCTTCCGAATCGACTCGACGTCGATCGCCATCGTGGTCTCCTCCTGCCGAATGGTGTAGCGGCAGTTTCGGCGGATCCCGACCGGCTAGATCCAACTGGAGTTGCGTCATGTAAACCTTTCAGTATAACCCACATTTCAGGGGGGTAGGGGTGGCAAGGAGTTGCCGCAATTTCCGTCCACCAAGCGTCTCGAATTCCTCACCTAATGTGGCGACATGGTCGGCGATTTCTTGGTTGACGGCGCGCGGATCATGGCCAGGCGCCGCTCCCGCGGCCTTACCCGAAGAATTCTGGCCGACCTGGTCGGCTGCAGCGAGGAATGGCTCCGCCTGGTCGAGAACGGGGTGAAACCCCTGGATCGGCTGTCGACCATCATGCGGATCGCCGAGGTGCTCCGCGTCGAGGATCTCTCCGAACTCGTCGGCGGCCGGACGAAACTCCCGCTCGCCTGCGACCACGGCGAATCCGACGAGGTCGGGAACGCGCTGCTGCTGCCCGGCCGGTTCACCGGCGAGGCGCCCGAGAGCGTGCCGCGGGTGCGGCACCACGTGACGGCGGCGTGGGAGATCTGGCAGCGCTCGCCCCGCCGCTACACCGAGACGCGCCGCCGCCTGCCGCCGCTGCTGTCGATGGCCGACCTGTCGGCCAGGGCCGCCACCGGCGCGGACCGGGAAGCCGGTACGGCCGGTCTCACCCAGGTGTACCGGCTGTTCACGGCGCTGCTGCGAAGCTGCGGCCGGCACGCGCTGGCCCTGATCGCCGCCGATCGCGCGGTGGCCTCCTCGGCGGGCTCGGCGATCGCCCAGGCCGAGGTGGCGGGCGTGCTCGTCTCGCTCGGCCGGTACGCCGACGCGCGCTGGCTGTGCATGGCGGTGATCGACGGCCGGCCCGAGTCGCCGGAGGTCACCGGGCTCTGCTACCTGACGGCCGCGCTCGCCGCCGCCGAGGAGAGCGACGTGCTGCGTACCGAGGAGCTGCTGAACCACGCCCGCAAGCTCGGCGACCGGCTGGGCCCGGAGTTCGCGCTGGAGGTGGACCTGCACCGGGTGGCGGTCGCGGTCCGGATGGGCCGGTACGCGCAGGCGATCCGCCTCGCGGCGGGCGTCGACGCCGACCGCCTCCCCGACAGGGACAGCCAGGCGCGGCACCTGCTGGCCGTGGCCACCGCGCACGCGATGGACGGCGACTCGGGCGCGGCCATGGCGCTGCTGGGACGGATCGTCGAGAGCTGCCCGGAGGAGCTGCGCTTCAACGCGGACGCCGGACCGGTGCTGGCCCGGCTGCGGGCGACGGACTGCGAGTCGACCCGGGGGGAACTGCGGGAGATGACCCGGATCACCGCTTGATTCGCCTTGATTCGCCTTGATTCGTCAACGCCGGGAAATGGGATCACCGCTTGGTTCGTCGGCCTGTTTCGCGCGGGCCGAAGAGGCGCTCGGCCGGCGGCCCGGCTCTAGCTGAAACTGTTCCGGTAGGTGTGGGGGCTGACGCCGACGACGCGTTTGAACCGGTCGCGGAAGGCGGTGGGCGAGCCGAAGCCCGCCTGGGCGGCGATGCGTTCCACGGAATGGTGGGTGGTCTCCAGCAGGTGCTGGGCCTGGCGGACCCGGGCCCGGTGGAGCCACCGCAGTGGCGTGGTGCCGGTCTGCTCGCGGAAGCGCCGCATCAGGGTACGGGTGCTCGTGCCGGCCTGGTCGGCGATGTCCGCCAGGGTGAGATCGCGGGCGAGGTTGTCCTCGATCCAGCGCAGGAGGGGTTCGAGGGCCGAGCCGCGAGGGGTGGGCGGATACCGCTGCACGATGAACTGGGCCTGGCCGCCCTCACGTTCCAGCGGCATGACGGACAGTCGGGCGGCGTCGGCGGCGATCGCGGAGCCGTAGTCGCGGCGGATCATGTGCAGGCACAGGTCCAGTCCCGCCGCGGCGCCGGCCGAGGTGAGGATCTGCCCGTTGTCGACGTAGAGCACGTCCGGGTCGACGTCGACGTCCGGGTACGCGGTGGCGAGCTGGGCGGCGGCCAGCCAATGGGTGGTGGCGCGCAGCCCGCCGAGCAGTCCGGCGGCGGCGAGGACGAAGGTGCCGGAGCAGATGGAGGCGATCCGGGTGCCGTCGGCGGCGGCGCCGCGGAGCGCGTCACGGACGGCCGGCGGGAGGGGCCTGGCGGGGTCGGCGGTGCCGGGCACGATGAGCGTGTCCGCGTCCGCGAGCGCGTCCAGTCCCCACGGGGCGCGCAGGGTGAAGAGACCGGCGTCCACGTCGGGCCGCTCGGCGCAGACCCGCACCCGGTAACCGGGGCGGCCGTCGGGCAGCCGGGTGCGGGTGAACACCTCGATGGGGGTGGACAGGTCGAAGGGGATCACCTGGTCCAGCACGAGGACGGCGACGGTGTGCATGGCGAGAACATATCCCCCCACCGGATTCTCGCCAACGGCTTCCAGCTGCTCTTCGCCGGTCCCGCTGCCCCGAACACCCGTTGGCGATATCCCGTTGGAAGTTGTCGTTCCTGCCACTAGGAGCCGGAGACGCCGCTGGTTAGCCTCGACCGCGTCCCGATATTTCCCAACGGAACGGACACCTTCGTGATCGCCCGACTCGATACCGCCACGGCCTTTGAGCTCCTCCGCGCGGACGGCACCGCGAGTGCCGCCGCCGCGCCGGGCGGCCGTCGCCAGGAGGGACACCGACGATGAGCGTCGCCGCACCGATCATGATCGGCGTCGTGTACGTGTGCCTGATGTCCCTGATCCGCGAACCGCACCGGCGCAGGTTCAACGCGATCATGGTGGCCGGAGCCGGGGCCGCCTACCTCAGCGGCGGGGGTTTCGGCCCGTGGGAACTCGCCTTCACGGCCGTCATGACCTACTGCGCCTACCGCGGCCTGGAGTCGTGGACCTTCATCGGCATCGGGTGGCTGCTGCACACCGGCTGGGATCTGTCGCACCACCTGCACGGCAACCCGATCCTCCCGTTCGCGGACCACTCCTCCCTGGGATGCGCGATCTGCGACCCCGTGATCGCCCTTTGGTGCTTCTCGGGTGGCCCCTCGGTCATCACCCTGCTCCGCGTACGTCTGGGTCGATCCCGCGTCGAACAGCCCACGCCGCCGCCCTGATCGCGGGTAGCCGAAGCACTCCCCCACAGGCCGGCAGTTCGCCGGCTCGGGGGCAGACGCGTTGGAGACTTCCCAAGCTGACAGCGCGGGTTCGACTCCCGTCACCCGCTCCGCCCTCAAAGGCCCGGGGCAGGAAGAGATTTTTGATCCCTGCGTCCTGATCTTCTCTAAGGGCGCCCCTCGCCCGCGTACGAGGTCCATGGCGCTCACACGCCTGTCAGATGGCTCCGTGGAGGAAGAACTCGGCCAGCGCGGGGGCCAGCACGTCGTCGGGGACGCCGTGCCACTCGCCCTTCAGGGGCAGATGTCGGCCTTGAGGAAGAGCCGCCGCCGTCTCCTGTGCCCAGCCGCGCAGGCGTTCGTCACTGGACTCGCTGTTGACCACCAAGGCCGGCACGGCAACGGATCGGAGTGTGGCGGGAGAGACGGCTTCGGTCACGCGACTGTCGTAGGCGAGGGTGTGCGCGATGCCCTCCAGGGTCGGGAAGAAAGGGGCCTGCCGCATACCCGCGGTCATCTCGGGGGGAACGCCGATGCTCGTGTGGAAGTGCTCGACCGCATCGGCTCGGCGACCGGCGGCGACCAGTGCGTCGATCTCGGCCGCGAGCTCACTTTTCCGTGACGGCTCGTCGAAGGCGATCGGCGGCTCGAGGAGTGAAAGCATCGAGATCGGCAGCCCGGCCGCCGCTCCGAGCAGGCCAAGGGCCGCACCGGAAGAGAACCCGTGGACGAACACCGGTCCTCCGGCCTCCTCGATCACAGTCGCAAGGTCCTCCACCTCCCTTTCCACCGCGTACGGCCGCGTGTCTCCGCTCTCGCCGCGTCCGCGCCTGTCGTAGATCACGACCGTGAATCTGTCGGCGAGGTGTTCGGCGAGTGACTTCATGGGGCCGAACCCGCGGAACCCTCCCGCCGCGTCGACCAGCACGAGCGCCGGCCCCGTTCCCGTCCGTTCGAACCCGATCCGCGTACCGTCGCGTGACGTCGCCGTCGCCATGATGACCCCTTCGCACAGTGACCTCGGACGCTACAGAGCTCCACCGACAATTCGGGACAGGGACGGGTCACCCCCATGAGCCTGTCTCCTGCCGGCGCCCGGAAGCTGGGTGCGACTCGACCCACCCGCCACACGTCACCATGAACCCCAAGGCCTCCGGCGAAGGCACCCGGCTCCGGGGTGATCAGGTGTACGTAGATGAATGACTTCGTCCCCTAGATCCGCTATGGGATTCTCTCCGGCATGACCGAACCCACAGAGACCCCGCCTCCCTACGACGACGTCGCGTTTGTTCGCACCTGGGGATCCATCGCATTGGTCGGTGGCACCGTTCTGTCCTTTGGCATCCTGCTTTTCGACAGCAGGTCCCCGTCGTGGCCCTGGCTCGTCGGCGATGGCGTACGTGCCGGCAGCCTGGAGGCCCGGACTCCGTGCCGGTGATGCCGGTCTGCGGCCTCGTCCCGCGGTTGCTGCGTCTGCGTGCGATGTTCGGCGGTGCCGCCGCGCGGTCGCTACGCGAACTGGCCGTCACCCTGACCGGGATGCAGGACGCCATGCGTGAGGCCGCCCAGGCTCGCCAGGAGAACGGACTGCCGTCCGTGCCCGTCCGCGTGATCACGGCGGGCCGGCGGCCGTGGATGCCCAAGGCACATCTGGAGCATCTGACCGCCGACCATCGCGCTCTGGCCGGCCGGTCCTCGAACGGGAAGGTGATGGTCGCCGAGAGGGCGAGCCACCAGATTCCGTACGAGCAACCCGAGATCATCGTCCAAGCGGTCGACGAGGTGCTGGGCCTGCCGCCGGAGCGCGGGAAGACCTGAACGGGGGGCGAAGGGACGCCCGATAGGCTCCTTTTCTCGTCCGCCCGCGGAACCAGAACCCAACAGAAAAGGGACGGTGAGGATGTCATCCGACCCCGCGTACGAGCTCTGTGTCGAGATCGGACGGGCCGTGCGGGCCAGCGCCCCGGACGGATGGCAGGAGGTCGACGTCCTTCGCCGCCAGCTCGGCACCTTCGGCACCACCGTGGTCAGCTACCGGATGGCGGACGGCTCCCGGCGGAATCGACAGGTCGAGGACCTCGACGACCTTTTCCACCGGTTGAAGGTGGCCCATCACACGCCGGGCGAGGGGACGTGGTTCGCCTGTTGGCTCGGCTACGGCCTTCGCGGGAAGTCGTACAACTCCATGATGAGCACCTTCGACATACAGTCGCCCTTCGCTCAGGACTACGACTTCACGATGCCCATCCCCGGCATGGAGCCGCCTTTCGCCGAGGGCGTCGAAGTGCCCGCCTGGGCCTACGTGGAGGAACTGACCATGTTTCCGCGTAGTCCGGATCTCATACCGCCGTGGATGCACGCGGCCCGGCCCGAAGGCGTTCCCCTCCCGGATGCCGGCCCCGCCCCTGTCTCGTCGGCGGACGGTGAGCCCGGTCCCGCGTGGCCTCCTCTGGGGGCCATGGTCGCGCGGACCGTCGGCCGGGACGAGGAGTCGGAGATGGTGGTTTTCGGAATGGCCGAACACGAGGATGGCACCGGGAACGCCTTGATCTTCATGATGTCCGCCGAGGAACCGGACGAGCAGGAGATCGACCTCGGCATGGACACGTACTGCGTCGTCCGGGAGGACCAGGCGGGCACGACCTACGGCGGCGTGACCCGCTGCGAGCTCGCCTCCGGACGGCTGACACTCCACTTCACCGCGGAGGCCGCGAGGGAGCTGCGGGTGGAGCCCGTCGTCCGGGTCGATCTCCGGATCGACGACGGCGGCGTCGAACTCCTCAGAAGCAGCCTGCGGGAGATCCTGCTGTCCGGTCGCCACGACCAGCGCCCCCACGACATGCATCTCTGACACCCCTGACGTTCCCAATCGCCCCTTGCGTCCCTGACGCCTCTGGTCCTCGGGCCTTCGGCCAGGGTCTCGGAAAGATCGGCGTTCCTCGCCGCCTCCGGGACCGTACGCCCGGCCCCAGGTGGCGGCGGGGAATGCCGGGTGCGGCGGGGAGGTTGATGGTTGTCATGACAACTGTTGGACTCATCGGCAGCGGAAACATCGGCGGCACGGTCGCCCGGCTCGCCGTCGCGGCGGGCTACGACGTGGTGCTGAGCAACTCACGCGGCCCGCAGACATTGAAGGAACTGGTCGACGAGCTCGGGCCGAAGGCCAGCGCCGCGACCTCCGCCGAGGCCGCCGCGGCCGGCGACCTGGTGGTCGTGAGCGTTCCGCTCCGGGCCTATCTCGACGTTCCGGCGGAGCCGCTCGCCGGCAAGACCGTTCTTGACACCAACAACTACTATCCCCAGCGGGACGGGAACCTCCCGGAGCTCGACGCCGGATCCACGACGTCCAGCGAACTGCTGCAGCGGCACCTGGCGGCGTCCAAGGTCGTCAAGGTCTTCAACAACATCTACTTCGAGCACCTGCGGGCGCTGGCGCGGCCCTCCGGCGCGACGGACCGCAGTGCCCTGGCGATCGCGGGCGACGACGCCGGCGCGAAGGGGGAGACGACCGCGTTCCTCGACCGGATCGGTTACGACACCGTCGACGCGGGCGCGCTCGCGGACGGGTGGCGTTTCCAGCCGGGAACCCCCGCGTACGGCTTCGTCTACGCGGGTGGGCTCGAGAACTTCTGGGAGTCACCAGGAGTGCCCTTCGAGGGCTCGGCGCTCCGCACGAAGCTGGCCGACGCCCAGCGTTGACACCCGGGCCGGCCGGGGTGTCGGCAGGCCGCGAGACACCCGGGCCGGCCGAGGTATCGGTACGCCCGGGTACTCGGACCGGCCGAGGTATACACGCTGGGAGACCTGGGCCGGCCGGGGTGTCGGTACGCCGACCGGCCCTTCGGCGGCGCGGGCTCGGTCCTCAGCGCTCTCCTCGGGCCGAGCTGGTGCCGGGGCGAGCGGTGCCGGGGGCGAGCAGCGCGTCGAGCTCCGCCATATCCGCCATATCCGCCATATCCGCCATATCTATGGAAACCACCCACGATGTACGGTGCCGGGAGGAGGACAGACGCATATGGCAGATGAGCAGATCACGACAATCGGCAGATGCTACGTGTGCAAGCGCACCTTCGGTTTCGTCCCGGCGAGCGTCACGACGGTCACGATCGACCCCGAGACCGGCCTTCTGCCCGGTATGACGGTGCTGGCCACCTTCCGCGAGCCGACACCGGAGGCGACGGCCAGGTCGGTCCAGGAGCCCGTCTGTCCCGGCTGCCTGGACAAGGCGAAGCAGTTCCTGGACCTCACGCGGTCGCCCGCTCCCTCCTTCGAGACGTGGCACAACAATCCCGACCCCGGCTGATCACCTGACCGGACGTCCGTGAGATCCCGCCGGACGATCGGACAGTCGGGTGCCCCGCCGCCCCTCGCCGAACGGAAATCCCGTGGCGGTCCCGGCCTCCGGTGGTGAGGATTCCGGCATGCGTATCTTCCTGGAGACCGACCGGCTGGTGCTCCGTGCGTTCGCCGAGGTCGACGCGGACCACCTGCTCGCGCTGGACGACGACCCCGACGTGACGCGCTTCATCAACGGCGGCCGCCCGGCGAGCCGCGAGGCGATCCGGGCGCACACCTTGCCGCGGTTCCTCCATGACCACCCGTGCTTCGGCACCCGCGGCTACTGGGCCGCGGAGGAGAGGACCACCGGCACCTTCCTGGGCTGGTTCGCGTTCCGGCCGCTGGCCGACCACAGCCCCGCCGTGGTGGAGCTCGGTTACCGGCTGAACAGGGCGGCCTGGGGCGTCGGCTATGCCACGGAGGGGTCGCGGGCCCTGATCCACAAGGGATTCACGGACCTCGGGGTGGAGCGGGTGACCGCGAACACCATGACCGTCAACACCCGATCGCGGCGCGTGATGGAGAAGGCCGGTCTGTCGTTCGTGCGGAGCTTCACCGAGGACTGGCCGGAGATCATCGAGGGTTCCGAGCACGGCGACGTCGAGTACGAGCTCACCCGGGCCGACTGGGAACGGCGCCGGTGGGCGGCGGCGATTCGGTAGGCGACGGGTTGGTAGGCCCGAGTCGGTAGGCCCAGGGCCGGGAAACGATCCGGTAGACGTCGGGCCGGTAAGCGACGGGTCGGTAGGCGCCGGGCCGGGAGGCGACCCGGTAGGCCCCGGGCCGGGAAACGATCCGGTAGGCGCCGGGCCGGGAAACGATCCGGTAGGCGCCGGGCCGGGAAACGATCCGGTAGGCGCCGGGCCGGGAAACGATCTCGGCCCGAGGCCCTGCCCCTCTCTCGGCCGCCTCACCGGCCGCCCCCGCCCGTTCGGGCGGTCACGGGTCGGCTCAGGTCGCTGCCGGGGCTCCCGCCTCCAGCAGCCGTCCCTCGGAGAGGCGCAGCCAGCGGTCGATCCCGATCTCCGCGAGGAAGCGTTCGTCGTGGCTGACCACCACGAACGCGCCCTCGTAGGCGCTGAGCGCGCTCTCCAGCTGGCCGACGCTGACCAGGTCGAGGTTGTTGGTCGGTTCGTCCAGCAACAGCAGCTGGGGCGCCGGTTCCGCGTACAGCACGCAGGCCAGGGTGGCGCGCAGCCGCTCACCTCCGGACAGCGCGCCGACCGGCAGGTGAACGCGGGAGCCGCGGAACAGGAAACGGGCGAGCAGGTTCATCCGGTCGGCCTGCGGCATCCCCGGGGCGAACGCGGCCAGGTTCTCCGCCACGGTCCGGTCGAGGTCGAGCAGGTCCAGCCGCTGGGACAGGTGGGCGACCCGGCCGTCGGCCCGCCTGACCCGGCCGCCCCCCGGTTCGAGATCTCCGTTGACCAGGCGCAGCAGGGTGGATTTTCCGGCGCCGTTCGGGCCGGTCAGCGCGATCCGCTCGGGTCCCCGGATCGTCAGGTCGACGCCCTCCCCCGCGAACAGGGCCCGCTCACCGTGGTGGACCCGCATCCCCTCGCCGAGGAAGACCGTACGTCCGGCCGGGACGTTGGTCCCGGGCAGTTCCAGCGTGATCTTCTGCTCGTCGCGCAGGGCGCGGCCCGCCTCGTCGAGCCGGGCCCTGGCGTCGTCGACCCGCGCGGCGTGGACCTCGTTCGCCCTGCCCGCCGACTCCTGGGCGTCGCGTTTCATCGTCCCGGCGAAGATCTTCGGCAGCCCGGCGTCCTTGAGGTTGCGGGCGGCGTTGCTCGCCCGGCGGGCCGCGCGCTCGCGGGCCTGCCGCATCTCCCGCCTCTCCCGCTTGACCTCCTGCTCGGCGTTGCGGACGTTCTTCTCCGCGACCTCCCGCGCGGCGCGTACGGCCTCCTCGTAGGCGGTGAAGTTGCCGCCGTGGGAGCGGACCTCGCCCCGGTCGAGCTCGGCGATGCGGTCCATCCGGTCGAGCAGCGCCCGGTCGTGGCTGACCAGCAGCAGGCAGCCGTTCCAGTCCTCCAGTACGCCGTGGAGCGTGCGGCGCGCGTCCAGGTCGAGGTTGTTGGTCGGCTCGTCGAGCAGCAGGACGTCGGGCCGCTTCAGCAGCTGCGCCGCCAGGCCGAGGGAGACGACCTGGCCGCCGCTGAGGGTGTCCAGGCGCCGGGCGAACGAGAGCTCCCCGAGGCCGAGCCGGTCCAGCTGGGCACGGGTGCGCTCCTCGATGTCCCAGTCGTTGCCGATCGTGGTGAAGTGCTCCTCGCTCGCGTCCCCGGACTCGATGGCGTCCAGGGCCCTGATCACCGGAGCGATCTCCAGGACCTCGGCCACGGTCAGGTCACCGGTGAGCGGCAGGCTCTGCGGGAGGTAGCCGAGCACGCCCTGGACGGACACGGTCCCGCCTCCGGGCCGGTACTCACCGGCGATCAGTTTGAGCAGGGTGCTCTTGCCGGCGCCGTTCGGGGCGACGAGGCCGGTGCGGCCGCCGCCCACGGTGAAGGAGAGATCCTGGAAGACCGGGGTGTCGTCGGGCCAGGAGAAGGAAAGGTTCGAGCAGATGACGAACGCATCGGACATGCGGGAAAACCTCGTGTGGGACGCGGGCGCGCGAAGGCCGCCCAGCCGGGAAACGGGAATCGGTGAGACGACGGCATGGCCACGGCGGCAGCGCTGCTACGCGCCGGCCGGTGGCCGATCACTTCCGGTATCACCCGGAGATGTCGTCGTCACCTATCACGTCTGATCTCCCTTTTCCCTGTCACTCGCGGCCCATCATATGGGACGCGCCGGGGAGGGCCGGCAGGAGCTCTCCCGGATCTTCCGGCCGTACGGGGGCCTGAGAGCCCGCGTGACCCGTTCGAGGGTTGTGCCGGAACGTGTCCCGGAAGTCCCAGGCCCACGGTCCGATGCGCCGGAGGCGGGGGGACATAGCGTCGGCGTCTCGTCCACGGAGGGGAATCCGATGACGTTTCCGGTGACCGGTCCGTTGACCGGGGCGACGGGCGAGGCCGGCCGGCACGTGGTCGGCCATCTGCTCCGCGCGGGTCGGAGGGTGGCTCCCGGGCCGTGCCCGGGGGCGGCTCCCGGGACGCCGACCGGCGCGAAACCGGGCCGACGCGAAACCAGGCCCGGTACAGGACCGGCACGAAACCGGGCCCGTTGCGGGACCGGACCGACGCGAAACCGGGCCGGTGCGGGACCGGCCCGGTTTCGTGTCAGCGAGAGATCACGAAGAATCCGTGAGGCGCCGGTGAGGGATCAACGCGAAGGGACGATCCCGTGTCGACGGGGAGCGGGACGGATCACGCCGCCGCTTCCTGGTCGGCCCGTTCCGCGGCCTGGCGGATCCGCTCGATCTGCGCCCCGGTGACGTTGAGGGTGCCGAACTCCTTGACCGCCTGGTAGTAGGTCCAGGCGAGGCTGTTGCAGGTGCCCCTGGGGATGGTGGAGTATCTCGCGCAGACCTGCTTCATGTCGAAGTAGAACGCGTCGTCGATGCGTGCCTTGTTCGCCGGGAACTGGCTCACCGCCTTGTAGTTGCGGTAACCGAAGTCGTGACGCCGGCACGAATTCCTGAAGTCGAAACCGAGCGGCTGGTCGGGGCTGCTCGAACACAGGTCGGTCGACCAGTCGAAGCCGTAGTCTCCCCAGGCTCCCTGGTTCTGCCAGGCGGACAGCCAGCTGGCGGCGCTGGCCGCCGTGGGCTGGCTGAAATTCGAAAGTGCGGCGAGTTTTTGCTCCAGTGTCACCGCGTGGGCGGGCGGCGTTAACCCGAGTAATGCGACGAGGGAGAGAGCGGCGGTTACGAGGGCGCGTTTGACCATGGACTCTGCCTTTGTCCGGGGGGTACCTCTCGCGGCAGGACTCTGCCACGGCCTAACAATGAGGCGAAATATCCGGTGACGCCGGAACAGATCTTTGTCAACATCGGCGCCGATATTCGTGAACGGCAGCTCTTTACAATGTTTACAGTCTCGCGTAAGGATCTGTTTCCGGCCTCGCGCGGACCGGCGGCGCCCACGACGGGGGCCGCCCCGGAGAAAGCTCGATCACGATCGCCGTGTCGTCGTCACGTCCAGCTCATGAGCGACGATCCAGAAGGCCGGACGTCGCGTGGACGTCTCCGCCCCTCCGGTTCGCGGCGACCGGCCGGAGCCGGCTGAGCTGGAGGACGCTCAGGCCGAACAACAGCACGCCCAGCGGGACGTGCAGGGTCTTCACCTGCGCGATGCCCAGTGCTATCTGCGCCAGCACGAGCCCCAGGAACCCGGCCGCGTACAGGATGGGCCTGGGCGAGCCGCCGCCCGGACGCCACAGCAGGATCGCGACGACCAGGTGTGACACCGCCACGGCGAACACCCCGTACGCCGAGACACTGTGCAGCGTCCGCCCGCCGGGCGAGGACAACAGCAGTCCGGCGGTGATCGGTGCGGCGAAGAGGGCCAGGGTCTGCAGGGTGATCACGATACGCAGGAACACGGGTGACTCCTTGACTGCTGCGGGACGGGTGGAGGTGGCGGCGACGGCCGGGGCGGCGATCGCCCCGGCCTTCTCCGTCGTGGCCGGGGCGGCGATCGCCCCGGCCTTTTTCGTCGTGGCCGGGCCGACGGCCCCGGCCGGGCGCGTCGCGCGCGTGCCGTGACGGCCGTGTCCGGGCGGTCCTAGGGCTGCTGCCCCACGGTCCAGGGCCGGAGCTTCTCGGGGTTGCGTACCGCCCAGATGTGTGTGATCCGGTCGCCTGCGACGTCGAACGCCAGCACCGTCACGGTGACGCCGTCCTGCTGGGCCACCAGGCCGGGCTGGCCGTTGACCGTACGCTCCAGGATCGTCATGCTGGGCACCATTTCGACGATGTCGACGGCGTAGCGCGCGATCCGCTCGCGGCCCTCGACCGGGCGGAGCACGGCGGCGGCCAGGCCGCCGCTGTCGGTGACCGCCGTGGCGTCGGGGGCGAGCAGGCCGATGAGGGCGTCGATGTCCTTGGCCTCCCAGGCCAGTTTGAAGTCCCTCACGATTCCGGCCTGCTGGGCCGTGGGGGTCGCGGGGGCCTCGGGAGCCCGCGAGTCGCGGATGCGGCGGCGGGCCGAGGTGGCCAGCTGGCGGCAGGCCGCCGGGGTACGGCCGACGATCTCGGCCACCTCGGCGAAGGGGTAGCGGAAGACGTCGTGCAGGACGAACGCGACGCGCTCGGCCGGGGTCATCGATTCGAGCACGACGAGGAAGGCCATGTTGATCGACTCGTCGAGGGTGACCCGGTCGGCCGGATCGGCGGGATCGGCCGCGGTGCCGCCCGGCCGCCCGTCGATCCACTCCGTACGGTCGGGCAGCGGCTCGGGGATCCACGCGCCCACGTAACGCTCGCGCCGGGCCCGTGCCGAGCCGAGCAGGTCCAGGCAGACGCGGCTGGCGACGGTCGTCAGCCAGGCGCCCGGGGACTCGACGGCCTCCTGCCGCTGCCGGGACATGGCGTACCAGCGGGCGTAGGTCTCCTGGACGACATCCTCGGCGTCGGCCAGGGAGCCCAGGAGGCGGTAGGCGAGATTGATCAGCTGGCGCCGCTCGCTGACGATCGCGCTCAGACCCGGATCGAACCGGTCACCTCCCGGCCCTCCCGGCCCTCCCGGCCTTCCCGGACCTGACGGCTCGGACGGTTCTGACCGCTCAGACGGCCCGGACCGCTCGGATGACCCGGATGGCTCTGACCGCTCAGACGGCCCGGACCGCTCGGATGACCCGGATGGCTCTGACGACCCGGACGACCCGGACGACCCGGATGGCTCGAACGGCTCGGATGGCCCGGATGGGGTGGTCATGGTGTCGTCGGCTCCCTCGGTCGCGGCTGCCCTCACCCGTCCGACGAGACAGCGCGCCGAACTGTGAGGCCGGCGCGTCGCCTCACATTCCCGGTGGTCGTGTCGTCGGACTCCCGAGACACCATCCAGCACACGAGAAGGCTCCGCGACCCCGGGCCGGTACGTGGACCGCCGTCGGGAACCCGCGCCGGGACCACTGCCGGAACCACTGCCGGAACCGCTGCCGGCCACTTCGTGACGAGAGATCCCGCCCACCGGGCCGCGGGCCTTGGGACCGCCGCTGGAATCGAGTGAAATCGAGAAAGGAAGACCTCGCGATGTCCGTACCCACGACCTCCGGGCAGGACGGCCTCCGGTCGCGCCTGCCCGACCCCGCCCAGTTCTTTCCCGAGGTGGCGACGATCGCCGGGGCGATGGCGAAGGCCACCCTGAACGGTTCGATCCCGCGGACCACCGTCGGCCTGGTGCAGCTCCGCGCCGGGCAGATCGTCGGCAGCACCTACCACGCCGTCCGGCAGACCGGCGGCCTCCGCGAGGCCGGGGAGACGGAGGAGCGCATCACCGCCGTGGCGTCGTGGCGGGACGCCCCCTACTTCACCGACGCCGAACGGGTCGCGCTGGAGCTCGTGGAGGCCGTCCTCACCCCGAACCCGCTCGGGGAACGCGTCCCCGACGAGTTGTACGCCAGGGTGTCCGCCCACTACGACGACATGGCGCTCTGGACGCTCACCCTGGCGATCGGCCAGATCTGCTTCTTCGTCCCCGTCGCTCTCATCGCCAGGCCGATCCCCGGCAGGCCTCCGGGGAAAAATTACCGTTAGTGATGACCCTCGATCCCAGGGTGAGAGCACGCGGCCGTGCCTCACCCTGGGGCACGCCCGGCCCGGAGCGGCCCACGGGCCCGCCTGCGAGCGGGTGAACCCCGGGCACGCCCGGCAGGTGCCACCCAGGAGATGATTTATAACCTTCTGAGGCAGTTGTTCGTGGTCGTCCCATTCCCTGTTCATGTTGCGTTCAGCGCGGCCTTCGAGACTCGCAGATTGGGACCAAGCTGCAGATGACCGAAAGGCTTCATTGTGAAGGACCAGAACACCGAAGACCCCGAGCGCTCGTCGCTCTCACGACGCCGGTTGGTCAAGTACGCCGGTCTCGGGGCGACGCTGGTCGCCGCGAGCCCGCTGGCGACCGGCAACGCGGCGTGGGCGGAGCAGGACCCCGAGCGCGCGAGCGAGAACCGTGGCGACTCCCGCAACCGGGTGTGGCGCGCCGGTGACCACCACGTGCACTCGGAGTACAGCGGCGAGTTCGACACCTCGACGAACCCGCCGAAGTTCAGCAAGGGCGCCGACGCCGTGTACCCGATCGTCACCAACGCGATCATGGCCAAGTACTTCGGCCTGAGCTGGGCGATGTGCACCGACCACGGCGGGCCGACGCACTCGAAGGTGAACCTTGAGCAGGCCTACCCCGACCTGCTGCGCTCGCGCGTCCTCGTGCCCGAG
Source organism: Streptosporangium sp. NPDC002524 (assembly GCF_040295985.1). Lineage (NCBI taxonomy): Bacteria > Bacillati > Actinomycetota > Actinomycetes > Streptosporangiales > Streptosporangiaceae > Streptosporangium > Streptosporangium sp. NPDC002524. Next base: position 390,872 of record NZ_JBEOWK010000006.1, on the reverse strand, counting down.
GTCCTCCAGTTCTGGGGGATGGAGTTCGACGCCCCGGCGCTGGACCACCACACGCTGATGATCCCCCACCACTCCGGTGAGGCGCAGCAGCTGTTCGAGCTGGAGAGCCGCTTCGCCAAGCACGACGCGTTCCCCGCCGACCCCGGCCGCGACACCGAGGCCAAGATGGTGGAGTTCCTGAAGGCCGCGAAGGGCATGCGGCAGAAGCCCCTGGTCATCGCCCACCACGCCTCGCGGTCGGCGACCGGCCTCGGCGTCTACGGGCAGGACACTCCCAAGGAGTTCCGCAACGGCAACAACGTCGCACCGGAGATCTACGTCGGCTTCGAGGGCGCTCCCGGCCACCAGGCGGGCCCGCTCAACGGCGGCGCGCGCGGAGGCTACGGCAACCACCCGACGTACGGCGGCTTCGACCAGATGACGGCTCGCGTCGGCGGCCTCTGGGACTCGCTGCTCGGCGAGGGCCGGCGCTGGTGGATCACCGCGACCTCGGACTCGCACGTGCACTGGACGCGCGGCGGCGCCGACTTCTGGCCGGGCGAGTACAGCAAGACCCACGTGCTGGCCAGGCAGGACTACGCCGACATCATGGACGGCCTCCGCAACGGGCGGATCTGGGTCGGCACCGGCGACCTGATCACCAGCCTCGACGTCACGGCGAGCACCCAGGGCCGCCAGGCCACCACGGGCGAGACCCTCACCGTGAGCCGCCGCAACCGGACCGACGTCGACATCGAGATCAGGTTCCGGCCGCTGGAGGGCAAGAACGCCAACGGCGACCACCCCGAGGTCCGGCGCGTCGACCTGATCACCGGTCAGGTCACCGGCCCGAGCGCCAACCTCGACGCCGACACCAACCCCACCACGAAGGTCGTGGCCCGGTTCGGCCCGCGCGACTGGCGCAGGTCGGGACGCGACTACGTCATCCGCCACACCCTGCGCGACGTGCAGGGCGACTTCTACGCCCGCGTACGCGGCACGAGCACCGACGAGGCCGAGCCGCTCGCCGACGGCAAGGAGAGCCCCTGGGAAGACCTGTGGTTCTACTCGAACCCGGTCTTCGTCCAGTACCGCTAGCACCTCGGCCGCCGGAGAACGCCCCGGCGGTCCGTCGCGAGCACCTGGAACACACGTGAACGTCCCGCCGGTCCACCGGCGGCGCCCCGAACACACGTGAACGCCCCGCCAACTTCCGGCGGCCCTCGGACACACGTGAACGCCCCGCGGGCCCACCGTCAGCGCCTCGGGCACACGTGAACGCCCCGCGGGTCCGGAGACCCGCGGGGCGTTCACACGTTCGGGCTTGGACCGCCCGCCGCCCGCCGCCTGCCGCACCGGGTCGCCGAGTTCCCTCGACGTGCACGACACGACCGACGTCAGGACACAGCCGATGCCAGGACACGACCGGCGTCAGGACACGACCGGCGTCAGAACACGGCCGATGTCAGGACGTGACCGGCGTCAGGACACGACGCTGATGCCGGGCATGGGGCAGAGCATCTCCCGCTTCGCGGGGAAGTGCTTCTTCGCGTTCCAGGTGACCGTCTCGCCGGGGGGGACCTTCACGAGGGCCTGGGCGTAGTCGAGCGTTGTCGCCTTGGTGGTGGTGAAGTAGACGACGACCTTGTAGGTGACGGGCTTCTTCCCGGGGTTCCTCGCGGTCCCCTCGGCGCTCCAGCCGCCCGGGATGGCCTCGCACTTGGTCTGGACGACGTTCTTGCGGACGTTGGGTTCGTTGGCCACCTTCGCCGGCAGCTCGTTCGCCTCGCCGCCCGTCTCACCGCTCGCCCCGGTCGGCTCCACGACCGGCGACCTCTCCGACACCACCGCGGCGTTGCGCATGGTGTCCACGTTCGAAGAACATCCGGCTGCCAGCACGGAGGCCAGCATCACCAGCACCGGGGCTTTTACCGCCGTAGGTGATGCACATCGTATATTCACTGAACGACTCCCGCAGCATCAGTTGATTTATACTGATATTCAGACCCTCGGCCGATACGGAATCGCAGCGTCAGGCCAAGGACATCCACCGGATGCACTGGATCCGCACGGAACCTGCGCATCCGAGGCGCAGAATGACCGTCGAAGCCATTTATTCACGATTACCATGGCGCAGTGGATGCCATATCACCCACGATAATACAACCGCCCCCGGCGACCGGCATTCTTCGTTGTCCATGCTGACCCCCTTTTGAGGTAATATTCACGCCCATCGGGGCCGAATTCTCCTCTCCTGTCTTTTATGACAGATAAAAACCATTCCGATGCCGGGGCGCCGGTGGTTCTCTCCCCGCCGGCCCCGTCCCGGCGATCTCTTCCCGGCGATCTCGCCCTCCGCCGAACCGCCGTCCGCGCGGCCGTCGTGCTCGCGCCGCCCGGGTGCGGGCTCGTCCCGGACGGGCCCCGGACGCGACTCCGCGGTGGGCGCTGTCGCACCCACCGCGGAATCTGTCCGGCCGGCGGGCCGGGTGGATCCTCCCCCGGCCTACCGGTCGCCGTGACCGGGTGTCGCCGCCACGGGCGCCGAGCCGATCAACTTCCCGTTGTCCAGGTCGCCGTCACCCGCCCCGGCGGGGCTCAGCGGCGCCTCTTCCAGTGACCTCCGTGGAACTTGTGGTGGCGCTTCTTCTTGCGGTCGGTGATCTTGATCTTGGTGGAGTCCGACGTCCGGTTGCGGATCTTGTTCTCCTGGCGGTCCGTGCCGCCGGACGCCCGCGGCCTGACCGGCGCGGCCACCGCGACCGTCACGCTCGACCCGCCGGAGGTGACGCCCGGACCACCCGACAGCGGATTGCCCGAGGCCGTCGCCGTGTTCACGATCGACCCCGCGTCGATGTCCGCTCCCGACACCGCGTAGGTGCCCGTGCAGGTCGTCGAGGCCCGGGGCGCCAGCGTCGTCACCGGGCAGGTGATCACCGCGGGAACCCCCGACCGCCGGACGGACGTGTCCGTCACGCTGATCCCCCGCAACGTGACGTTGCCGGTGTTGGTGACCAGGTACGAGTAGGTGATCGTCTGGCCCGCCGTCGACACCCTGCCCGGAGTCGCCGACTTCGCCAGCGTCAGACCGGGGTTCGGGGTGGCGGTCACCGTCGCCGTCGACGACGGGGAGGTGACCGGCGGACCCGTCGGCGGCGTACCCGACGCCGTCGCGGTGTTCACGATCGACCCCGCGTCCACGCCCGCCTGGGTGACCACGTACGTGCCCGTGCAGGTCGTCGAGGCCCGGGGCGCCAGCGTCGTCACCGGGCAGGTGATCACCTCGGGGACCCCGGAGCCCGGAGAGGCGGTGTCCGTCACACCGACATTGGTCAACGCGACGTTGCCGGTGTTGGTGACCAGGTAGGAGTAGGTCACCGTCTGGCCCGCCGCCGTCACCGTGCTCGGCGACGCCGTCTTGACGAGCGTCAGCGACGGGACCGCCGCGGCCGTGACCGTCGCGGTCGACGCGTTGGAGCCGGTGACCGCGCCCGTCGGCGTGGTACCCGAGGCCGTCGCGGTGTTCACGACCGAACCGGCGTTGATGTCGGCCTGGGTGACCACGTACGTGCCCGTGCAGGTCGTGGTGGCTTGCGGGACCAGCGTGGTCACCGGGCAGGTGATCACCGGAGGTGTCCCGGTGCCGGAGAACGCCGCGTCCACCGCGCTCACCCCGGTCAGCGTCACGTTGCCCGTGTTGGTGACCAGGTACGAGTAGGTGATCGTCTGTCCTGCCGCCGTCATGGTGGACGGCGAGGCCGTCTTGGCGAGCGTCAGGGCGGAGGCCGGTGCGGCGCCCACCGCCGCCGTCGACGACGGAGACGTGATCGGCGGTCCCGTCGGCGGGGTGGCGGAGCCGGTCCCGGTGTTCAGGATCGAACCGGCGTTGATGTCGGCCTGGGTGACCACGTACGTGCCCGTGCAGGTCGTGGTGGCCTGCGGGGCCAGCGTCGTCACCGGGCAGGTGATCACCGGAGGCGTACCCGTACCCGAGAACGCCGTGTCCGTCACGCTCACCCCGGTCAACGTCGCGTTGCCGGTGTTGACGAGCGCGTACGAGTAGGTGATCGTCTGCCCCGCCGCCGTCACGGTGGCCGGGGCCGCCGTCTTCAGCAGGGCGAGGCTGGGCGCGTCCGCGATGGTGATCGTCACCGTCGACGAGGCGGACGTGACCGGCGGGCCCGTCGGAGGAGTACCCGTCGCCGCCGCCGTGTTCACGATCGAACCCGCGTCCACGTCGGCCTGCGTGACCACGTACGTGCCCGTGCAGGTCGTCGTGGCCTGCGGGGCGAGCGTCGTCACCGGACACGTGATCACCGGAGGCGTACCCGAGCCCGAGAAGGACGTGTCCACCACACCCACACCCGTCAGCGTGACGTTGCCGTCGTTGACGACCAGGTAGGAGTAGGTGATCGTCCGTCCGGCCGCCGTCACGGTGGCCGGGGCCGCCGTCTTCAGCAGCGACAGGCTGGGAGTCTCCGTGACGGTCGCCGTCGACGTCGACGGGGCGGACGTCACCGGCGGGCCCGTCGGCGGGGTGCCGGAGGCCGTCGCGGTGTTCACGACCGAACCGGCGTTGATGTCGGCCTGGGTGACCACGTAGGTGCTGGTGCAGGTCGTGGTGGCCTGCGGGGCGAGCGTCGTCACCGGGCAGGTGACCACCGGAGGTGTCCCGGTGCCGGAGAACGCCGTGTCGGTCACGGTCAGCGCGGTCAGCGTCGCGTTGCCGGTGTTGACGATCGCGTACGAGTAGGTGATCGTCTGTCCCGCCCCCGTCAGCGTGGTCGGCGAGGACGTCTTCAGCAGCGTCAGGCTGGGAGCCGACGCGATGGCGATGGTCGTCGTCGACGAGGCGGACGTGACCGGCGGGCCCGTCGGCGGCGTACCCGTCGCCGTCGCCGTGTTCACGATCGAACCCGCGTCCACATCGGCCTGCGTGGTCACATACGTGCCCGTGCAGGTCGTCGTGGCCTGCGGAGCCAACGTGGTCACCGGGCAGGTGATCGCCGGAGGCGTACCCGTACCCGAGAACGCCGTGTCGGTCACGGTCAGCGCGGTCAGCGTCGCGTTGCCGGTGTTGGTCACCAGGTAGGAGTAGGTGATCGTCCGGCCCGCAGCCGTCACGGTGCTCGGCGAGGCCGTCTTCAGCAGGGCCAGGCTGGGAGCGTCCGTGATGGTGATGGTCGTCGTCGACGAGGCGGACGTGACCGGCGGGCCCGTCGGCGGAGTACCCGTCGCCGCCGCCGTGTTCACGACCGAACCCGCGTCCACATCGGCCTGCGTGGTCACATACGTGCCCGTGCAGGTCGTCGTGGCCTGCGGAGCCAGCGTCGTCACCGGGCAGGTGATCACCGGAGGTGTCCCGGTGCCGGAGAACGCCGTGTCGGTCACGGTCACACCGGTCAGCGTCGCGTTGCCGGTGTTGACGACCAGGTAGGAGTAGGTGACCGTCCGCCCGGCCGCCGTCAGTGTGCTCGGCGAGGCCGTCTTCAGCAGCGACAGGCCGGGAGCGTCAGCGATGGTGATCGTCTCCGTCGACGGCGCCGAGGTGACCGGCGGGCCCGTCGGCGGCGTACCCGTCGCTGTCGCCGTGTTCACGATCGAACCGGCGTCCACATCCGCCTGCGTGGTCACGTACGTGCCCGTGCAGGTCGTCGTGGCCTGCGGCGCCAACGTGGTCACCGGGCAGGTGACCACCGGAGGCGTACCCGTGCCCGAGAACGCCGTGTCCACCACACTCAGCGCGGTCAGCGTCGTGTTACCGGTGTTGGTCACCAGGTAGGAGTAGGTCACCGTCCGCCCGGCCGCGCCCACCGTGCCCGGTGAGGCCGTCTTCAACAGCGCCAGGCTCGGAGCGTCCGCGACGGTCGTCGTCACGGTCGACGGGGCGGACGTGATCGGCGGTCCAGTCGGCGGAGTGCCCGTCGCGACCGCGGTGTTCACGATCGAACCGGCGTCCACGTCGGCCTGCGTGGCCACGTAGGTGCCCGTGCAGGTCGTGGTGGCCTGCGGGGTCAGCGTCGTCACCGGACACGTGACCACCGGAGGTGTCCCGGTGCCCGAGAACGCCGTGTCGGTCACGCTCACCCCGGTCAACGTCGCGTTGCCGTCGTTGACGAGCGTGTACGAGTAGGTGATCGTCTGCCCCGCGGTCGTCACGACCGCCGGGGAGGCGGTCTTCAGCAGCGACAGGCTGGGCGCGTCCGCGATGGTGATCGTCACCGTCGACGGGCCGGACGTGACCGGCGGCCCCGTCGGCGGAGTGCCCCTCGCGACCGCGGTGTTCACGAGCGTGCCCGCGTCCACGTCGGCCTGCGTCGTCACATACGTGCCCGTGCAGGTCGTGGTGGCCTGCGGGGCGAGCGTGGTCACCGGGCAGGTGGCCACCGGAGGTGCTCCCGTGCCCGAGAAGGCCGTGTCCACCACGGTCAGCGCGGTCAGCGTCGCGTTGCCGGTGTTGGTCACCAGGTAGGAGTAGGTGACCGTCCGTCCGGCGGCCGTCACGGTGCTCGGCGAGGCCGTCTTCAGCAGGGCCAGGCTGGGCGCGTCCGCGATGGTGATCGTCACCGTCGACGGATCGGAGGCCACCGCCGGGCCCACCGGCGGAGTGCCGGTCGCGACCGCGGTGTTCACGAGCGTGCCCGCGTCCACATCGGCCTGCGTGGTCACATAGGTGCCCGTGCAGGTCGTGGTGGCCTGCGGGGCCAGCGTCGTCACCGGGCACGTGACCACCGGAGGCGTCCCCGTGCCGGAGAACGCCGTGTCGGTCACGCTCACGCCCGTCAACGTCGCGTTGCCGTTGTTGACGACCGTGTACGAGTAGGTGATCGTCCGGCCAGCGGCCGTCACCGTGCTCGGCGAGGCCGTCTTCAGCAGCGTGAGGTCGGGAGCCGCCGCGATGGTGATCGTCACCGTCGACGGGCCGGACGTGACCGCCGGACCCACCGGCGGAGTGCCGGTCGCGACCGCCGTGTTCACGATCGAACCCGCGTCCACGTCCGCCTGCGTGGACACGTACGTGCCCGTGCAGGTCGTGGTGGCCTGCGGGGCGAGTGTGGTCACCGGGCAGGTGATCACCGGAGGCGTCCCGGTACCCGAGAACGCCGTGTCGGTCACGGTCACACCCGTCAACGTCGCGTTGCCGTTGTTGACGACCAGGTAGGAGTAGGTGATCGTCCGTCCGGCCGCCGTCACGGTGCTCGGCGAGGCCGTCTTCAGCAGCGACAGGCCCGCGGCGGGATCTCCGGTGACCGTCGCGGTCGACGGGTCGGAGGCGATCGGCGGACCCGTCGGCGGAGTACCGGAGGCGACCGCGGTGTTCACGATCGTCCCGGCGTCCACGTCGGCCTGGGTGGCCGTGTAGGTGCCCGTGCAAATCGTGGTGGCCTGCGGGGCGAGCGTCGTCACCGGGCAGGTGACCACCGGAGGCGTCCCGGTGCCCGAGAACGCCGTGTCGGTCACACTCACACCCGTCAACGTCGCGTTGCCGTCGTTGACGACCGTGTACGAGTAGGTGATCGTCTGCCCCGCGGTCGTCACGGCCGACGGGAAGGCGGTCTTCAGCAGCGACAGGCTGGGCGCGTCCACGATGGTGACCGTCACCGTCGACGGGTCGGACGTGACCGCCGGACCCGTCGGCGGGGTACCGGTGGCGACCGCGGTGTTCACGATCGACCCCGCGTCCACGTCCGCCTGCGCGGTCACGTACGTGCCCGTGCAGGTCGTCGAGGCCTGCGGGGCGAGCGTCGTCACCGGGCAGGTGACCACCGGAGGTGCTCCCGTGCCCGAGAACGCCGTGTCGGTCACGGTCACACCCGTCAGCGTCGCGTTGCCGTTGTTGACGACGAGGTAGGAGTAGGTGATCGTCCGGCCCGCCGACGCCACCGTGCTCGGCGAGGCCGTCTTCAGCAGCGTGAGGTCGGGAGCCGCCGCGATGGTGACCGTCGCCGTCGACGGATCGGAGGCCACCGCCGGACCCGTCGGCGGAGTGCCCGTCGCGACCGCCGTGTTCACGATCGAACCCGCGTCCACATCCGCCTGCGTCGTCACGTACGTGCCCGTACAGGTCGTGGTGGCCTGCGGGGCGAGCGTCGTCACCGGGCAGGTGACCACCGGAGGCGTCCCGGTGCCCGAGAACGCCGTGTCGGTCACGGTCACACCGGTCAGCGTCGCGTTACCGGTGTTGACGACCGCGTACGAGTAGGTGATCGTCCGCCCGGCCGCCGTCACCGTGCTCGGCGAGGCCGTCTTCAGCAGCGCCAGGCCGGGAACCGGGTCGGCCGCCACCGTCTCCGTCGACGGTGCCGAGGACACCGCCGGACCAGTCGGCGGGGTGCCGGTGGCGACCGCGGTGTTCACGATCGAACCGGCGTCCACGTCCGCCTGGGTGGTCACGTACGTGCTGGTGCACGTCGTCGTCGCCTGCGGGGCCAGCGTCGTCACCGGGCAGGTGACCACCGGAGGCGTACCCGTGCCCGAGAAGGCCGTGTCCACCACGGTCAGCGCGGTCAGCGTCGCGTTGCCGGTGTTGGTCACCAGGTACGAGTAGGTCACCGTCCGGCCCGCGGCCGACACCGTGCCCGGTGAGGCCGTCTTCAGCAGCGCCAGGCTCGGAGCGTCCGCGACGGTGGTCGTCACCGTCGACGGCGGAGACGTGATCGGCGGTCCCGTCGGCGGGGTGCCGGAGCCCGTCGCGGTGTTCACGATCGAGCCCGTGTCCACGTCCGCCTGCGTGACCACGTAGGTGCCCGTGCAGGTCGTGGTGGCCTGCGGGGCGAGCGTCGTCACCGGGCAGGTGACCACCGGAGGCGTCCCGGTGCCCGAGAACGCCGTGTCGGTCACACTCACACCCGTCAACGTCGCGTTGCCGTCGTTGACGAGCAGGTACGAGTAGGTGATCGTCTGCCCCGCGGTCGCCACGGCCGACGGGAAGGCGGTCTTCAGCAGCGTCAGGCTGGGTGCGTCATCGATGGTGATCGTCACCGTCGACGGGCCGGACGTGACCGCCGGACCCACCGGCGGGGTGCCCGAGGCGAGCGCGGTGTTCACGAGCGTGCCCGCGTCCACGTCCGCCTGCGTGGTCACGTACGTGCTGGTGCAGGTCGTGGTGGCCTGCGGAGCGAGCGTCGTCACCGGGCAGGTGACCACCGGAGGCGCGCCCGTACCCGAGAACGCCGTGTCCACCACACTCACCGCGGTCAGCGTCGTGTTACCGGTGTTGACCAGCGTGTACGAGTAAGTGATCGTCCGGCCCGCCGCCGTCACCGTGCTCGGCGACGCCGTCTTCAACAACTCCAGGCTGGGCGCGTCCGCGATGGTGATCGTCACCGTCGACGGGTCCGACGTGATCGGCGGACCCTCCGGCGGGGTGCCCGAGGCGAGCGCGGTGTTCACGAGCGTGCCCGCGTCCACGTCCGCCTGCGTCGTCACGTACGTGCTGGTGCACGTCGTCGTCTCCTGCGGCTCCAGCGTCGCCACCGGACACGTCACCACCGGAGGCGCACCCGTGCCCGAGAACGCCGTGTCCACCACACTCAACGCCGTCAACGTCGTGTTACCCGTGTTGACCAGCGTGTACGAGTAAGTGATCGTCCGGCCCGCCGCCGTCACCGTGGCAGGCGACGCCGTCTTCAACAACTCCAGGTTCGGCGCGTCCGCGATGGCGATGGTCACCGTGGACGGGGCGGACGTGACCGGCGGGCCCGTCGGCGGGGTGCCCGTCGCCGTCGCCGTGTTCACGATCGTGCCCGCGTCCACGTCGGCCTGGGTGACCACGTAGGTGCTGGTGCAGGTCGTCGAGTCCTGCGGCTCCAGCGTCGTCACCGGGCACGTGATCACCGGAGGTGTCCCGGTGCCGGAGAACGCCGTTTCGGCCACGCTCAGCGCGGTCAGCGTGGTGTTGCCGGTGTTGGTGACCAGGTAGGAGTAGGTCACCGTCCGTCCGGCCGCGCCCACCGTGCTCGGCGACGCCGTCTTCAGCAGCGCCAGGCTGGGAGCCGGGTCGGCCGTCACCGTCTCCGTCGACGGGTCGGACGTGACCGCCGGACCCTCCGGCGGGGTGCCGGTGGCGACCGCGGTGTTCACGATCGAACCGGCGTCGATGTCGTCCTGGGTGGTCACGTACGTGCTGGTGCACGTCGTGGTGGCCTGCGGGGCCAGTGTCGTCACCGGGCAGGTGACCACCGGAGGTGTCCCGGTGCCCGAGAACGCCGTGTCCGCCACACTCACCGCGGTCAGCGTCGTGTTGCCGGTGTTGACGATCGTGTACGAGTAGGTGATCGTCTGTCCCGCGGTCGTCACGGCCGGCGGGGCTGCGGTCTTCAGCAGCGACAGGCCGGGAGCGTCCGTGATGGTGATCGCCACCGTCGAGGGCGGGGACGTGACCGGCGGGCCCGTCGGCGGGGTGCCCGTCGCCGTCGCCGTGTTCACGATCGTGCCCGCGTCCACGTCGGCCTGCGTGGTCACGTAGGTGCTGGTGCAGGTCGTCGTCTCCTGCGGCTCCAGCGTGGTCACCGGGCAGGTGATCACCGGAGGCGCCCCGGTGCCGGAGAACGCCGTTTCGGCCACGGTCAGCGCGGTCAGCGTGGTGTTGCCGGTGTTGGTGACCAGGTAGGAGTAGGTCACCGTCCGTCCCGCCGCCGTCAGCGTGGCCGGTGAGGCCGTCTTCAGCAGCGCCACGCCGGGAGCCGACGGGATCGTGACGGCCGCCGTCGACGGCGCCGACGCGACCGCCGGGCCCACCGGCGGGGTGCCCGTCGCGACCGCGGTGTTCACGATCGTCCCGGCGTCGACGTCGTCTTGGGTGGTCACGTACGTGCCCGTGCAGGTCGTCGACGCCTGCGGGGCGAGTGTGGTCACCGGGCAGGTGATCACCGCGGGTGTCCCGGTGCCCGAGAACGCGGTGTCGGCCACGTCCACCCCGGTCAGTGTGGTGTTGCCGGTGTTGGTGATCAGGTAGGAGTAGGTCACCGTCTGGCCCGCCGCCGTCGCCGTGGCCGGGGCCACCGTCTTGAGGAGCGTCAGCGTCGAGACGGTCGTGGCCGTGACCGTCGCGGTCGACGGGGCCGACGTGATCGCGGGACCCGTCGGCGGGGTGCCCGTCGCGACCGCGGTGTTCACGATCGAGCCGGTGTTGACGTCCGCCTGGGTGACCGTGTAGGTGCCCGTGCAGGTCGTCGAGGCCTGCGGGGCCAGCGTCGTCACCGGGCAGGTGATCACCGCCGGTGTCCCGGTGCCCGAGAACGCGGTGTCCGCCGCGCTCACCCCGGTCAGCGTCACGTTGCCGGTGTTGGTGATCAGGTAGGAGTAGGTCACCGTCTGACCCGCCACCGACACCGTGGCCGGGGCCACGGACTTGACGAGCGTCAGCGCCGAGGCCTCCTCGGACGTGACCGTCGCCGTCGACGGAGCGGACGTGACCGCCGGGCCCGTCGGCGGGGTGCCGGAGGCCGTCGCGGTGTTCACGATCGAACCGGCGTTGATGTCGGCCTGGGTGACCGTGTACGTGCCCGTGCAGGTCGTCGAGTCCTGCGGGGCCAGCGTCGTCACCGGGCAGGTGATCACCGCCGGTGTCCCCGAGCCCGAGAACGCGGTGTCCACCGCGCTCACCCCGGTCAGCGTCACGTTGCCGGTGTTGGTCACCAGGTAGGAGTAGGTCACCGTCTGACCCGCCACCGACACCGTGGCCGGGGTCGCCGACTTCAGCAGCGCCACACCGGGAAGCAGTTCGGCGGGCAACGTCGCGCTCGACGGAACGGACGTCACCGGCGGGCCCGTCGGCGGGGTGCCGGAGGCCGTCGCGGTGTTCACGATCGAGCCCGCGTCCACGTCCGCCTGGGTGGCCGTGTAGGTGCCCGTGCAGGTCGTGGTGGCCTGCGGGGCGAGCGTGGTCACCGGGCAGGTGACCACCGGAGGCGTCCCGGTGCCGGAGAACGCGGTGTCCGTCACGTTCACCCCGGTCAGCGTCGCGCTACCGGTGTTGGTGACCAGGTAGGAGTAGGTCACCGTCTGGCCCTCGTCGACCAGGGCCAGCGGGGCGACACTCTTCAGCACCGTCAGGCCGGAGGTCGGCGCGGCGTCCAGCGTCGCGGTCGACGGGTCGGACGATATCGGCGGGCCGGTGGGCGGGGTGGCGGTGGCGACCCCGGTGTTCACGACCGCTCCCGCGTCGATGTCGGCCTGGGTGACCGTGTACGTGCCCGTGCACGTCGTCGATTCCTGCGGCTCCAGCGTCGTCGCCGGGCAGGTGACCACCGGGAGTGTCCCGGTGCCGGAGAACGCCGTGTCCGTCACGTCCACGCCGGTCAGCGTGGTGTTGCCGTCGTTGGTGACCAGGTAGGAGTAGGTCACCGTCTGGCCCGCGGCCGTCACCGTGCTCGGCAGCGCCGTCTTCAGCAGCGCCAGGCTGGGAAGGTCGTCGATGGTGATCGTCACCGTCGACGGGGCGGAGGCCTCCGGCGGCCCCGTCGGCGGGGTGCCGGTCGCGACCGCGGTGTTCACGACCGAGCCCGCGTCCACGTCCGCCTGCGTCGTCACGTAGGTGCTGGTGCACGTGGTCGTCTCCTGCGGCTCCAGCGTCGTCACCGGACAGGTGATCACCGGAGGCGCCCCGGTGCCGGAGAACGCGGTGTCCGTCACGTTCACGGCGGTCAGCGTCGTGTTGCCGGTGTTGACGATCGTGTACGAGTAGACGACCGTCCGCCCGGCCGCGCCCACCGTGCTCGGCGACGCCGTCTTCAGCAGCGACAGACCGGAGTCCAGCACGGCGGCCAGCGTCTCCGTCGACGGGGCGGAGTTCACCGGCGGACCCGTCGGCGGGGTGCCGGTCGCGACCGCGGTGTTCACGATCGAACCGGCGTCCACGTCCGCCTGCGTGGTCACGTACGTGCTGGTGCACGTCGTCGTCTCCTGCGGCTCCAGCGTCGCCACCGGACAGGTGATCACCGGAGGCGCCCCGGTACCGGAGAACGCCGTGTCCGCCACGCTCACCGCGGTCAGCGTCGTGTTACCGGTGTTGACGATCGTGTACGAGTAGGTGACCGTCAGGCCCGCCGCCGCGAAGGTGCCCGGATCCGCCGTCTTCAGCAGCGACAGGCTGGGAGCGTCGTCGATGGTGATCGTCACCGTCGACGGGTCGGACGTGATCGGTGGCCCCGTCGGCGGGGTGGCGGTGGCGAGGGCGGTGTTCACGATCGTGCCCGCGTCCACGTCGGCCTGCGTGGTCACGTACGTGCTGGTGCACGTCGTCGTCTCCTGCGGCTCCAGCGTCGTCACCGGACAGGTGATCACCGGAGGCGCCCCGGTGCCCGAGAACGCGGTGTCCGCCACGCTCACCGCGGTCAGCGTCGTGTTACCGGTGTTGACGATCGTGTACGAGTAGGTGACCGTCCGCCCGGCCGCGCCCTCCGTGCTCGGCGACGCCGTCTTCTGCAGCTCCAGGCTGGGTGCCTCGGCGGCCGTCACCGTCGCGGTCGACAGCTCGGAGGCCACCGGCGGACCCGTCGGCGGGGTGCCGGTGGCGAGCGCGGTGTTCACGATCGAACCGGCGTCGATGTCGGCCTGCGTGGTCACGTACGTGCTGGTGCAGGTCGTCGTCTCCTGCGGCTCCAGCGTCGTCACCGGACAGGTGACCACCGGAGGCGTCCCCGAGCCCGAGAACGTGGTGTCCGTCACGTTCACGCCGGTCAGCGTGGTGTTTCCTTCGTTGACCACCAGGTAGGAGTAGTCGATCGTCTCGCCCGCCGCCGACACCGTGGCCGGTGACGCCGTCTTCAGCAGCGACAGGCTGGGAGCCGCGGCGGCCGTGATCGTCGCGGTCGACGGGTCGGCGGCCACCGGCGGGCCCGTCGGCGGGGTGCCCGTCGCCGTCGCGGTGTTCACGATCGTGCCCGCGTCGATGTCGGCCTGGGTGGTCACATAGGTGCTGGTGCAGGTCGTGGACGCCTGCGGGGCGAGCGTCGTCACCGGGCAGGTGACCACCGGAGGTGTCCCGGTGCCGGAGAACGCCGTGTCCACCGCGTTCACCCCGGTCAACGTCGTGTTGCCGGTGTTGATGAGCAGGTAGGAGTAGGTCACCGTCCGGCCCGCGGCCGACACCGTGCTCGGCGACGCCGTCTTCAGCAGCTCCAGGCTGGGCGCCTCGGCGGCCGTCACCGTCTCCGTCGACGGGGCGGACGTGACCGGCGGGCCCACCGGCGGGGTGCCGGTGGCCGTCGCGGTGTTCACGATCGCGCCCGCGTCGATGTCGGCCTGCGTCGTGACGTACGTGCCGGTGCAGGTCGTCGACGCCTGCGGAGCGAGCGTCGTCACCGGGCAGGTGACCACCGGAGGTGTCCCGGTGCCCGAGAAGGCGGTGTCCACCACGCTCAGCGCGTTCAACGTCGCGTTGCCGTTGTTGACGACCATGTACGAGTAGGTGATCGTCCGGCCCGGCGCCGACACCGTGGCCGGCGACGCCGTCTTCAGCAGCGTCAGGCTCGCGGTCGGATCTCCGGTGACCGTCGCGGTCGACGGCGGAGACGTGACCGGCGGCCCGGTCGGCGGGGTGCCCGTCGCGACCGCGGTGTTCACGATCGTCCCGGCGTCCACATCGGCCTGGGTGACCGTGTAGGTGCCCGTGCAGGTCGTGGTGGCCTGCGGGGCCAGCGTCGTCACCGGGCAGGTGATCACCGGAGGCGTCCCGGTGCCGGAGAACGCCGTGTCCGCCACGCTCAGCGCGGTCAGCGTCGCGTTACCGGAGTTGACGACCATGTACGAATAGGTGATCGTCTGTCCCGCGACTCCCACGTCCGAGGGGAAAGCGGTCTTCAGCAGTGACAGCTCCGGATCCGACGTGGCGGTCACCGTCGCCGTCGACGGGGCGGAGGACACCGCCGGGCCGGTGGGCGGGGTGCCCGAGGCGACCGCGGTGTTCACGATCGTGCCCGCGTCCACGTCGGCCTGCGTGGACACGTACGTCCTCGTGCAGGTCGTGGTGGCCTGCGGCGCCAGCGTCGTCACCGGGCAGGTGATCACCGACGGTGTTCCCGTACCGGAGAAGAACGTGTCCACCACTCCCACCCCGGTCAACGTCGTGTTGCCGGTGTTGACGATCGTGTACGAGTAGATGATCGTCCGGCCCGCGGCCGTCACCGTGCTCGGCGACGCCGTCTTCTGCAGCGCGATGCCGGGAGCCGTCGTGATGGTGACCGTCGCGGTCGACGGGGCGGACGTGACCGCCGGACCCGTCGGCGGGGTGCCGGTGGCCGTCGCGGTGTTCACGATCGCACCCGCGTCCACGTCCGCCTGCGTGGTCACATATGTCCTCGTGCAGGTCGTGGTGGCCTGCGGCGCCAGCGTCGTCACCGGGCAGGTGATCGGTGACGGTACTCCGGTGCCGGAGAAGAAGGTGTTCGTCACGGTCACCCCGGTCAGCGTCCTGTTGCCGGTGTTGACGATCGCGTACGAGTAGGTGATCGTCCGTCCGGCCGCGGTCGCGGTGGTCGGCGAGGCCGTCTTCAGCAGCGCGATGCCGGGAGCCGAGGTGATCGTGACCGTCGCGGTCGACGGGGCCGACGTCACCGGCGGGCCCGTGGGCGGGGTGCCGGTGGCCGTCGCGGTGTTCACGATCGTGCCCGCGTCCACGTCGGCCTGCGTGGTCACGTACGTCCTCGTGCAGGTCGTGGTGGCCTGCGGGGCGAGCGTCGTCACCGGGCAGATGATCGCCGAGGGGGTTCCGGTGCCGGAGAACGCCGTGTTCGTCACGGTCACCCCGGTCAGCGTCCGGTTGCCGGTGTTGGTGACCCGGTAGGAGTAGGTGATCGTCCGTCCGACGGCCGTCACCGTGGCCGGCGAGGCCGTCTTCAGCAGCGCGATGCCGGGAGCCGAGGTGATCGTGACCGTCGCGGTCGACGTCGGAGACGTGACCGCGGGCCCCGTGGGCGGGGTGCCGGTGGCCGCGGCGGTGTTCACGATCGTGCCCGCGTCCACGTCGGCCTGCGTGGTCACGTACGTGCTCGTGCACGTCGTCGACGCCTGCGGCGCGAGCGTCGTCACCGGGCAGGTGACCACCGGGGGTGTGCCGGTGCCGGAGAACGCCGTGTTCGCCACGGTCACCCCGGTCAGCGTCCGGTTGCCGTCGTTGACCACCAGGTAGGAGTAGGTGATCGTCCGGCCCGCGGCCGTCACCGTGGCCGGCGACGCCGTCTTCAGCAGCGACAGGCTGGGAGCCGAGGTGAGGGTGATCGTCGCGGTCGACGGGGCGGACGTGACCGCCGGGCCCGTCGGCGGGGTGCCGGAGGCGGTCGCGGTGTTCACGATCGTGCCCGCGTCCACGTCGGCCTGGGTGGTCACGTACGTCCTCGTGCAGGTCGTCGAGGCCTGCGGGGCGAGCGTCGTCACCGGGCAGGTGATCGCCGAGGGGGTTCCCGAGCCCGAGAACGCCGTGTTCGTTATCCCCACCCCGGTCAGCGTCCGGTTACCCGTGTTGGTGACCAGGTAGGAGTAGGTGACCGTCCGGCCCGCGGCCGTCACGGTGGTCGGCGAGGCCGTCTTCAGCAGCGCGATGCCGGGAGCCGACGGGATCGTGACCGTCGCGGTCGACGGCGACGACGTCACCGGCGGGCCCGTGGGCGGGGTGCCGGTGGCCGTCGCGGTGTTCACGATCGTGCCCGCGTCCACGTCGGCCTGGGTGGTCACGTACGTCCTCGTACAGGTCGTGGTGGCCTGCGGGGCGAGTGTCGTCACCGGGCAGGTGGTCGCCGACGGCGTACCCGTACCGGAGAACGCCGTGTTCGTTATCCCCACCCCGGTGAGGGTGGTCTGACCGGTGTTGGTGACGGCGTAGGAATAGGTGATCGTCCGGCCCGCGGCCGTCACCGTGCTCGGCGAGGCCGTCTTCAGCAACGACAGCGACGAGACCTGCACGGGGACCGCCGTCGAGGCGCTCGCGCTCGCCGTTCCCTGCTGGGTCGGCGTGTCGGAGCTGGCGTACCTGATGGTCGCGGTGTCGGTCACCGTCGTGCCGGGCGAGTTGGGGCCGAGGGTGACCCGGAACGTCACGGAGGTGGACTGGCCGGGCGCCAGGGAGCCGCCGCTCGTGGCGTTCGCCCCGGTCCCCAGCTGCGCGCTGACCTGGTTGCCGACGAACTGCGCCTGGTCGTCTCCCGGCTGGTCCGTCTTGGATCCGGCGTTGGGTCCCGACGCCACGGCGATGGTCCCCGGCACGTAGACGGTGTTCGCGGGGATCGGGTCGGAGAGCAGCACCCCGATCGCGGTGTCGTCTCCCGTGTTGGTCGCGGTGATGGTGTACTGGACGACCGAGCCGGGCGCGGGGGTCCCGCCACCGACCACCTGGGCGGTCTTGGTCATCTGGACGTTCGCCTGGTGCAGGTCGGTCTGCGTGAAGAACGCGTGGGGCCAGTAGGCGTCACCGACCGTGCTGAAGGTGAACTGGGCCGAGGTGTCGTTGTTACGGAACGCCGACGACGCGTCGATGATGCTGGAGTCGTACCCGAGCGTGTTGGTGTAGGCCGGGTTCCGGTTGGTCACCTGGCTGCCGAGGTTGGCGATGGTGGAGTTGAAGAAGTTGTTCGCCGGGTGGAGGGCGTCGCTCAGCACGGTCAGCGGCCCGTTGGTGCTCTTGATGCTCAGGGAGTCGCCGACGATCGCGTTGTCGCCGTCGTAGACGATCTCGCCCAGCTGGACGTTCACGGCCCCGATGGTCGGGGTCTGGAACCCGCTCAGGTTGATCGTGGTGTCCGGGGTGCCGTTCTGCTGCTCCAGGAAGCCGTCGAACACCGAGATGTTCCGCAACGGCAGGGACGAGTCCCGGTAGGCCACCACCAGCGACCATCCGCCGAACGCGCCGAGGCCGTCGAACCCCCGGGCGGCCTGCACGTTCGCCACCGTGTAGGTGCCGGCGCCGGCCGACGCCACCAGGGAGGTGACGTCCGCGGAGGCTCCGTAGACGATCCCGTCCGCGGTGACGTTGTCGGGGGTGTCGCCGATGTCGGCGGCCGAGGCGTTGATCGTCCGGTAGGCGGTGTCGCCCGGAGCCTTGATCAGCACCCGCCCGCGCACGCTGATGTCGGGCGCCAGGCGGTTGCCGGCCGGCAGGCCCGTCGTGTCGGTCGTGGTCTGGCCCCGGCCGCCCCAGTACAGCCGCGCGTAGGCGACCTGCGCGTTGGCCGACAGCGTGAGGCCGGCGGTGCTGGAGTTGAAGGTCGTCCCGTCACTGTCCACGTCGATGAAGGTGGCGGCGATGCTGTTGTTGCCCGAACCGTTCTGGACGGTGGCGCAGTTGGTCACCTGCGGGGGATAGCAGGTCACCACCGAGTTCGCCGCGCGGGTCACCGCCCCCCGGTAGTCGCTCGTGTAGCGCTCGGAGAAGGTGATCGGCGCTCGGCGTGCCGACGAACCCGCCTTGGCGCCCGCTCGGGCCAGCCTGGTCTCGGTCAGGACATCCGGGGAGGCCCTGAGCCGGGCGGCCCTGCCCTGCGTGCTCTTCCGTGCCGGAGCGGTCGCCGCACCGGTCTCCTCGGCCTGCGCCCGCTTGTCGGCCGAGGGGCCGGCGGGGGCGTCGGCCGGAGTGTCGGCGGGGGCCTCGGCGTCAGCGGTCGGGGCGTCGGCGTCGGCGGTCGGGGCGTCGGCGGCGGGCTCACCGGCAGGTGTGCCGACGGCCCTGGGGCCGGAGGTCATGCCCTGGCAGGTCCGCCCCGCGTGCGCGTCGACCGTCGGGATGGACATCCGGTCACCGGCCGCCCGGACGGCGTACCGCACGTCGACGCTCTCACCGGCGCCCACGTCGCCCACCCATTTGAGCAGGGGCTTGTCGTAGGCCAGCGTGCCCGCGGTCGCGTGGCTGTCACCCACGGTCTCGCCGCCGGGGACGGCGGAGAGGTCCTCGGCGAAGCTCGCCCCCTCCGCGTCGACGTCACCGGTGTTGGCGACGTGCACCGTGACGATCGCGCGATCGCCGTCAAGCCGCGCCTCCCGCGTCAGCCGCAATGTCGGGCCGGTCCGGCCCGGGCCGCACGTGACGACGAACGACGGGGTGTCGCCGTCGCCATGAGACGCAGCGGAGGAGGTGTACACCATCGGCCCCAGGCCAACCGCACATACCGTAAATCCGGACAAGGCGCTCCCAAAGAAGCCCTTCCGCACACGAGTCCAGAACAGCAAGGCCGACCTCCCGCAGGAATTCCGACAAATAGTGTCGAATCATTGAACGGGGGGCCGAGCTTTCCGCAGTGATATTGCCCTGACCGCGGCTTTAAGAGGATAACCAGGCCATCATCAGCAGAAACGTTAGGCGCGCGGCAATAGTGATCTGTCAAATTATGGTGTTACCGGCAATTCACTTTCTTTACCGACGCTGTTTTCCACAAAAGCCTACGATTGTGATTCGTCGGATATTTGCCGTTACGGAAGGCAGCCGGGTTGCGTGTCTGTCCGGCGAGGCCCTGATCCGGACTACGCTCCGGCCGGTACACCCGTGAACCGGCCGACCGCCTATCAGCCGGTGCGCCCATGAACCGGCCGGACCGCCCGTCGGCAGGTGCGCGCGCCCGCGGCCATGGCCTTCATGGTCTCGGTCGTCAGCGGGCTTCCACCGACACCCCGGCCGCCGCTCTCGACCTCCTCGACGAGGAGCCAGGTGACGGGGCGCGTGTTCTCGACACCGGCCGTCGCCCCGGTCCATGCGGAACCGGCGTACGAGCGAGCAGGTGACGCCTCGCCACAGGACGGCGGTGAGCGACAATCACCTCATGACGGCATCACTGACCGGCGCGGTCCGGTTCCCCGACGGTGTCCGGGTGCGCGGCCGGGGACTGCGGAATGCCGCCCCCACCGGCCCGGCCCCCGACTTCGCGCTCTATCTCGGTTCGGAACGCCTCCGGCGCCGCCACCGGGACGCCCTGCCGTGGCCGCACGAATGGATCCGCTGGCCGGACTTCCTGCTGCCCGCGGACCGGCACGCGGCCGCCCGCTCCATCGTCCACCTGCACGACCGGGCGCGGTCGGGGCTCGGCGTCGAGGTCGCCTGCGGCGGCGGGGTGGGCAGGACCGGCACCGTCATGGCCTGCCTGGCCACCCTCACCGGCCTGCCCCCTCGGGAGGCCGTCGAGTGGACGCGCGAGCACTACCACCACCGCGCGGTCGAGACCCCCTGGCAACGGCGGTGGGTGGCGTGGTTCTCCACCCGCACAGGTGCGTGAACCCGCGAAGCGCCCGTCCCGGTACGTGATCCTGCGAGGCGGCGCACCCGGATCGATCCCGCCCCGTGCCGACATACGGACGAGGTGCCGGAACACGGACGAGCGGTGGCCCGCCGGGGCGCTGACCGGTTCCGGCGGTCCCAGGACCCGCCGCTCGGAACGCGGGACGGCCGCCGTACGCCCGTGACGGCCATGGGTGTCACGGGCGCACGGCGGTCTCCGTCAGGCGAGAAGGCTGTCCCCGATCCAGCCGTTGGGGGAGCAGCCCGGCGGGATGGTGAAGACGGCCGAGCCGATCGGGGTCGTCCACTCGTTGAGCAGGTCCGCCTCGGCCAGCCTGCGCTGGATCGGGACGAACTGCCGGGAGACGTCGGCCTGGTAGGAGGCGAACAGCAGCCCGGAGTCGGCGTGCCCTTCCGGGGTGAGCCCCTCGTCGTAGTTGTAGACCCTGCGCAGGATCCGCAGGTTCGGGTCGGCGACATGGGCCCGGCGGATGTGGGCCTGCTCGGAGATGACGGGGAAGCCGATCGCGTTGAGCTTCTCGAAGTCGGCCACGTCGTGCTCGTCGCGCCCGGTGAGCGGAGCGCCGTTGTCCAGGCGCCGGCCCACGGTGAACTCCTTGGCGACCCGGTCCACGGCGTCCCAGGTCTCCATCTCCGCCCGGATGCGCCGCAGCACCAGCGTGGTGCCGCCGCGCAGCCACTCGGGGCCTTCGCTCACCCACACCGCCCGGTCGAACCCGGGAGCGCCGGGCGCCGGGTTGACGGTCCCGTCGAGCTGGCCCATGACGTTGCGCTGGGTCTGCCCGGAGGGCTGGGTGCCCGCGCCGCGCCGGAAGCCCCGCTGGGTCCAGCGGACCCTCGCGAAGGAGCGGGCGTCCTTGACGATCATGCGCAGGGCGTGGGCCAGGGTGAGGGCGTCGTCGGCGCAGATCTGCAGCAGCAGGTCCCCGCCGCTCCACTCCTTCCTGAGCCTGTCGACCGAGAAGGCGGGCAGCGGTGCCGCCGCCTCCGGGCGGCGGTCGGCGAGCCCGGCCGCCGTGAAGAAACCGGGGCCGAACCCGAAGGTCACGGTGAGCCGGGCGGGCAGGACGGCCAGCTCCGGCTCGGTGTCGGCGAGGGCCGGCCTGCCCTGGGCCAGCCTCCGGGCGTCGTCGGTGAGCAGCCGCATCATCCGGACCAGCGCCTCGCGGTCGGTGTCCGGCAGCAGGTCCAGGCCGACGAACACCCCGTACGTCTGGGGCGCCGTCGCGATCCCGGCCTGGTGGATCCCGTCGAAGGGTTCCGTCGAGGAACCTCCGGAGCTTCCGGAGCCTCCGGAGACGGGTGACGCCGCCGAGGCGGCCCGGGGGGCGGTTCGGGGGGCGACTGGGGGGACAGCCTGGTCAGGGGCGCATCCGGCGAGGGCGCCGGCCGCGGTGGCGGCGCCTCCCGCGAGCAGTCCCCTGCGGCTGAGCCGGGGTTCCCGCATGAGTTATCTCCGTTTCCCGCTTCCCGCTCAGCCCTCGCCCATGTCCATGCCCTTGTCGTCGTCCGTGTCCATGCCGGGCTGGTAGTCCTCCTTGCCCCCGGCGAAGTCCTTGCCGACCGCGGTGAACTCCACGGTCTTGCCGTCCTTGAGGGTGAGGGTGAAGGGAATCTGCGCGCCGGGCTTCACCGCCTCGGTGATGCCGATCAGCATGATGTGGTCGCCGCCGGGCTGGAGGTGGTGGGTGCCCTTCGCGGGGATCACGATCCCGCCCTCCTTGGGCCGCATGATCATCTTCCCCTTGGAGTCGACGACCTCGTGCAGCTCGATCTTCGGAGACAGCGGCGAGGCGCCGGAGACGACCGTCACCTCGGCGTCGGTGTTGTTGACCAGGGTGCCGAAGGCGGCGCTCATCCCCTTCTTCGCGGTCTTCACCCACGGATCGGTGATCGTCACCCCGCCGACGGCGGCGGGGGCGGCGGAAGGGGTGGCGGCGGGCGCGGCGGGCGCGGCGGGCGCGGCGGAACTCGGGGCGGTGGCCGGGGCCGTGGTCTCCTGGGAGCCACACGCGCCCAGGACCATCATGGCCGCGATCAGGACACCCGCGGAGGCGGTACGGCGGATTCCGGCGCGGTTCACTCCGTGACGGCCGGTCACGGCGAGGTCGGTTCCGGCGCGGTTGACCTCATGACGGCCGATCACGGCGCGGCTGACCTCATGACGGCCGATCGCGGCGAGGTCGGTTCCGGCATGGTTGACACGACGAGCAGACACGTTGACGCCTTTCTTCTGGCCGGAACGGCAGGCCGCGGCGGAACGCCGTCTCGATGGGGCCATGCCGGACACGCGGCCGGGATTGTCACGCTGATGTGGTCCGCCGGGCGGCCGGAGGGCCGCGTCGGCGCGGGCCCGCGCGTACGTGCGCGCGGGTTCGGGAACGCGCGCCCATGTGCGCGGGTTCGGGAACGGGTCGCGCCCCCGGGTGACCTGGGCGGTCAGCCGGAGGTGACGGTGACGTTCCGGGGAGGGCCGCGCCGGCTGACGACGTGGCGCAGCACGGCCGGACGAAGGACGCCCGGCTCGATCGCGCCCGCGGTGAGGAAGGACGCGTACGCCGGGGTCACGACCACGATGAGCACGCGGCGCAGCCGGACGCCGAGCCGCCGGAGCAGTGCCCACAGCACCGCCTCGCCGCGCGCCAGCCACAGCGCGGTCAGCCCGACGGCCCAGCCGTGCGCCACCAGCATGCCCAGGCCGGGCAGCAGTCCCGAGTGGACATGCCCGATCATCTCGGCCATCTCGGCGGGGGACGCGGCGTGCGCGAGGGAGAACAGAACGTGCAGCCCGGCCTGTACGCCCGCCAGCAGCGGCAGGATCACCGCCAGCGTCCGTTCGCGCCCCGAAGCGGCGAGGGCCGCGGCGAAGGCGAGCACCAGGGCCACGGTCGCGGTCGGCGCGGAGACCGAACCTCCCGCGAGGACGTGCGCCATCACGCTCAGCCCCAGGCAGACCGCGGCGAAGGCGGTCGCGCGGGCGAGGCGGAAGGGCAGCGTCGCGGGCATGATGGGGAAATCATCCCACGCCACCCCGGTGGTACGAAGTCCGGCGCCCGCGGGCGGTTCGCGCCGGTGCCGCCCGGGTCCCGTAGCGCCTCTCCCGCCGCGGACCGAGATCGTTCCACCCGCGCCCGCCCGAACCTCGTCCTCGCAGCTCAGGGTGGCAGGGGTCACCCCGGGGACATCGGCTCCAAAAAATCTTGAAAGAAATCCGGCCGCCGTGTCGAATCGGGCCGAGCCCGTTCGAAGCGTGTTCAGAGGGCCGGGAGGAACACCGGAACCGGCCCGGGACACGTGAGGAGAAGGCCATGGCCCAGCAGACGGCGAGCACCGCGAACACGGTGGCCCGCGACCCGCGGACGAGCGTCACCAGGTCGCTCCTGGGCTACGGCGTCATCGCCGGGCCGGTGTACGTCGCGGTGTCCCTCGCCCAGGCGCTGACCCGGGAGGGCTTCGACCTCACCCGCCACGCGTGGAGCATGCTCGCCAACGGCGACCTCGGCTGGATCCAGATCGCCAACCTCGTCGCCGCCGGGCTGGCGAGCGTCGCCTGCGCGGCCGGCCTGCGCCGGGCCCTGGCCCCGGGGCACGGCGCGACCTGGGCACCCCGGCTCGTCGGCGCGTACGGGGTGAGCCTAGTCGGCGCGGCGATCTTCCGGGCGGACCCGGGGATGGGCTTCCCCGCCGGTACGCCCGAGGGCCCGGGACCGGTCAGCTGGCACGGGATGCTCCACTTCGCCTGCGGTGCCGTCGGCTTCCTGTGCGTGATCGCCGCCTGCTTCGTCATCGGCCGCCGGTTCGCCGCGGAGGGCCGTACGGGATGGGCGGTCTGTTCGGGGCTCACCGGCGCGCTTTTCCTCGCGACCTTCGCCGCCATCGCGAGCGGCGGGGGCGCCACCTGGGCCAACCTGGCGTTCATCACCGGGATCGTGGTCGTCTGGGGCTGGCTCTCGGCCCTCTCGCTCCACCTCTACCGGCGCACCGCGCCCCGGCGCGCCTGACCCGGCCGGACCGTCCGGCAGCGGCAGAACCTTCGACGAACGACAAAACCAAGGAGAAACACGATGCGATACATGGCCACCCTCAAGGTCACCCACCGGCCCGACACCCCGCCGCCCGCCGAGCTGATGGAGGCCATCGCCAAACTCGGCGAGGAGGCCACCAGGGCGGGCGTGCTGCTCGACACCGCCGGGCTGGCGCCGAGCACGCAAGGCGCGCGGATCGAGCTCACCGGGGGCAAACTGAGCATCACAGACGGCCCGTTCGCCGAGGCGAAGGAGCTGATCAGCTACGCCGTCTACCAGGTCAGGTCGAAGGAGGAGGCCGTGGAGTGGGCCTCCCGTTTCATGAGGCTCCACCGCGACCACTGGGAGGGCTGGGAAGGTGAGAGCGACCTCCACCGCGTCTTCGGCCCCGAGGACTTCGCCGCCCCCGCGTGAGACCGTCGCCCGGAGCCGTCATCCGAGGCCGTCGTTTGAGGCCGTCATCCGAAGCCGTCATTTGAGGCCGTCTGAAACCGTTGCCGCCGACGCCCCGGCCGGAATCCCCTCGGGAACCCCGGCCGGGGCGTCGCGTTGTCCGGGGGCCGGGGTGTCCGGATGCCCTGACGTCCAGGCGTCCAGGCGTCCAGGCGTCCAGGTGTTCGAGTGCCCGGTTTCGCCGATCTTGCCTGGATTTGGAATACTCGTGCCACCGTCCCACCCGCTCCGGAAAGGCCCCCGGGAAGGACGGTGTCGCGGGCGGGGACGAAGTGCTTGGATCGGGGAGCATGACGGTTGGGGATCCTCACCGGGTGGTCGAGGCGGTCTGGCGGATCGAGTCCGCGAGGGTGATCGCGGGGCTCGCCCGGATGGTGCACGACGTCGGCCTGGCCGAGGAGCTGGCGCAGGACGCCCTGGTCATCGCGCTGGAGCAGTGGCCCAAGACGGGCGTACCCGATAATCCCGGCGCCTGGCTCATGCTCACCGCCAAGCACCGGGCGATCGACCTGCTGCGCCGCAGGAACCGGTACGAGCGGAAGCTCGAAGAGGTCGGCCGGGACATGGAGATCCGTCAGGAGTCCGCCGAGGCCGAGCTGGACGACACCCTCGACGACCACATCGGCGACGACGTGCTGCGCCTCCTCTTCACCGCCTGCCACCCCGTACTGTCCACGGAAGGGCGCCTGGCGCTCACCCTGCGCCTGCTCGGCGGCCTGACGACGGAGGAGATCGCGCGCGCCTTCCTGGTGCCCGAACCGACCGTCGGACAGCGGATCTTCCGGGCCAAACGCACCCTCGCCGAGAAGCGGGTGCGCATCGAGATGCCCACCCCGGCCGAGCTGGGCGACCGGCTCTCGTCGGTCCTGGAGGTCGTCTACCTCATCTTCAACGAGGGCTACTCGGCGACCGCCGGTGACGACTGGATGCGCCCCTCGCTCTGCGAGGAGGCGCTGCGCCTGGGCCGGATCCTGGCGGGTCTCATGCCGGGGGAGTCCGAGGTGCACGGCCTCGTCGCCCTGATGGAGATCCAGGCGTCCCGCACGCGCGCCAGGACGGGACCGGGCGGCGAGCCGGTCCTGCTGCTCGACCAGGACCGGCGGCTGTGGGACCGGCTGCTCGTCCGCCGTGGGCTGGAGTCGCTCGCCCGCGCCGAGGGGCTCGGCACGCTGGGCCCGTACGGCCTGCAGGCCGCGATCGCCGCCTGCCACGCCCGCGCGCCGTCCGCCGGCGACACGGACTGGGAGCGGATGGCCGCCCTGTACCGGGTGCTCGCCCACGTCGCCCCCTCCCCCGTGGTGGAGCTGAACCGCGCGGTCGCGGTGGGCATGGCGTACGGCCCGGAACGCGGCCTGGAGATCGTGGACGGGCTGGTGACGGAGCGCGCCCTCAGGGGCTACCCGCTGCTGGCCGCCGTACGAGGTGACCTGCTCGTGAAGCTGGGCCGCCTCGACGAGGCGCGCGAGGAGTTCGAACGGGCCGCCGGGCTCACCCGCAACGAGCGCGAGCGGACCCTCTTCCTCGCCCGCGCGACCGCCACGAGCGGTTGACGAGCACCGGCCCACCGGACCACCGGCACGGCAGGGCCACCGGACCACCGGCACGGCAGGGCCACCGGACCACCGGTACGGCAGGGCCACCGGCACGGCAGGGCCCGGCACCGTGAGCCGAGACCCCGGTGGCCCGCCTCACCGCTGGAAGCCTGCTCACCGGCCGTCGTACTCACCGGTAACTAAGTAGCCGCGCTCACGATCCGGGAGCGGATCGTCGCGACGATGGTGCGCATGACACGACCGGCGAAAAACACGACGACGACCGCCTTCTACGCGCAGGCCGTCCTCTCCTTCGGACTGTCCGTGGCGGCCCTGGGGGTCGGGATCGCCTACCTGCCCGTGACCACCTGGGTCCGGTCCTTCATGGGAATCGGGCTGCTCTACGTGGTGACGTCGACGTTCACGCTCGCCAAGTGCGTCCGGGACAGGAACGAGGAGGCCTCCGTCATCAGCCGCGTCGACCGGGCCAGGCTGGACAAGCTGCTGGCCGAGCACGACCCCTTCAAGAACGACTGACGCCCGCACGGGTCCGGCGCCCAGGCTGGGGGGCGCGCGGCTCAGGGCCCGGCGTGCTCGTACCGGTCCGCGCCGGGCAGGTCGTGCGACCCGGCCGGGGCCCCCGCCCCGGGGCCGGGCAGCACGTCGACGTCGGCGGCGCCCATCGGCCGGTCGCACACCGCGCAGCGCAGCTCGACGTGGCTGATTTCGCCGCAGGCGTGGTGGCGGTAGAGGACGGGCGGACCGGCCTCGCCCGCCGTCCACCGGTCGCCCCAGCGCACCATCACCAGGAGCAGGTCACACAGCTCCAGGCCCTTGGCGGTGAGCGCGTACTCGTGGCGGGGCGGCCGGCTCGAATACTCCCTCCGCTCCAGCACGCCGCTCTCGACCAGCCACTTGAGCCGCTCGGTGAGCACCTTGCGCGAGATGTCCAGGCTCTGCTGGATCTGGTCGAAGCGGTTGATGCCGACGTAGACGTTCCGCAGGATCAGCGGCGACCACGGCTCACCGATGACATCCAGCGTGCGGGCGATCGAGCAGGCCATGTCACCGAATCGGGTTCGCTGCATGAGGGCAGTCTAGGCGAGGGGGTTCCCTTAAGGAACGGTCTCCTGTTACCGTCTCCCTCGTAAGTTCCTTGAAGGAACTAACCGAAGGGAGCACGTCGTGAACAGTTCCCAGGTCGTCTCGGCCCAGGAGTGGCAGGCCGCGCGGGAAGCGCTGCTGGTCAAGGAGAAGGAACACACCCGAGCGCTGGACGCCCTCGCCGCGGAGCGGCGCAGGATGCCGATGGTCAGGGTCGGCGGAAACGGCGGGGAGGGGGAAGGGGACGGCGGCGGATACGTGTTCGAGGGCCCGGACGGGCCGGTGAGCCTGCTCGACCTGTTCGACGGGCGACGCCAGCTCATCGTCTACAGCTTCATGTGGCTGGGCGGCGACACCTTCTGTTCGGGGTGTTCGATGTTCACCGACAACATCGGGCATCTGAGCCATCTCCACGCGCGCGACACCTCCCTGGTCCTGGTGTCCCGCGGCCCGCTGGCCGAGATCATCCCGTTCAAGGAGCGCATGGGCTGGACGATCCCGTGGTTCTCCTCGCTGGGCAACGACTTCAACGACGACATGGGAGCGGGCGACGGGTTCGCGCTGAACGTCTTCCTTCGAGACGGCGACACCGTCTACCGCACCTACTTCACCGCGGGGCGGGGAGTCGAGCGGCTCGGCAGCGGCTGGACCTTCCTCGACCTGACGCCGCTCGGCCGGCAGGAGACCTGGGAGGACTCCCCCGAGGACCGGCCACAGGGCCGGCCCTACGAGTGGTGGCGCCTGCACGACGAGTACGAGACCTGAGCACACCCGATCGACCGTCACCCGACGAGGAGTCAGGACCCCGAGGATGAGCAGACCCGCGACGACCGTGACGACACCCGTCGCCGAGCTCCTGTTCGGCGAGGCCGACGCGACACCGATCAGCACGGACGAGGCGACGCTCAAACCGTGGGACGAGGCGCGGGCCTGCCTGGAGTCCGCGCCGAAGGCCTGGATCTCGACCGTGCGGCCCGACGGCCGCGCACACGCCATGCCCGTGCTGCTGGTCTGGGCCCGCGACGCGCCCTGGATCGCGACCCGCCCGGGATCCCGCAAGGCCAGGAACCTCGCCGGCAACCCCAGCTGCGTCATCACCGTCGCCGGTGAGACCCTCGACCTGGTGGTCGAGGGCAGGGCCACCCGGGGGCGGGACGAGGACGAGCTCCGGCTGGTGTCCGCCGCCTTCAAGGAGAAGTACGAGTGGGAGTTCGCGGTGCGCGACGGCTCCGTCTACGAGGACAGCCTTCCCGGCTCACCCGAGTACGGCCTCTATCAGGTCACGCCCACGCGCGCCTTCGGCTACGGCCCGGACGGCAGGACGGCGACACGCTGGCGGTTCGGATGACCGGGCCCGCCCGGCCTCATGCCTCCTCACGCCCGGCCTCACGCTCGGCCTCATGCCCGGCCCGTTCCCGGCGGGAGTAGTCCTTGAGCTCGATCGTGTCGTGCGGGCGCGCGCCCGTACGCCGGAGCCCGGCCAGGGCGCGGATCACGCCGTGGGGGAGGCGGGCGAGCAGCGACGTGCTCCGCATGGTGGTCCACAGCTGGAACCGGCTGTCCGGGACGAGGGTCTTCGCCATCTTGCGGCCCAGCTCCCGGCTGTGCCGCACGTACTCGCCCAGTTCGCTCTCGTACGCGCGGAAGGCCCGTTCGTGGTCGCCCCCGGCCACCGCCAGCTCCCCGGCGAGGACGTAGGCGCCGACCACCGCGAGGCTGGTGCCGCCCCCGACCGCCGCGCCCGGCGAGTAGCCCGCGTCGCCGACCAGGCTGATCCGGCCGCGTGACCAGGAGTCCATCCGGATCTGGGTGATCGAGTCGAAGTAGAAGGCGGAGCTCTCGTCCATCTCGTCGAGCAGCCTCGGCACCTCCCAGCCCGCCCCGGAGAACGCCTCCCGCAGCAGCCGCTTCTGGCGCGGGACGTCGCGGTGGTGGTAGTCCAGCTCCGGGCTGCGGAACAGGAGGATCGCCCGCGCCTCGTCCAGGTGCGCCGCGCTGTAGAAGGCGGCCATCCTGCCCACGTCGCTGTACGCCAGCATCTCGGCGTCGAGGTCGCGGTGGTCGGGCAGGGAGAAGACGCCGAGGTAGGTGCCGACGAACTCGGCGAACCGCGACTCCTCGCCGAAGGTCAGGCCGCGTACGTTCGAGTGGACGCCGTCGGCGCCGATCACCAGGTCGAACCTGCGGGGCGCGCCCGTCTCGAAGGTGACGCCGACCCCGTCGGCGTCCTCCCGCAGGGACGTGATCGAGTCGCCGAACACGTACTCCACCCGGTCGCGGGTCGCCCCGTGCAGGATCTCGCCCAGGTCGTCGCGCATGATCTCGACATGCCGGTCGGAGAACGCGATGACGAGGCGTCCGACGTCCAGGCTCACGGGCCGCTCGCTCCCCGCGCCGACGACGGTGAGGAGGCGGGTGCCCGTCTCCCTCTCCTGGACGGCGGGGAGCAGGCCCATCCGCTCCACGATCTCCATGGCCGGTCTGAACAGGTCGACCGCGTGCCCGCCCGTCCTGCGCAGCGTCGGCGCCCGCTCCACCACGGTGACCTCGAAGCCGTGGTGGTCCAGCCAGTACGCCAGGACGGGCCCCGCGACGCCGGCTCCGGAGACGAGGATTCGCATGGTCTTTCCTTCCCCTCAAGCTGTTTTACTTAACGGAAGGTAAGTCCTTCGGGGGGCCACGCACAAGTACTTACCTATCGTTAAGTCAGTCCCCTTCGCCGTGCCGGTACCCTTGGTCCCGAGCACGAGGACGCCCGCGCGTACGGGAGTCCGGCACGAGGACAGGAGAGAGCGACAGGTGGCGAGACCGTCCGACACCAAGGCACGCATCCAGGCGGTCGCACGGGAGCTGTTCGCCGAGAAGGGCGTGCAGCAGACGAGCCTGCGCGACATCGCCGACCGCCTCGGAATCACCAAGCCCGCGCTCTACTACCACTTCACCTCGCGGGAGGACCTGCTCCGCAGCATCGTCCAGCCGCTGATCGACGACGTCGACGCCTTCCTGGCCGACACCGAGGCGAACGCGCCGCAGAGCCCTCGCGAGCTCCTCCAGGGCTACTTCGACATCACCTTCCGGCACCGGGAGGTGACCGTGATGGTGGTACGCGACCTGTCCACCCTGGCCCATCTCGACCTGGGGCCCCGCATGGGCAGCTGGCGGCGGCGGCTCACCGCCCTGCTGCTCGGCCCGGACCCCGACCTGGCCGCCCGCGCCCGCGCGGTCGTGGCCATCGGCGGGCTCTCGGACTGCACCGTGGAGTTCGCCGACGTACCGGCCGCGACGCTCGGCCCCCCGGCGGTGGCCGCCGCGCTGGCGGCACTCGGGTCCGGCTCGGCGGCGACCGGGTGAGTCCCGGCGGCGAGCGGGTCCGGCCCGGCGGCGAGCGGGTGGGTCCCGCGTAAAGGACGAGTCCCGCGTAACGAACGGTGAGTACCGAGGGCTCCGGGAAAGCGAATTCACCGGGCCGGGTATCGGTGAGAAGCGGATCACCGGCCCCGGAAACGGCGGTGATGACGCGCAGGCACCACGAAAACGCACCCCGGTGTGGCACACTTTCGACATCGCCACAGCGGCGTCGATCGGTCACACCGCCCGCCCATTCCAACGGACGCCTCACGGGCTGACGCCCGTGGCCGCCGATCGGAGGTCCGTATGGACCTGTCCACGCACGCCCACCCGGACTGGATGGTCTGCGACGTCGCAGGGAAGATCGACATCTTCACCGCCCACGCGCTTCGCGAGCACCTGCTGGCCGCGCTGGGCCGCCCGGGATACCGGCTCCTCCTCGACATGTCCATGGTCACCGCCATGGACGCCAGCGGGGTGGCCGTGCTGCTCTCCACCCTGCGCAGGGCCGTACGGCACGGTGGCACGCTGCGGCTGATCGCGCCGGCGCCGGTGGTGCGCGGGCTGCTGAAGGTCAGCGGGCTGTCGGGGAAGTTCGCCGTCAGCGCCGATCTGGCGGGCGCGCGGATCGCCGAACCGCTGCCCGCCGGCGTCGGGTGAACCACCGCCCGCACTCGTCGTTCCGGCCCGGAGAGTCCTCCCTATCGGAGGGCGGCGCGGTTCCGGGCCAGCACCAATCGATTTATTAGTAAAAAGAACGAGGAAACATCATAAAAGCGTCAAACGAGTCTAAAGTTAGCTCATGGTGACCCACCGCACAGCGGTCGTACCGGCAGATTCCGGGGCTCCCGGCAAGTGTCTCTGCGGCCATCCGGCCGACTATGTGATCGAAACGCGCTGGTTCTCCGGCAGGCACTCCCGCGATCCGGTCTGCGCGCCCCACGTCACCGAGGTCCTCCAGGGAATCGCGAAGCAGAACGCGCGCCGCGACGGAGGATGAGCGTTGGCCGGGAACCGGCCGCGCGCCGCCCCGGCTTCCCCAGGTCGCCCCCTCCGGCCGCCCTCCTCGCTCTCCCGGCCGGCGAACCCGTAGGACCTCGAACACCGCGGACCTCGAACACCGCGGACCCCGAACGCGGCGGACCCCGAACGCGGCGGACCTCCAACACGGCGGACCTCGAACGCGGCGATCAGGCCAAGGCGTGACATCCCGCCTCAGGGAGCCGGGGATTCGCGGATCTCGGCGAGAGAGATCCGCATGGCGTCGGCGGCGCGCGTGAACCAGTCGGAGATGGCGGCCAGCTCGTCCGGGCCGTAGCTCTCGAAGAGCTCGGTGAGCCGCCGGTAGGTGGGCTCGTACGCCGCCGCGATGCGGGCGGCCGAATCCTTTTCCGGGACGATCCGGACACGACGGCGGTCGTCCGGATCGGGAACGCGCCGGGCGTATCCGGCACCCTCCAAGCGATTGACCACCCCGGTGACGGCCCCCGTGGTGAGACCGGCCAGCTCGGCGAGACGTCCCGCGGTGAGTGCCTCCTCCCCCGCGCCGAGGACGAAGCCCAGGCACGTCAGGTCCGTGACGTTGATGCCGAGGCGCTCGGCGAGCGTGTGCTGCCCGACCAGGCTCAACGCGATCAGCTGGTCCATCCGGGCCAGGACCTCCGGCGGCGAGGCACCGGCCTCCGGCTTGCGTTCCACCGCGAACTCTCCTTACTATCTAAGAAGCTTAGCTCGTGAGATAAATGATACGAGCGGATTCAACCTAGCGCCTGCCGCCCGGCGACCCCTCACGGCCCACGGAGGGCGACGAGGGACGGCACGGATCGGCGCTTCAGATGGAGGAGACGTCGTGGGGATAGGAAAAGACCTCGCGGAGTTGGCGGAGATCCACGAAGAGCACGACATGGGACACACCGTGGCGGGCTGGACCGGCTCGATCGTCTGCATCACCGGCTTCGCGATCTCCGGGGTGGCGATGGTGGTCGCCAGCGTCCCCTTCTTCTGGATCGGCGCGGGGGTCGTGGCCCTGGGAGGCGCCCTGGGGTGGCTTCTCCATCGACTGGGCCTCGGCAAGGAGATCGGACCACGCCCGGCCTCCGAACGCGGCATGCGCCTACGCCCGGCACCGAGGACACCCAAAGCGACGGGAGTGGCTGAGTTGCGGGAAGAAGCGGCACGATCCCGTACGGAACGCGAACCTCACCTGCCCGCCGGCACGGCCCAACCGGTTACGGCGCTCCAGCCGGTGACGACGGCCCGGATCAGCTCGGGCACGCGGTCCGGTCTCTGATCCGGCCTCTGGTCCGGCCTCTGATCCAGTCGTACCTCGCACGACCCATCCGGCCCCGGGGCCACCGGGACGCGCAAGCCGGTCCCTTCATTGCCCGAGTCTGCTGGGCACCACAACGCCCCTGCCGGGGTGTCACCGGAACGCGCAGGTCGGCCCCTTGATCGAGGGGTCGGCCTGCCGGTTTTCCAGCCCGTTCCAGCCTGTTCCAGCCCGTGCCGACTTGCTCCGGACCGTCCCGTCCCGCCTCGTTCCGGTCCGTCTCGTTCGGCGCGACAGGAGTGTTTGCTTGGCCAGGCCCGCGCGGCGGGTCGTCCGTCCGGGACGTAGGCCCGATGGCCAGGGCTTCGAGCAGGTGGTTCTTCCCCGCCATCTGCAAGGTAGGACGAAATCACGCAAGTACACTGTAATTCCCCGCCATCGGGGCGACCAGAACTGCATACCTGGTAAGACGGAGGGAACGCCCGCCCTGTGAACTGCGGGTCTAAGGAGTCTTTCCATGCCACCCGAAGGTGTGAACACCCTCTCGATATCGGCCGGTGTACGCGGAAGCGCCATCGTGGTCCGGGCGATCGGCGAGCTTGACTACGACTATGCGCCGACCTTCCGGAGAGAGATCATCCGGGCCTGGAGCATGGGCGCCGGTAACTCACCCTCCGAGCTCTCCCCGGTTCCCTTGCCGCTCGACGTATCCCCCGACCTTCCGGCGCCCTCACCGTCCCAGCTCCCGGCCCTCTCGCCGTCCCAGCTTCCGGACCCCTCGCCGTCCGGGTTCCCGGCGCCTCCGGCGGCGTTCCCCGGCCTGTCACCGCTTCTCCCGGGGACACCGTTCCCCTCGGAGGCGCCGCTTCCGCAGGGGACGCCGTTCCTCTCGGAAGTACCGCTCACCGCGGGAGGTCCGCTCCCCTCGGAGCCGCCGTCACCGCTGTCGCCCGAGCCTCCCTCCCCGTTCTTTCCCGGGAGCCCGCCGCCTCCCGTACCGCAAGGGCCGCCGCCCCCGGGAAGCCCGCCACCGCTCTTCCCCGATGGCCCCTCTCCCCTCTCCCCGGACAGGCCGCCACCGGACGAGCAGCCGTCGGACGGGCAGTCGTCGCTCTCCACGATGACCTCGCTCTCTCCCCCGCCACAGGTCCTCTCCCCCCACGAGTCCTTCGAGACGTCTCGGGACACGCGGGCCCAGGTCGGGCCCTGGCTCATCCTCGACCTGGAGGGGCTCACCTTCTGCGACTCCACCGGGCTCGCGGAGCTGCTGTGGCTCCTGCGCAGGAGCCAGGAGACCCGGACCCGCCTGGTGCTGGCCGGGGTGAGCCGGACGCTGCGCCACATGATGGCCACCACCGGGCTGCTGACCTACTTCACGATGGCCCCCTCCGTGGAGGAGGCCCTGCTGGACGAGGGGTTCGGGGCGGCGGAGGGGCACTGACGCGCGGGTAGACGAAAGGCGCCGCGTAGATGTCTGAGACGTATGTCGTTAAAACGCACTCATTCACCTGACAAGTGGGTCAATATCTTCTTACGGGAAAATCCACTATCCGGCGAAGGTGGGGTCCCGATGCGGAAGACGTCGCCGCGGACGACCGCGGAAGCACTACCCGAGAGCCTGGACGGGCTGCCCGTGGCACCCGGGGAATTCCTCGCCCTCGTGTCCGTGGACTTCAGCGGGACCTACCAGGTCTACCTGGCGGCCAAGGACGAGCGCATCAAGATGACCCGGCTGTCCATGAGCCTGCTCGCGGCCCCGTTCGCCGCCGCGGTCGCGCTGGCGAGCGCGAAGGTGGTCAGTCCTGCCATGCTGACCACCTGGCACAACGTCCCCTGGCACCTGTTCGCGATGGTCGCCGCGTTCGGGCTGCTCAGCGTGCTGCCCTTCCTGCGGCTGATCGAGGCGGTCAACGCGCACATGAGGACCGCGCGGGCGCTCAACAACTTCCGCCTGCTCTACGCGGTCCACCTCAAGGACCAGTTCGCCGCCCTCGGCTGGACTCCCAACCTGCCGGTGGATCCCCGCTATCCGGAGACGTACGCGCCGATGGCCTGGCCGGGGATCAACGTGATGATGCTGGCCCTGGTCAACAGCTCCTACATCGCGGTCGGAGTGCTCGGGATGATCGGCGCGGCGCCGACCACGGCCCTGCTGCTGGTGATCATCGGTCTGCTCGCGCTGGTCCACTATTTCGTCTACTACGTACGCGCCAATGTCTCCCGGCAACGCCGGCTCCCACACAATCCCTTCCATTTTCCCAACGTGGAGACCTGAATGTCCGACCTCCTCAGATTCGCGTCTTGTGGGGAGACGTGGATCTGGCTGATGCGATACGTGACACACAACGGCGGGCCCGCCCTGGACGACCGCGGCCCGATCATCGAGGCTCCGGCGGTGCTGTTCGAGGTCACCGGCCTGGCCTGGGACGATCCGGTGCTGAAATGCTACGGCGACACCGGGAAGATCCCGCTGTACTCCAGCAAGTTCAGCGAACGGTCCGTCGTCCCGCCGTTCAAGTACAGCTACGGAGGGCGGCTCCGCCAGTTCCTCGGTGTCGACCAGCTCGGCTGGATCTCCGACGTGCTGCGCGCCAAGCCGTACACCAAGAGCGGCTGGATCTCGCTGACCGCTCCCGGCGAGCCTCCCGACGCGGTGCCCTGCCTGACCAGCCTGGCCTTCAGGCTTCGTGCCGGGCGGCTGGTCATGACCGCCGCCTTCCGGTCGCAGAACGTGTTCACGTCCTATCTGAACTACGTGCCGCTGCGCGGCATCCAGCGCGAGGTCGCGGACTGCCTCACGGTGGGCTGCGGGTCGATGAGGGTGTTCGTCGACGTGCCGCACATCTACACCGCGGACGAGGTCGCGGTCGAGGAGATCCTCCAGCTGTCGGAGCGCGACGGACTCGGCGCGGGAGCGCCCGCGCCGGTCTGACCCGCTCGCGGGCCCGGCGACCGGCCGGTCGCCGGGCCCGCGAGCAGAGATCAGAGGCCCGACGTCAGAGGGGCAGAGGTCAGAGGGAGGCGAGGTAGGCCGCGACCTCGTGCCGTCCCCCGTGCTCGGCCCACCCCTGGGGCGTGGCGCCGAACTCGGTGTCACGCGCGGACGGGTCGGCGCCGAGTTCCAGGAGAGCCCTGACCATGGGCAGGTCCCCCGCCCACGCGGCCTCGTGCAGCGGCGACGTCCGGCGCACGAGGCCGACCTCGAACCCGAGTGAGGCCATCAGCCGCACCGCCTCGACGTTTCCGCTCACCGCCGCCCGGTTGACCAGGTGCGGCACGCGCTCGACGGCCCTGGCCACCAGGCCGGGAGCGGCGTCCAGGCGCTCGGCGCGCATGCAGGCGCCCAGGAACAGGTCGACCTCGTCCAGGGAACCCGCCGCCCCGGCCTCCGCGAGCATCGCGGCCATCTCGACGTTCCCGCCGAGCACGGCCAGCTCGTAGGGCGTACGGCCCTCGAAGATCGGATGGCCGGTGCCGGGGCCGTCGACGCCCGCGCCGCGCTCGATCAGGAGCCGCAGGCGCCGGGGCCGCCCCCTGATGACCGAGGCGAACACCTCGTCCTGGAGCATCTGCTCCGGTGTCGCGTGCGTGGGACCGAGGCGCCGGTGCCACGGCCCGCCGTCCCCCCGGCCGAGGCCGTACTCGAAGAGCAGTTCCAGGTGCTCGGTGTCGTCGGAGCCGAATCCGCAGAGCCCCCGGTTGTAGAGGGTCTGGCCGTCGTTGGGATCGGCGCCCGCCTCCAGCAGGAGCCTGGCCAGCTCGGCGGAGCGCGGGTGCGGCGGCTCGCCGCGCTCGCCGCCGCCGAAGACCCCGGTGAGCGCGGTGAACGGCGAGGTCAGCCCGTCCCACAGGTATCCCGCGTCCGGGTCGGCACCGTGCGCGAGCAGCGACCGGGCGGTCTCCAGCGCGTCGCCGCCCTCGACCCGCGAGTACGCCATGTAGAGCAGCGGCTCCCACCGGTGCGGCCCGCCCTCGGCCCGCGCCTGGGCCGGGTCGGCCGCCAGTGTCGCGGCCATCGCCTCAGCCTGACCGGTCGCGGCCATGGTGTGGACACTCGCGACGGCGAGTCCCGGGTCCAGGGCGAGCGCCCGCGCCGCCTCGCGACGGCGCGAAGGGTCGTCGTTCCCGTACGGCAGGCAGGCCAGCCGGAGGAACTCCGCGACCGGGTCCGCGCT
Source organism: Streptosporangium sp. NPDC002524 (assembly GCF_040295985.1). NCBI lineage: Bacteria > Bacillati > Actinomycetota > Actinomycetes > Streptosporangiales > Streptosporangiaceae > Streptosporangium > Streptosporangium sp. NPDC002524. Next base: position 353,769 of record NZ_JBEOWK010000006.1, on the reverse strand, counting down.
GCGGGGCACCAGGTGGGGTGAGCGGGAGTGCCGCGCGAGGACGTCGAGATGGGCGCGGAGCCGGGGCCAGCTCGCGAAGCCGTACGACCTCGCGACCGTCAGCTGGGCGTCGGCCAGCGTGAACCCCTCCGGCGAACGCGGGCCCCCGACCGGCGACGGTCCAGCGGGGCGTGCGATGAGCCCGGAGCGCGGATCTCCCTCGACCGGCGATCCAGCGGGCCGCGCCCGGAACCCGGAGAGCGGGTCTCCCACGACCAGCGGCGGTCCAGCGGGCCGTCCCAGGGGGCCGGGAAGCGGGCGGGGGTGGAACTCGGCGACCAGTTCCAGCGCGGCGGTGTCGGCGGCGCGGACCACCTTCTTGAGGCGCTTGGCCTGGTTCCTCAGGTATTCGAGGCTGGGGTTGTCGGGAAGACGGCGAACAGGCACGGATGCCTCCCTTTCGTCACGCCCGACGTCCGCGTGATCGGGCCGAAAAGGAGGTCGGCCGATGAGCAGTGTGGTGCTCAGGTGGGCTCTGCCCTTCCCGCGGACCGGGTGCGCCCTGCCGCGCGGACTCCACCATAACGCCCGCGCCGCGAGGGCGCCCCTCACCTGATCACGCCACCGAGGCACCCCTCAATGGCATCCCTCACCCGAACGCGCCGCCAGAGCCCCCTCAAAGACAACCCTCACCCGAACACTCCGTCAGGGCACCCCTCGAAGGCGCCCCTCACCTGAAGCGGCGCAGCCTCAGGCTGTTGCTGACCACGAACACCGAGGAGAGCGCCATCGCGCCCCCGGCGATCATCGGGGTGAGCAGCCCGAGCGCGGCCAGCGGGATGGCCGCCACGTTGTAGGCGAAGGCCCAGAACAGGTTGCTCCGGATGGTGCGCAGCGTGCGGCGGGACAGCCTGATCGCGTCGGCGGCCACCCGCAGGTCGCCCCCGACCAGGGTGAGGTCGGAGGCCTCGATCGCGACGTCGGTGCCGGTGCCCATCGCCATGCCGAGGTCGGCCTGGGCGAGGGCGGCGGCGTCGTTGACCCCGTCGCCGATCATGGCCACGGTACGGCCCTCCGCCTGGAGCCGCTTGACGACCTCCACCTTGTCGGCGGGGAGCACGTCGGCGATCACGTCCTCGATTCCGACGGCCTCGGCGACCGTACGGGCCACCGTCTCGTTGTCGCCGGTCAGCAGGACCGGGCGCAGGCCGAGCGCGCGCAGCGCGGTGACCGCCTCGGCCGAGGTGGGCTTGATCGCGTCGGCGACGGTGAGCACCGCGCGGGCCTTCCCGTCCCAGCCGACCGCGACGGCCGTCTCCCCGCGTGCCCGTGCCCGCTCCAGCTCCTCCTCCAGCTCGGGCGGCAGGTGCTGCGACCAGTCGGCGAGCAGCCGGGGCCGCCCGACGAGCACGGCGTGCCCGTCGACGACGCCCTGGACGCCGAGGCCCTCGACGTTCGCGAAGTCCTCGACCTGGGCGGTGGAGTCCGCCGCGCGGGCGACGGCGCGGGCCACGGGGTGCTCGGAGGCGCCCTCCAGCGCCCCGGCGAGCCGGAGCACCTCCTCGCGCTCCTCACCGGCGGCGGGGAAGACGTCCTTGAGGGTCATCGTGCCCGAGGTCACGGTGCCGGTCTTGTCCAGGACCACGGTGTCGATGCCGTGGGTCGACTCCAGCGCCTCCGGCCCCTTGATCAGGATGCCCAGCTGGGCGCCCCGGCCGGTGCCGACCATCAGCGCGGTCGGCGTGGCGAGGCCCAGGGCGCAGGGGCAGGCGATGATCAGCACCGCCACGGCGGCGGTGAAGGCCGCGGCGGCTCCGGAGCCGGTACCGAGCCAGAAGCCGAGGGTCGCCACGGACAGCGCGATCACGATCGGCACGAACACCGCGGAGATCCGGTCGGCCAGCCGCTGCACGGCGGCCTTGCCGTTCTGCGCGTCCTCCACCAGCCTGGCCATCTGGGCGAGCTGGGTGTCCGAGCCGACCCGGGTGGCCCTCACCACGAGGCGCCCCCCGGCGTTCACGGTGGCGCCGACCACCGCGTCGCCCGGCCGCACCTCGACGGGGACCGACTCGCCGGTCAGCATGGACGCGTCCACGGCCGAGGACCCCTCCTCGACCACGCCGTCCGTCGCGATCTTCTCCCCCGGCCGTACGACGAAGAGGTCGCCCACCGTGAGCCCGCCGACCGGGACGATCTCCCCGGAGGCCAGCGTGACGTCCTTGGCGCCCATCGACAGCAGCGCGCGGAGCGCGGCACCGGCGCGGCGCTTGGAGCGGGCCTCGAAGTAACGGCCCGCGAGGATGAAGGTGACCACCCCGGCGGCGGCCTCGAAGTAGATGTTTCCCGAGCCGTCGCCCCCGGACAGGGTGAACTCGAAGCCGTGCCGCATGCCCGGCATGCCCGCCGTGCCGAAGAACAGGGCCCAGAGGGACCAGGAGAAGGCGGCGATCGTCCCCAGAGAGACCAGCGTGTCCATGGTCGCGGCGCCGTGCCGCAGGTTGGTCCAGGCCGCCCGGTGGAAGGGCCACCCGCCGTAGACCACGACGGGTCCGGCCAGGGCGAGGGAGAGCCACTGCCAGTTGTCGAACTGCAGCGCCGGGATCATCGCCATCGCGACGACCGGCACCGACAGCACGATCGAGGTGACCAGGCGCTGCCTGAGGGGAGCGAGCCCGGCGCGCTCCCCCTCCTTCTCGTCCTCGTCCGTCCCGTCCCGCTCGGCGGACACCGGCGGAGCGGGCGGTTCGGCGGTGTATCCGGCCTTCGCCACCTCCGCGACCAGGTCGTCGGGGGTGACTCCGGCGGGGTAGGCGACCTTCGCCTTCTCGGTGGCGTAGTTGACGGTCGCGGTCACGCCGTCCAGCTTGTTGAGCTTGCGCTCGATGCGGGCCGCGCAGGAGGCACAGGTCATGCCGCCGATGGCGAGCTCGATCTCACCGCGGGCGGGTGCTTCGCCGGTGGTCATGGACGTCACGGCCTCTCCTCGTGCCTTCTCTGTCTCTTCTGCCTCTGTCGTCTTCTCTGTCGTCGTACGCGGCCCGGAGCCGTCGCCGCCTCGATGCCCCCGACGGCCGGAACCCTCGCCCGGGAGCGGGCCCGTCCCCCGGCCCGGCGCGGGGCGTCGCCCGCGCGAGGGGTGTGTCCAGGCATGCATCTCTCCTCGCTATGAGAACACGTAACCCCTACGGGGTATTTCACGGCTGGTGGCCGTGCCCGTGGCCGTCCCCGGACGGCGCCGTGGCCGTGCTCCCCTCGGGATCCGGGCTCGTGGCGGCGGTGAACACGGCGGTACGGACGGTCCCGGCGTGCTTGAAGTCCAGGTAGAGCCCGTAGGTCCCCGCGCTCGGCACCTCGGCGTAGAAGGTGATGTTCGGGCCGGGCGCGGTACGCCCGTCGCCGGGCGCGCCGTCGGGATGCACGTGCAGGTAGGCGAGATCACCGTCGCGCAGCGCGACCAGGTGCCCGTACGCGGCCAGGTAGGGCTGCAGGTCGGTGACCGGCTCGCCGTCCTTGGCGATCGAGAGCGTGAGCATGCTCGTACGGCCGGGGATGAGGTCTCCCGCGAGGGTGACGGTGTAGTCGCCCACCTTGGCCGTCTCGGCCGGGATCGCGGGCGGCTCGGGCCGGTAGTCGCCCGCCACCGACAGGTCCATGCCGAGCGTCAGGGGCTGCGCGCCCTCGGGGGCGAAGTCGGCGAACGCGCGGTACTCCCCGGCGGAGGGGAGGTCGAGCGGGACCGACCAGACCCCGCCTCCCAGCTGGGTGGGGTGCAGGTGCTGGAAGCCCGTCAGGTCGCGGCGGACCACGATGAAGTGCATTTTCTTGTCGTGCTGGGTGGTGAAGCCGGTGACGGGGGATCCGCCGGGACCGATCACCGAGAAGCGGAAGTCGGCCCGCTTGCCCGCCTTGACCTCGTCGGTCTCCGGCATGAGCATGTATCCGCCCTGGGCGACCTGGAGCCCCGCGGGAAGCGTCAGTGCCTTCGCGGCCGTCGTCTCCCGCCCGGCGTCCTGGTGGCCGCCGTGGCCCGCACCCGCCCCGGCGTCCTGACCCGCGCCCCGCTCGGTGCCCGTGCCGGTGCCGCTTCCGGCGCCGGTGTCACGAGAGCTCTCGGCCGCCGCGCTTCCCGCCGGCCCGACCGGACCGGCCAGCCGGCCCGCCCCCAGAGCCCCGCCGAACACCACGGCCAGCCCCAGCGCGTACGCACCCATCTTGATCGCGCCGTTCATCTCGACCATCCCTCCTCATACCCATGGGGGGTATCTACTCGCTCGACCACAGTGCCACACCACCACCTTTTCGGCAACCCCAGGGGGGTATATCTGACTCCGGTCTCCAGGTCACAGGATGGCCGAAACGCGGGTCCGTGACGGGACCTATGGGAAATCAGGGACGGGTGTCGTTCGCCCGCCGCCGGAGCCGCGAGGGGCAGGGGAGGGCCGGGAAACCGGCCGGACCCCGGCCGACCGGCGCCTTTGCCAGCCCCGGCACTCCCCCGGCCCGCTCCGATGCCCTCCGTTTCTCTCCGGTTCTCTCCGGCGGCGTCACGCCGGACCGGTGGGGCGCGCCTCCGGGAGCGGTCAGGACGGCAGGCGCCGGACGCGTTCCGAGGACGGGTCGTAGAGGGGTTCCGCGGTGACGGCGGCGCCTGCCCAGGTGCCGGTGACGCCGACCTCCACGCGGTCGCCGGGGGCGGTGCCCTCCGGCAGGTAGGCGTAGGCGATCGAGCGGTCGACACGGTGGCCGTACCCGCCGCTGGTCACCCGCGAGACGGGCAGGCCACCGGCGCGGACCGGCTCCCCGCCGAGGCAGACCTGGCTGGGGTCGTCCAGGACCAGGCAGAACAGACGCCGCGCGGGCGCACCGGTCCCCGCACTCGCACTCGCCCCGATATCGGTCCCCGCACTCGCACCGGTATCGACGCCGGCGCCCGCACGGGCCTGCAGGGCCGCGCGGCCGAGGAAGTCCTTGTCGCGGGCGACCGCGAAGCCCAGGCCCGCCTCGTGGGGGGTGGTCTCCGGGGTGATGTCCATGCCCCAGACGCGGTAGCCCTTCTCCAGGCGCATCGAGTCGATCGCGCGGTACCCGGCCGGGCGCATGCCGTACGGCGCGCCCGCCTCCATGAGCGTGTCCCACAGCGTCAGCCCGTACTCCGACGGGCAGTACAGCTCCCAGCCGAACTCTCCGACGAACGTCACCCGCTGGGCCAGCACCGGGACGTTCCCGACACTGATCTCCCTGGCCCTCATGTAGCCGAAGGTCAGGTCGTCGCCGGAGACGGAACCGAGGATGTCGAGCGCCCGCGGGCCCCACAGGCAGTAGCAGGCGTGCGCCGAGGTGACGTCGCGGACGTCGAGGCCCTGACCCCGGAGCCAGGCGGCGTCGTGGACGCCGAAGGCGGTGCCGGTGACCAGCCGGAACCGGTCCTCCGCCAGGCGGGTGACGGTCAGGTCGGCCTCGATGCCGCCGCGCTCGTTGAGGAGCTGGGTGTAGACGATCGAGCCCGCCGGTTTGTCGAGCTGTCCCGCGCACGCCCGCTGCAGCCCCTCCAGGGCCCCGGGCCCCGACACCTCCAGCTTGGAGAACGAGGTCTGGTCGAAGAGACCGGCGGCGTCGCGGGTGGCCAGGCACTCCTCGCGTACGGCGGGCGACCAGATCCGGCCCGCCCAGCCGTCCGGGCGGGGACCCGGGCCGTCCGGGGCGACAGCCTGGCCGTCAGCGGGGAGGCTCCCGCTGTCCAGGGGAGCAGTCTGGCCGTCCGGGCGGGGTCCCTCGTCGTCCGCGAGAAGGTCCCGGGCGGGTTCGTACCAGTTGACCCGTTCCCAGCCGGACTTCTCGCCGAACGCCGCTCCCAGCTCCACGTGGCGCACCCAGGCGGGCGAGCGGCGGAGCGGCCGGGCGGCGGTGCGCTCCTCGCCGGGGTAGACGATGTCGTAGTACTTCGAGTACGAGTCCAGGGCCTTGGCGCGGGTCCACGATGCGGAACGGGCATGGGCTCCGAAACGCCGCAAATCCATGCCGAACATGTCGTATTCGGGCGAACCATCCACGATCCACTCGGCCATCACCTTGCCCACGCCCCCGGCCGCCGCCAGGCCGTGGACGCAGAATCCGGCCGCCGCCCACAGCCCGCGGACCGGGGTCTCGCCGAGGAGGAACTCGCCGTCGGGGGTGAACGCCTCGGGGCCGTGCACGACCTTCGTGATCTCGGTACGGGCCAGGTCGGGGACCCGCCGCACCGCCGATTCCCACGATTCCCGAAATTTCGGCATATCCGGGGGAAAGACGGTTCGCGGCTCATCCAGTGGAGCATCCGTATCCCATATCTCCGGATTCCGGATATATCCACCTACCAGAATTCCGCCGGCCCCTTCCCGGAAATAGACAATGTTGTCTGGGTCCCGCACCGTAGGCATGGACGACGGAACCCCGAATGATTCGGTGGTGACATATTGGTGTTTGATCGGCACGACCGGAATATCGACACCGGCCAGCCGCCCGACCCGCCCGCTGGCCGCTCCGGCCGCGACGACGACGGTCTCCGCCTGGACCGACCACTCCTCGAAATCCTCGGACCCCTCGGCCCCCGACGCGAGCCGTACCCCGGTGACCGCGCCCCCCGCCACGTCGATTCCCGTCACGCGGGTCCCGGTGTGAATCCGCACCCCCAGCTTCCGCGCCCCGGCCGCCAGCGCCCTGGCCAGCAGCGCCGGGTCCAGCCAGCCGTCCCCGGGCAGCCAGAGCGCGGCCCGCACGTCGTCGGCACGCAGCAGCGGGAGCATCTCCTTGGCCTCGGCGCCGGTGATCACCTCCAGGCCCAGCCCGTAGGTCTCCCCGGCCCCGGCCAGCCGCAGCGACTCCTCCACCCGCTCGGGCGTGGTGGCCAGGCGGAGGCCGCCCACCCCGTGCCACCCCGGGTCGAGCCCGGTGAGCTCGGCCAGCTCGGGATAGAGCCCGGCCGAATACATGATCATCTTGGTCTGGGTGACCGTGGAGCGGAGCTGGCCCACGAACCCGGCCGAGTGCCAGGTGGTCCCCTCGGTGAGTTCGTGCTGTTCGACGAGGATCACCTCGGTCCAGCCGAGCCTCGCCAGGTGGTAGGCGACGCTGCAACCGGCCACCCCGCCGCCGATCACGACGGCTCGCGCGGAGCTGGGAAGTTTCAAGGCGCGCAACCCCTCTGTAACAACTAGTCCACAGAATCGGATCAATGGTATGAAGGTAGGCCAAAGGAGGGCGGCATGCCAGATCCTCTAGCGGACGTCCGTAAATGGGCTGACCAGCCCGTGACCGAGACTCTGATCAAGGGTGGGCTCAGCCACCGGATCTCCCGGCTCACCACGGCCGACGGGCGGCGATGGCTGCTGCGCGTGCTGGACCCCCGGGTCTCGGCGGCCGGCCTGGGCATACCGCTCGACCAGGAGATCGCCAACACGGTCCACGCCGCGGACGCGGGAGTCGGGCCCAAGGTGCTGCACCGGCTGCCGGGCGCGCTGGTCCTGGAGTATCTCGACGGCGTCACCCTGGACGCCCACGCCGTACGGACGATCCCCGGCCCGATCGCGGCGGCCTGCCGGCGGCTGCACGCCGGGCCCAGGTTCGTCAACGACTTCTCCATCTTCCGCAAGCTCGACGAGTTCCTCGCCCTCTGCCGTACCCACGAACTGGGCACACCCGACGGCTACCGGGACCGTCTTCCCGCGGCGGCGGAGATCGAACGGGCGCTCGCCGCCGATCCGCTGCCCACGGTGCCGTGCCACAACGACCTGCTGCCGGAGAACTTCATCCGCTGCGGCAGCGAGGTCAGGATCGTCGACTACCAGCTCTCGGGGAACAACGACCCGGCCTTCGAGCTGGGCGACATCGCGGCCGAGGCGGACTACGACCCGGACCTCACCGACCGGCTGGCCCGCGCCTACTTCGGCACCGGCGACCGGCGGCTCGCCTCCCGGGTCCGGCTCAACCTGATCATGTCCAACCTCACCTGGACGCTCTGGTTCGCCGTGCACCACGGGCTGCTCAAGGAGCAGGCGGCCGACGCCGACTTCGACTACGAGGCCGAGGCGGCCGACAAGTTCTCGCAAGCCGTACGGGACCTGGACGACCCGGGGTTCGGACGGCTCGTCGACGACGTCCGGGGCGCGAGCCCCGGATCTCCCCACCCCCCCGCACCACCACGCAAGGAGGCTTGAGTGACCAAGCCAACATCGGTCGACTCGGTCGACGAGGACGCGAAACGCCTCGCCGAACTCGGATACAAGCAGGAGCTCTCCAGAACCTGGAGCGGCTTCTCCAACTTCGCCATCTCCTTCTCGATCATCTCCATCCTGGCCGGCTGCTTCACCACGTTCGGCCAGGCCTGGAACAACGGTGGCCCCGTCGCCATCGCGTGGGGATGGCCGCTGATCTCGATCTTCATTCTGATCATCGGGCTGTGCATGTCGGAACTGGTCTCGGCCTATCCGACCGCGGGCGGCATCTACTGGTGGGCCGCCAAGATGGGCAAGCCGATCCACGGCTGGTTCACCGGGTGGTTCAACCTCATCGGCCTGATCGCCGTGACGGCCTCGGTCGACTACGGCTGCGCGACCTTCCTGAACATCACCCTCAACCGGTTCTTCCCCGGCTGGGACCCCAGCCTGACCAACGCGTTCATCCTGTTCGCGGTCATCCTGGTGCTGCACGCCCTGATCAACGTCTTCAGCCACCGGCTCATCTCGACGCTGCAGAACGTCTCGGTGTGGTGGCACGTGTTCGGCGCGGCGGTGGTCGTGCTGATCCTGGTCTTCGGCCCCGACTCGCACCAGTCGATGTCGTTCGTCTTCACCGAGACGATCAACAACTCCGGCTTCTCCGACTCGTCGTACTGGTTCTACGTGCTGCCGCTCGGCTTCCTGCTGACCCAGTACACGATCACCGGGTTCGACGCGTGCGCGCACGTGTCCGAGGAGACCCAGGGCGCCTCCACCGCCGCCGCCAGGGGACTGTGGCAGTCGATCTTCTACTCGGCGATCGGCGGCTGGATCCTGCTCCTCGCCTTCCTGTTCGCGGCCACCGACGTGGACGCGGTCAACGAGGCGGGCGGCTTCGTCGGCGCCATCTTCGACAGCGCGCTCCCCGGCAACCTGGCCACGGCGATCTTCGCGATCTCCACCATCGGCCAGTTCTTCTGCGGGATGAGCTGCGTGACCTCGATGTCCCGGATGACCTACGCCTTCTCCCGCGACGGCGCCATCCCCGGCTGGCGCCTGTGGTCGAGGGTGGACCGCAACCGGACCCCCGTCAACGCGATCGTCTTCGGCTGCGCGGCCGCGCTGATCCTCACCCTGCCCGCGTTGTACGAGGCCCCCGGCGGTCTGCCGCTCGCCTTCTACGCGGTCGTGTCGGTGGCGGTCATCGGCCTCTACATCGCCTTCGCGATCCCGATCTGGCTCCGGCTGCGGATGGGCGACCGGTTCCAGCCGGGGCCCTGGACGCTGGGGTCGAAGTACAAGGTCATGTGCTGGATCGCCATCGTCGAGATCTTCGTCGTCTCGGTCTACTTCATCATGCCGCTGGTCCCGGCCGCGGTGCCGTTCAGCGACGACTTCACCTGGACCGCGGTCAACTACTCGCCGATCGTGGTCGGCGTGATGGTGCTGGCCGTGGGCCTGTGGTGGACGCTGTCGGCCAGGCACTGGTTCACCGGCCCGCGCCGCACGGTCGACATGGCGGAGGCGTTCGACCCGGCGGCCTCCGCGGGCCCGGCGGGTCCGGCCGGGTCGGCGGGGTCGGCGGGTCCGGCCGGCAAGGAGCCGATCGGCTGACCCTCGCCCCGAGAGCACGAGGTGACCGGCCCGCTCCCCGAGACCGGGCCGGTCACCGCTTCGGACCCCGTACCCCCGAGAACCGGCCCGCGCGAACCCGGGCCCGCTCGAACCCGTGTCCCGAGAACCGCCCGCGCGAACTCGTACCCCGAGAACCGACCGGTGCGGATCCGTACACCGAGAACCGGCCCGCGCGAACCCGGGCGCGTTCGAAAGCCTCCGAGCTCGAAAAACTCCCCGAGAGCCCGTCAGCTCGCCTCGAAGGCCTCCGCCACCGCCGCGCGGACCCGGTCCATCGCCGCGGCGGCGGGGGCCTCGCGTCCCATGGAGGTCATGTCGACGTCGGGCATGCCGCAGGCGACCGCCCAGCCCCACGGGGTGAGGTCGCCGTCGACGTTGAGGGCGAACCCGTGGCTGGTGACACCGCGGCTCTGCCGCATGCCGATCGAGACGATCTTGCGTCCCGTCCCGGACGTCCACACGCCGGTCAGCAGCTCCGAACCCGGCGGGGTGTCGCGGCGCTCGGCCGCGACCCCCAGCGCGCCGAGCGCGCGGACGAGCCTCAGCTCGACCTCGCGGACGTAGTCGACGATCCCCTCGTCCTCGCCGAGCTTGACGACCAGGTATCCGACCAGCTGGCCGGGGCCGTGGTAGGTGAGCTGCCCGCCGCGACCCGTGCTCACGACCGGGATGCCGTGAGCGGGGTCGGGCAGGTGCTGCTCAGGGGTTCGCCTGCCCACGGTGTAGACCTGCGGGTGGCTGAGCAGCCAGAGCGTGTCGGAGCGCTCGTCGCGCTGCCGCTGACCGACCAGGTCGGTCATCCGCTCCATGGCCTTCTCGTAGTCGACCAGGTCGTCCTGGACCAGGGACAGTGGGCGTCGCCTCATGCCCCCAGCCTATTTTCAGCGGCGGACCGCGGACGCCCCGGGGACGTCCTGGGACTCTAGTAGCGGACCGCGGGCGCCTTGGGGACGAAGATCCACATGAGCACGTAGGCGACCCACAGGGGCCCCGGGATGAGCGAGAGCAGCAGCCAGAACACCCGGACAAGGGTGGGCGGCATGTTGAGGGTCTCCGCGATCCCGCCGCAGACCCCGGCGATTATCTTGTGGTTTCTCGAACGGTGCACGATACCTCTCCCCGAATCGGTGTTCTTCGTCTCTTCAAACGAACGACCGGAACCCACCCGTTCCCGGGACACCCCTGAGAAAACCCTGTCAGGGTCGGCTCGGTAACTTTTCTCGAATCCGAGCGTCGGCACATCTAGGCGAAACCAGTTGATCACGGTACGTTCCGCCATGTACGTAATAGGGGATCCCCCCTCCGTTCCACCCCGAGGAGCGCTATGCGCCTGAGGTTACGACGCAGCATGGTCAAGACCGCCACCCTGGTCACGGCCATCGCTCTCCCCCTCGCCTTCACCGTCCCGGCGAGCGCGACAACCGCGACCACGGCATCCCCCGGCGTCACCGACGTCCTCGCTAACGTGTTCGCGACGCAGATCAAGGGCAGCAACGTCAAGAAGCACCTGGACAAGTTCCAGCAGATCGCGACCGCCAACGGCGGCAACCGCGCCGCGGGCTCGCCCGGTTACGACGCCTCCCTCGCCTACGTGCAGGACAAGCTGCGCAAGGCCGGATACAAGACCTCCACGACCGACGTCGAGTTCCCGCTGGGCTGGGAGGAGGCGAGCCCCTCCGTCCTGCAGCAGACGGCCCCCGAGGCGAAGACCTACGCCAACCCGGCCGACTTCGTGACCGTGATCTCCTCCAGCGGAGGTGACGTCACCGCGCAGGTGCAGGTGGTCGACCCCGTGATCCCGCCGGCGCCGACCCCGAACACCTCGACGGCGGGTTGTGAGACCTCCGACTTCGCCGGATTCGTCCCCGGCCGGATCGCGCTGATCCAGCGCGGCACCTGCCCGTTCATCGACAAGGCCACCAACGCCAAGGCGGCGGGCGCGGCCGGTGTGATCTTCTTCAACGAGGGCCAGCCCGGCCGTACGGACCCGCTCGTCTTCGACATCATCGAGTGGCGCTTCGGCTTCCCCATCGTGATGGCGAGCACGGCCGTCGGCCTCGACCTGGCCGACAGCCCGAACACCACCGTCCGCCTCAAGGTCGACGCCGAGACCACGGTCGGCCGTACCAAGAACCTGATCGCCGACACCCGCTGGGGCAAGTCCGGCGAGATCGTCGCGGTCGGCGCCCACCTGGACGGCGTGCCCGAGGGCGCCGGCATCAACGACAACGGCTCCGGCAGCGCCGCCGTCCTGGAGACCGCGCTGAAGCTGGCGTACGTGCCGACCAAGTACAAGGTGCGCTTCGCCTGGTGGGGTGCCGAGGAGCTGGGCCTGCTCGGCTCCGACCAGTACGTCGCGGGCCTGTCGCAGGCCGAGAAGGACAAGATCAGGCTCTACCTGAACTTCGACATGATCGCCTCGCCGAACGACGGCACCTTCCTGTACGACGGTGACGACTCCGACGCCGAGGGCGCCCCCGCGGGCCCGGCCGGATCGCCGGAGATCGAGAAGCGCCTCGAGGCGTTCTACACCAAGCGGAACCTGCCGTTCGAGGGCACCGACTTCACCGGCCGCTCCGACTACGGCGCGTTCATCGCCAACGGCATCCCGGCCGGTGGTATCTTCACCGGCGCCGAGGGCATCAAGACCCCCGAGCAGGCCGCCAAGTTCGGCGGGACCGCGGGCCTCGCCTACGACCCCTGCTACCACGCCGCCTGCGACGGCATCGACAACATCAACGCCGCCGCACTCGAGCGCAACTCCAAGGCCGTGGGCTACAGCACCGCGTACTTCGCCTACGACCTGACCGGCATTCCCGACCGCAACGCGGCACTCGCCAAGTCCGCGGCGAAGTCCGCGGCGGCCCCCGAGGGCGCCGCCCGCTAGGGACTGCTCTTCGCAAGCGCACCACCACGCTGTACGGCGCGCACCCGCCACGGGTGCGCGCCGCTCGGGGGACCCACACACCCTCAAACCCGAGGAGCATGATGCGCAGTCTGTGGACCATGGGCATGGCGGCGATCCTTGCCATCCCGTTGGCGTTCACCGCACCATCGGCGTCGGCAGCGGCCCCACCGGACATCTCGCTGACCGCCGTTAAGGCACACCTCACACAGCTCCAGTCCATCGCGACCGCCAACGGCGGCAACCGCGCCCACGGCCGCCCCGGCTACCTGGCCTCGGCCAACTACGTCAGGGGCCTGCTGAACAGCGCGGGATTCACCACCTCCCTGCAGTCGTTCACCTACAACGGCGCGACCGGCTACAACGTCATCGCCGACTGGCCGGGCGGTGACCCGAACGACATCCTCATGGTCGGCTCCCACCTCGACAGCGTGACCGCGGGACCGGGCATCAACGACAACGGCTCCGGCAGCGCCGCCATCCTGGAGACCGCCCTCGAGGTCTCCCGCCAGTCGCTGGCACCCACCAAGCACCTCCGCTTCGCGTGGTGGGGCGCCGAGGAGCTGGGCCTGCGCGGCTCCCAGTACTACGTGAACAACCTCCCGGCCACCGAGCGGGCCAAGATCAAGGGCTACTACAACTTCGACATGGTCGGCTCGCCCAACGCCGGCTACTTCGTCTACGACGGCGACAACTCCGACGGCGTCGGCTCGGGCCCCGGCCCGGCGGGTTCGGCGCAGCTGGAGGCGACGCTCCAGGCGTACTTCACCTCGATCGGCGTGTCCACCCGGGGCACCGACTTCGACGGCCGCTCCGACTACGGGCCGTTCATCTCGGTCGGCATCCCCGCGGGCGGCACCTTCACCGGTGCCGAGGGCGTCAAGTCCAGCGCCCAGGCCACCCTCTGGGGCGGTACGGCGGGGCAGGCGTTCGACCCCTGCTACCACCGGGCGTGCGACACCACGTCCAACATCAGCGACACCGCGCTGAACCGCAACGCCGACGCCATCGCCTACGCGGTGTGGACGACCGCGACCGCCGTGGCCCCGACGGTCGTCTGGCAGGACACCTTCGAGACCGCGACCGGCTGGACGACCAACCCCTCGGGGACCGACACCGCCACCTCCGGCCTGTGGGAGCGCGGTGACCCCGAGGCCACCACCTCCAGCGGCGCCAAGCAGCTCGGCACCACCGTCAGCGGCACCAACGACCTGGTCACCGGCAGGCTCGCGGGCGCGGCCGCGGGCGACTACGACCTCGACGGAGGCATCACCAGCGTCCGGTCCCCGGCCGTCACCCTGCCCTCGACGGGAACGCTGAGGCTGGCGTTCTCCTGGTACCTGGCGCACGGTTCCAACGCGTCCAACGCCGACTTCCTGCGCGTGAAGGTCGTCGGCTCCACCACCACCCAGGTGTTCCAGCAGCTCGGCGCGGCCTCCAACCGCAACGGCGCCTGGGGCGCGGCCAACGTCGACGTCTCCGCCTTCGCGGGGCAGAGCGTCCGCATCCTGGTCGAGGCCGGTGACGCCTCGGGCGCCTCCCTGGTCGAGGCCGGGGTCGACGACGTGAAGCTGACCCGCCAGTGAGCGGGACGGTGACCCGGCGGCGGTAAGCGAGACCGGGTGCGGCCCGCGCCTTCCCCTCCACGGGCCGTCCGGATTCCCGTCCGGGCGGCCCGCCACGCGGGCCGCACCCCCTCGCGGAAAGACAGCTCACGGGAAGACCGTGCTCGGGAAGACCGTGCTCGGGAAGACCGTGCTCGGATAGACCGTGCTCGGGAAGCTCCTCTCATTGGAGGAACCCCTCCTGGCCAGCCCGCTCGTGGCAGGCCCGCTCTCGGAGGGACCTCTCTCAGCGGAACCCCTCTCAGCGGACCCGCCCCCGGCCCCGGCCCGTCAGCTCGGGTCGTCGTCGAGCCGGGGCTCCTCGTGCGGGGCGCCCTTGAGCTCGTGGAAGCCCGGGGTCGCGGCCACCAGCAGCGTCCCGTCCCACAGGCGGCCCGCCTGCTCGCCCACCGGAGTCCGGGAGATCACCGGGCCGAAGAACACCACGCGCCCGCCACCGGTGGCGGGGCCGGTGACGGCGACCACCGGGGTGCCGACGTGCTCGCCGATCAGGCCGATGCCCTCCGCGTGCGAGGCGCGCACCGCCTCGTCGTAGGCCGTCGAGGTCCCGGCCTCGGCCAGCTCCGGCGGCAGGCCGGCGGCGACCAGGGAGTCGTGCAGGGAACCGGCCCAGTCCTCCCCGCGGGCGCGCCCGGCGGTCCACATCGCGGTGTAGAGCCTCCCGAGCGCCTCCTGGCCGTACTCCTGCCGGACGGCCGCGCAGACGCGCACGGGCACCCACAGGTATCCCTCCGTGTCGCCCTCGGGATCCTCCTCGCGGCCCTCGTTGAGCACCGACAGGCTCATCACGTGCCAGCGCACCTCGACGGGCCGCACCCGCTCCACCTCCACCAGCCACCGGGAGGTGATCCAGGTGTACGGGCAGGAGGGGTCGAACCAGAAGTCCGCGATCGTCTTGTCCGTCATGCCCAGCTCTCCGATCGTCGTCCCGGGTCGCAGCACCCAGGAATATGCCACTTCGCCGAGCCGCCCGCCTCCCCCGTTCCTCGTCCCCGTTCCTCGTCGCAAAAAGATGAACCGGGTTTGCTTTTGAACCTAGTACGGTTTTACAGTGGTCGCATGGCAGGACTACGGGAGCGGAAGAAGGAACAGACCCGGCGGCGGATCGCCGCGGTGGCGCTGCGGCTGTTCGCCGAGCGCGGCTTCGACGCGGTGACCGTCAACGAGATCGCCGAGGCCGCCGAGGTGGCGAAGGTGACGCTGTTCAAATACTTCCCGACCAAGGAGTCACTCGTCCTGCGGGGAGTGGGCCAGGAGAATCTGGCGGGGATCGTCGCCGCGCGGCCGGCCGGGCGGTCGCCGCTGGAGGCGCTGCGGGAGCACTACCGGGGGTTCGCCACCGAGCCCGCGGAGGCGGTCGACAGGGAGACGCTGATCGTCCAGATGCGGGTGATCTTCGCCAGCCCCGCCCTCAGCAGCGGGGCGAACGACCTGCTCCACGGCCAGCGCCTGGCGCTGGCGCGGGTGCTCGCCGAAGAACGCGACGAGCTGACGGCCGCGCTGATGGCCGCCCAGATCACCGCCTCGGTGCTGACCCTGCAGGAGAGGTTCTTCCGCCACCTGGTCTCCGGCGCCTCGACGGACGAGGCGGGCAGGCGCCTCTGCGGGGACGTCGAGCTCGCCTTCGACCTGCTGGAAAACGGTCTCGGCCAACCGCTCGACCGACCGTTCGACCGACCGCTCGACCAACCGGGAGAATGATGCGCGCGAAAGGGATCAAATACGACACGGGGTTCCTCCCCGGCCAGAGCAACACCCGCGAGGAGGGGGTGGACACCGCGCTCTGGTTCACCTTCGCGGGCTTCGGCCGTATTGGGGAGGGGGACCTCGCCTCCTACGGCGTGGTCAGGATGATCGACCGGGAGCGCTGGGTGCCGAAGGAGGTGTTCCACACGATGGCGGCCAGGTACGCCCGCGGCCGAACGATCTGACGGGAGTCGTCCCGGCGGGCGAAGGGCCAGGTACGGCCGTTCGCGAACGGGATCACGGATGGAGCACGACCGGCATCGGCCGAACGGCCGGGTCACAGTTCCCCCGCCGCTCCGCTAGCCTCGCGTAGGTTACGCACGCGCTGGTACGGAAGGTGCTCAAGTGATCGGCTGGTTCGAAGCGGTGGTCCTCGGACTGATTCAGGGATTGACGGAGTTTCTGCCGATCTCCTCCAGTGCCCACATCAGGGTCGTGTCGGCGTTCTTCGGCTGGCAGGATCCGGGAGCCGCGTTCACCGCGGTCATCCAGCTCGGCACCGAGGCCGCGGTGGTCATCTACTTCCGCAAGGACATCTGGGAGATCGTCTCCACCTGGACGCGCTCCCTGTGGACCCCCGCCCTGCGCGCCCACCACGCCGCCCGGATGGGCTGGTACGTCATCGTCGGCACCATCCCGATCGTGGTGCTCGGCCTGCTCTTCAAGGACTCCATCGAGGGCGCCTTCCGCGACCTGCGCCTGATCGGCATGACGCTGATCGTCTTCGGCCTGGTCCTGTGGTTCGCCGACCACACCGCCCGCAACAGGCTCACCCTGGAGCGGCACCTCAGCTTCACCCACGCCCTCATCTACGGCTTCGCCCAGTCGCTCGCCCTCATCCCCGGCGTGTCCCGCTCCGGCGGCACCATCAGCGCCGGGCTGCTGCTGGACTACCGCCGCGAGGAGGCCGCCAAGTACTCCTTCCTGCTCGCCATCCCGGCCGTGCTGGGCGCGGGCTTCCTGGAGCTGTTCAAGATCGGCGAGGGCGCGGCCCCGGAGTGGGGGCCCACGATCCTGGCCACCGTGATCTCGTTCATCGTGGGCTACCTGGCGGTCTCGTGGTTCCTGAAGTACATCAGCACCCACCGGTTCACCGGTTTCGTGATCTACCGGATCGCCCTCGGGATCGTCATCATCGCCCTGGTGAGCTTCGGGGTCCTCGACCCCTCGGCCTAGACGGACTGGACGGACTGGACGGCCTGGACGGCCTGAACCGCCTGAGCGGTCTGGACGGCTTGTACAAGCGGGTGCGGGCTCGGCCGGTGCCGTACCACCTGCGTCCACGACCAACCAGGCGTGCCGGACGAAGCGCCCGGCGTTTTGGGCGGGATTTTAGGGTGTGGGCGGCAGGGGCGGGTGTGTCGCTGCTACGACTCCGCTGGTTGATCTGTTGGGATTTGCAAGACCCCCACTGAACTCACCAGCGGGGTCGCGTCTTTTCGCCGGCAGGCGGCGGGCGGCGGGCGGTCCCGGACGGCTCCACCCGGGGCCCGAGCCGAGGAGCGATCGATGTTCCTGCACACCAAGCACCTGCAGTTCGAGTCCAAGCCGGAGAAGCCCGACCCGGTCTACGCCCACAAGCTCCAGGAGCTGATCGGCGGCGCCTACGGCGAGATGACCGTCACCATGCAGTACCTGTTCCAGGGCTGGAACTGCCGGATGCCCGGCAAGTACAAGGACCTGATCATGGACGTCGCGACCGAGGAGATCGGCCACGTCGAGATGATCGCCACCATGATCGCCCGCCTGCTGGAGGGCGCGCCCGCCACCGCGACCACGAAGATGGCCGCCGCCGACCCCGTGGTCGGCGCCGTGCTGGGCGGCATGGACCCCCAGCAGGTCATCGTCGCCGGATGCGGCCCCCTGCCCGCCGACAGCAACGGCTACCCGTGGAACGGCCGCTACATCGTGGCGAGCGGCAACCTGCTCGCCGACTTCCGCGCCAACGTCGCCGCCGAGGCCCAGGGCCGCCTGCAGACCGCCCGGCTCTACCACATGACCGACGACCCGGGCGTGCGCGACATGCTCAAGTTCAACCTGGCCCGCGACACCCTGCACCAGAACCTGTGGCTCAAGGCCATCGAGGAGCTCCAGGCCGACGGCCTGGAGGACGTCGTCGTCCCGGACGACCTGTTCGACGAGGAGTACGCCGAGCACGCCTCAGCCATCTGGGACCTGTCAGAGGGAACCGAGGGGACGCTGGGCGGCTGGGCGTCCGGCCCGCAACCGGACGGCCGTCACGAGTTCTCGTACCTCCTCGACCCCCAGCCGCTCGGCGGCGTCGCCACCGCGCCGCCGCCCGACCCCAAGCTGTACGCCACCTACGACGGCAGCATGGGCGAGCCCGCGAGCCCCGCCTTCGGCACCGAGGCCGGCCCGCTGGGCAAGCTCAAGGACAAGCTCACCTGAGACGTGAGGAGGTCCGGGTCCGCCGAGGGGTGTCTCGCCGAGGAGGGCCCGAGGTAGCGTGCCCGGGCCGGTACGGACCTCCTCGCGGGCCGGTCTCTCCGAGGCGGTGGACCGACCGGTGCGCGACGAACTCACGGGGCCCAAGGTCCCAAGCCCTGCTCCACCCGGGAATGCAGGCTCCGTACGGGGCCTTGGAGCCCGGTCCTGGCGGACGACCGGCCGCCGGCGGATTCGCCGGCGGCCGGTCGCGTTCAGGTTCCCGTCGTCCGGTGGCGTTCTAGCACTGGCTGTCGGCGAGGACCCAGTGGTTGGGACCGGTCTGCTTGAGGCCGTGCGTGACGAGGGTGTTCCACAGGCCCATCGCGTTGTTGGACCCGTTGGCGTAGGTGTAGCCGCCCGACTGGTAGGCCCGTCCGGCGGTGGTGTGGGCGTAGTTGCTCGCCCTGACACAGGTCTGCGGCACCGTCGGGGTGGGCGTCGGAGTGGGTGTCGGGGTCGGCGTGGTGGTCGGGGGCGGGGTCGTCCCGCCGGTCAGGCCGAAGAACTGCGCGTCGTGATAGGCCGAGCAGATGGTGTCGAGGAAGTACGCCGCCGCGCTGCCGCACTGGTCGGCGGCGCCGCCGGGATCGATCGGCAGGCCGTGTCCCATGCCCGCGATCTCGTACACGCGCACCACGTCGCTCCCGTACACCTTCAGCGAGGTGCCGCCGGTGAGGCTCCGCGTGGAGGTGGGGCTCTGCGAGACGCCCCGCACGTTCGTCCACTGGTCGCGCAGCTGGTTGGCGTTGGCCGGGACGACGGTGTAGTCGGACGTCCCCTGCCAGATCGCGACGCGCGGGTACGGCCCCGAGTAGCCGGAGTGGGCGCCGCGCACCAGGTCGCCCCACTGCTGCGGGGTCTTGCTGACGGGACCGTACTGGCAGGTGGAGGCCTGGGTGAGGCTGGCCGCGCAGCGGTACGCGAGCCCCGCCCCGATCGAGCCGCCCGCGAAGACGTCCGGGTACGTGGCGAGCATGACGGCCGACATGGCCCCGCCCGCCGACAGGCCGGAGACGTAGACGCGCGCGGGGTCGGTCCCGTAGGTGGAGACCGCGTAGGCGACCATGGCGCGGATCGAGGCGGCCTCGCCCTGGCCCCGGGTGGTGTCGCCGGTCTGGAACCAGTTGAAGCAGCTCGACGAGTTGTTCGCGCTGCTGGTCTGTGCCAGGACGAGGGTGAATCCCGACTGGTCGGCGTACTTGCGCCAGCCCGAGTTGGCGAAGTAGCCGCTCGCGTTCTGCGTGCAGCCGTGCAGCAGGACGACCAGCGGGCGTCCGGCGGTCGACCCGTCGGGACGGTAGCTGAACATGGTGAGGTTGCCGGGGTTGCTGCCGAACGAGCCGACCTGGACGAGCGACGCGGCTCGCGCGGGAGACGTCGTCGCGGTCGCCGCGCCGAGCAGTCCGAGCAGCCCGAGCGACAGGGTGAGGAGGATGCGGAATAGACCCGCGGGAAGGGATGCGGCCATGACGTGCTCCTTTGTGGCCCTGTGACCTGTATCACCGGCCCTTACCAGCGCACGTTAAAACCGTCGTAACCCATTTGACATGTTCCCGAGACACACTCTTCGCCACCGCGTTATGGATCACACGGTGGCGAGCGGGTCTGCCCCTCCCCGGATTCCACGACCCCTCGTGGCCTCCCGGACTTCCTCGGCTTCCCGGCTCTCACGGGGTCAGGCTTTCCCGGGTACGTAGGGCTTCCCGGCTCTCACGGGGTGCACAGACCTTTCCGGGCTTCCCGGGCTTTCGGGCCTCCACGGACGTCCTCCACAGGAGGCTCCACGGACTCCACAGGCTCCACGGGCTCCCTGGACTCCACGGGCTCCCTGGGCTTCACGGGCTCCCTGGGCGACGGGCGCGAGACGTCGCTCTCCGGGACGAGCCCGGCTCCTGCCCCCGTTGCTGCGGGAGACTGCCGGTCGTCCGCCCGCAGCCGGGCGGCGTGTTGGTAGGCGGTCACGGTGGCGACGAACATAGCGGTCAGACCGATCACGGAGGGATCATTCCCCCGAGCGGCACGGCGAACACCACCGCGAGCGGGAGCCCGCGATCGCGCTCCGGGCAGAGCCTTGGCAAGAGCCTGGGAGGGGCCTGGGCCTGGAGGGGCCTCACGGGCCCGGCCGGTCGCCGCGTCTCACCCGGTACAGGACTCGGGGACACTGGACGGGTGCGTTCCGACTGGTCCGGCCTGCCTGTACGTCATGCCCTGCCCGAGTTGCTCGCGGCACTCGACGGGCGGGGCGTCGCCGTGCTCACCGCGCCTCCGGGCACCGGCAAGACCACGCTCGTCCCGCTCGCGCTGGCCGGGCTCCTTGACGGCTCGGCGCCCAGGCGGGTGATCGTGGCCGAGCCGAGGCGGATGGCGGTACGGGCGGCGGCGTGGCGGATGGCGTGGCTGCTGGAGTCCGAGGTGGGGGCGGAGGTCGGGTTCTCGATACGCGGCGAGCGCAGGGTCGGTCCGAGGACGGTCGTCGAGGTCGTCACCACGGGAGTCCTCCTGCAGCGGCTCCAGCGCGACCCCGAGCTCGAAGGCGTCGACACGGTCCTGCTCGACGAGTGCCACGAGCGCCACCTGGACGCCGACACCGCGCTGGCGTTCCTCCTCGACGTCCGCGCCGCGCTCCGCCCCGACCTGCGGATCCTCGCCACCTCCGCCACCGCCGACGCCGCCCCCTGGGCCCGCCTCCTCGGCTCCCCCGGCGGCCCCCCGGCACCCGGCGACACCGGCGCACCGCTCGACGGCTCCGCCGACACCGGCGACACCGGCGACTCCTATGAAGCCTCCGATCCCTCCGGCCCTCCCGACACCGCCGACGGACCCGGCGGACCCGGCGGACCCGCGCCGATCGTGCACGCCTCCGGCACCATGCACCCGGTCACGCCCGTCTGGGCCCCGCCTGCCGGGACCGTCGCCCCGCCCCACGGCATGCGGGTGGACCCGGCGTTCCTCGCCCACGTCGCCGGTGTCGTACGGCGCGCGCTGGCCGAGCACGAGGGGGACGTGCTCTGCTTCCTGCCGGGCGTCGGCGAGATCGGCCGGGTGGCCGCGATGCTCCCCGGCGTCGAGGTCCTCCAGGTGCACGGCCAGGCCCCGGCCCGCGTCCAGGACGCGGTCCTGTCCCCGGGCGACGGAAGGAGGGTGGTGCTCGCCACCTCGGTCGCCGAGTCGAGCCTGACCGTGCCGGGAGTGCGGATCGTGGTCGACTCCGGCCTGGCCAGGGAGCCCCGTACCGACCACGCCCGCGGTCTCGGTTCGCTCACCACCGTCCGCGCGTCCAGGGCCTCGGCCACCCAGCGGGCGGGGCGGGCGGGCCGCGAGGCGCCTGGCGTGGTCTACCGGTGCTGGTCGCGGGCCGAGCACGACCGGCTGCCCGAGCACGCGCGCCCCGAGATCGCGCTCGCCGACCTGACCGGCTTCGCCCTCCAGGTCGCCTGCTGGGGCGATCCCGCCGCCACCGGCCTCGCCCTGCTCGACGCGCCGCCGCCCGCCGCGATGGACGCCGCCCGCCGCACCCTGTACGCCCTGGGCGCCCTGGACTCCCCCGGCACCTCACGGTCACCGGGCGCGCCCGAGCGTCCGCCGGGACACGCGCCGGACCTTCCCTCGGGCCGGGTGACCGACCGGGGACGGCGGATGGCCGGGGTCGGGGTCCATCCCCGCCTGGCACGGGCCCTGATCGACGCCGGTACAACCGGTACGACCAGCCCAACCGGTGCGGCCGGTGCGGCTGACAAGACTGGCACGGACGCCACGGACGCGATCGACCCCGGTTCCCGGGCCGCCGCCGAGGTCGTGGCGCTGCTGTCCGAGCAGCTGCCCCGGGACGCGGGCGACGACCTGGTGGCGGTCTGGCGCTCCGCGCGCCAGGGCGGTGACGGCTTCTCGGCCCGCTGGCGCCAGGAGGCGGGACGCCTGGCGCGGGCCGTACCCGGCACCGCCCGGCGTCCCGGCCGGAAACCGGCGGACGCCGTCCGGCCGGGTGGCGACGACGCCGTGGCGGGGACGGTCGTGGCGCTGGCCTACCCGGAACGGGTGGCGCGACGGCGCGGCGGCTCGTACCTGATGGCCTCGGGAACGGCCGCGGAGCTGCCGCGCGGGTCGAGGCTGGGGACGGCGGAGTGGATCGCCGTCGCGGTCGCCGACCGGCCCACCGGAGCGGCGTCCGCCAGGATCAGGCAGGCGGTGGTGATCGACGAGGAGATCGCCAGGCTCGCCGCGGCCTCCCTGTACAGCTCCGGTGAGGAGATCACCTGGCACACGCCGCCGGGGGAGCGGCGCGGCGACGTGTCGGCGCGGCGGGTGGAGCGGCTGGGCGCGATCGAGCTGTCCAGCGGCGCGCTCCGCGGGGCCGACGTGCGGCCCGCCGTCCTGGAGGGCCTGCGCACGGAGGGCCTGTCGATCCTGCGCTGGACGCCCGAGGCCGTGGCCCTGCGCGAGCGGCTGGCCTTCTGCCGCCGTACGCTCGGCGACCCGTGGCCCGCGACGGACGACGACGCGCTGGTCGGCGCGGCCGACCGCTGGCTGGAGCCCGAACTGTCGCGAGCGCGCCGCCGGTCCGACCTGGAGCGCCTCGACGTGGTCTCCGCGCTGCACCGCCTGGTCCCGTGGAACGCCCGGCTGGCGGAGGTCGCCCCGGAGCGGATCGAGGTGCCGAGCGGGTCGCGGGTCAGGATCGACTACTCGGGTGAGCGGCCGGTGCTGGCGGCCAAGCTGCAGGAGCTGTTCGGCTGGGCCGAGGCCCCGCGCGTCGCGGGGGTCCCGCTCGTGATCCACCTGCTCTCCCCCGCGGGCCGCCCGGCGGCCGTCACCGCCGACCTGGCCTCCTTCTGGCGCGAGGGCTACCGCGCGGTCCGCGCCGAGCTCCGCGGGCGCTATCCCCGGCACCCCTGGCCCGACGATCCCCTGTCGGCCACCGCCACCCGCCGCACCAACCCCCGCCGCTGACCCCGGTGGCCCGGGGGCCCGGGGGCCCGGGGGTCCGGCCGCGCCGGGTGAAATAACGTCAACGAGCCGGACAAGTCATCTGATTGAGATGTGGGAAGCTTCCCCTCACGCACTCGCCAGACCACACTCGGTGCATGTCGTGGGTGGGAAGTTCCGCAGTGGAGATCGCGGATGCCGTGCGACGGGGGAAGGTCACGGCACCCGTGGTGGTCGCCGAGCACCTCGACGCCATCGCCGAGCGTGACGGGCGGATCGGGGCGTTCCGCGTGGTCCTCGCCGAGCGGGCGCTGGCCGAGGCGCGGGCCCTGCAGGAGCGGGGGGACCTGTCCGGGCTGCCGCTCGCCGGGGTACCGATCGCGATCAAGGACAATGTCCCGGTCCGGGGGGAGACGTCGCGCAACGGCTCGGCGGCGACGCCCGACGTGCCCGCGGACGAGGACCACCCCGTGGTCGCCAGGCTGAGGGCGGCGGGCGCGGTGGTCGTCGGCATCACCAACGTGCCCGAGCTGTGCCTGGCCGGGGTCTCCGACAGCGTGTACGGCGTCACGCGCAATCCGTGGGACCTGGGCCGCACCGCCGGCGGCTCCTCGGGCGGGAGCGCGGCGGCCGTGGCCGCGGGGATGGTCCCGCTGGCCCACGGCGCCGACGGGCTGGGCTCGCTGCGCATCCCCGCCGCCTGCTGCGGCCTGGTCTCGATCAAGCCGGGGCACGGGCTGGTCCCGCCGCCCGGGCACGACTGGTACGGCATGTCGGAGAACGGGCCGCTGGCCACCACCGTCGCCGACCTCGCCCTCGCCCTCGCCGTCATGGCGGGCGACATGTCGCTGGCGACGCCCGGCGAGAGCGAGGCCCTCGGCGTGGGCAGCGCCATCGACGACTACCCGGGCGGGCTCACCCTGTCGGAGCCGCTGAGGCTGCGGATCGCGGTCGCGCCGATGCCGCTGCCGCCGGGGTTCTCGATCGACGCCGAGTTTCAGCGGGCGGTGGCCGGGGCGGCGGAGGTCCTGGGCGCGGCGGGGCACACCGTGGTGGACCACACCGAGCGGATGCCCTTCCGGACCGGTGCCGCCGCCGTGGCCACCTGGTTCGCGTGCGCCAGGGGCGACGCCGAGGGTCTCGACCCGCGCGGGCTGGAGCGGCGCACCAGGTCCCTGGCGAGGATGGGCCGGCTGCTCGCCGGGTTCGGGGCGGACGGCGCGACGGGCCGCGACCGCTGGCGCGCGTACGGCGCCGACCAGTGGTTCGGGAACGCCGACGTGCTCGTCACCCCGACGCTCGCCGCCGTGCCCCCGCCCGCCGGGCGCTGGGGCCGCCGGGGGCTGCTGGCCAACGTCCGCGTCAACCTGTCGTACGCGCCCGCCACCGCGGCGTGGAACATGGCCGGCTGGCCGGCCATGAACATCCCGTACGGCAGGCACTCCGACGGCACGCCGATCGGGGTCCAGCTCGTCGCGGCCCCGGGCGGCGAGGCACAGCTCCTCGCCCTGGCCGGCCAGCTGGAGACCGCCCGCCCCTGGCCCCGCCACGCCCCGCTCCCCTGACCACCGCGCCCGCCTGACCCGCCTGAACCACCTGACTTGGCACGCCGGACGGCGGCTTGGCCCGCCAGACCCGGTGAGGCTCGGCAGGCCGGACGCGACGGACCGGATGCGACGGGCCGGACGCGACGACGCCTGGCCCGCCAGACCTGGAGAAGCCCGGCGGACCGAGCCCGAAGGGCCGGAGCCGTGGGAGGTCAGACGCCGGTAGGGTGCCAGACGGTCTTGGTCTCCAGGAAGGCCGTCAGGCGCCTGGTGCCGGGGTCGGCGGACCAGTCGATCGCCACGGCGGGACGGAAGACCCGCTTGAGGTTCTCCGCCGCCGCCTCCTCGCACGCGACCGACAGGCCCTCGTCGGTGACCCCGGTGAGGTCGAGGGCGTTGACGTCCATGTGCGCGGCGAGCCAGGGCGCGATCTCGGCGGCCGAGCCGGTGAGGATGTTCACCACCCCGCCGGGCAGGTCGGAGGTGGCGAGCACCTCGGCCAGGGTGATCGAGGGCAGCGGGGCGCGCTCGCTCGCGACCACGACGCAGGTGTTGCCCGTGACGATCACCGGGGCGATCACCGAGACGAGCCCCAGCAGCGGCTCGTCGGGGGCGACCACCGCGACCACGCCGGTCGGCTCCGGCGTGGAGATGTTGAAGTAGGGCCCCGCGACCGGGTTGGAGGACCCGGCGACGGCCGCGATCTTGTCGGACCACCCGGCGTACCAGACCAGCCGGTCGACGGCCGCGTCCACGACCTCCCCGGCCTTCCTCGTCCCGGCCTCCGCCAGCTCGGCGACGAACTGGGCCCGGCGGCCCTCCAGCATCTCGGCGACGCGGTAGAGGACCTGCCCCCGGTTGTACGCGGTGGCGCCCGACCAGCCGCCGAAGGCCTTGCGCGCGGCCGTCACCGCGTCGCGGGCGTCCTTGCGGGAGGCCCTGGAGGCGTTGGCGAGGAAGTCGCCCCTGGAGGAGGCCACGGCGTAGGACCTTCCGCTCTCGGAGCGCGGGAACGCCCCGCCGATGTACAGCTTGTACGTCTTGCGCACGGCGAGCCGCGCGGACCCGAGACCCGCGCGGTCCCCGGCCCCCTCGCCTTCGCCGGTACGGTTCCCGGCGCCCTCGCCCGTACCGTCTCCCGCGGGGACGGTCGCCTGCTTGCCCGCCCGTGATCGGCTCGGCCGCTCCGCCTTACTCATTTCCCAGCCCTCTCCACGAGCTCTCCTGCTGCGCCAGCCGGGCCGGCACGAAGATCTGACCGCAGCGGCTCACGCCGCACCGGTGGGCGAACCAGCCCCGCAGCACCGGCCGTCCGGCGCGGGCGAAGCCGTGGCCCCGGGTGCTCTGGGCACGGCGGGGGCGGCGCTTGGCCCTGTGATGCTCACACATCGAGATACGCCTCCAGCCCGTGCCGCCCGCCCTCTCGCCCGTACCCGGACTCCTTGTAGCCGCCGAACGGCGAGGTGGGGTCGAACCGGTTGAAGGTGTTGGCCCACACGACGCCGGCGCGGAGCCTGTCCGCCATCCACAGGATGCGCGAGCCCTTCTCCGTCCACACGCCCGCGGACAGGCCGAACGGGGTGTTGTTGGCCTTCTCCACCGCCTCGGCCGGGGTGCGGAAGGTCAGCACGGACAGGACCGGGCCGAAGACCTCCTCGCGGGCGATCCGGTGCGACTGGGCGACGCCGGTGAAGATGGTCGGCGGGAACCAGAAGCCCTTGTCGGGCAGCGAGCAGGCCGGGGACCAGCGCTCGGCGCCCTCCGCCTCCCCAAGGTCGGACAGCTCGCGGATCTTGGCGAGCTGGGCCGCGGAGTTGATCGCGCCGATGTCGGTGTTCTTGTCCAGCGGGTCGCCCAGCCGGAGGGTGCCGAGACGCCGCTTCAGCGCGTCGAGCAGCTCCGTCTCGATCGACTCCTGCACCAGCAGCCGGGAGCCCGCGCAGCAGACGTGGCCCTGGTTGAAGAAGATCCCGTTGACGATGCCCTCGACGGCCTGGTCGAGCGCGGCGTCCTCGAAGACGATGTTCGCGGCCTTGCCGCCGAGCTCCAGGGTGACCTTCTTGCCGGTACCCGCGACCGACCTGGCGATCTGGCGGCCGACCTCGGTGGAGCCGGTGAAGGCCACCTTGTTCACGTCGGGGTGGTTCACCAGGGCTGCGCCGGTCTCGCCCGCGCCGGTCACGATGTTGACCACGCCGGGCGGCAGGTCGGCCTGCTCGCAGATCTCCGCGAACAGCAGCGCGGTGAGCGGGGTGGTCTCCGCGGGCTTGAGGACGACCGTGTTGCCGCAGGCCAGCGCGGGCGCGATCTTCCACGCGAGCATGAGCAGCGGGAAGTTCCACGGGATGACCTGGCCGGCCACCCCGAGCGGGCGCGGGTCGGGGCCGTACCCGGCGTAGCCGAGCTTGTCGGCCCAGCCGGCGTAGTAGAAGAAGTGGGCCGCCACCAGGGGCAGGTCCACGTCGCGGGACTCGCGGATCGGCTTGCCGTTGTCCAGGGACTCCAGCACGGCCAGCTCGCGCGAGCGCTCCTGGATGATGCGCGCGATCCGGAACAGGTACTTGGCCCGCTCCGAGCCGGGCAGCGCCGACCAGACGCCGAACGCCTTGCGGGCGGCCTGGACGGCCCGGTCGACATCGGCCTCGGTGGCCCAGGCGACCTCGGCCAGGACCTCCTCGGAGGCCGGGTTGACGGTCTTGTTGCGGTTCTCACCCTGGGAGTCGACCCACTCGCCACCGATGAACAGGCCGTAGGACGGCCTGATGTCGACGACGTCACGCGACTCGGGCGCCGGTGCGTACTCAAACATGTGAACGCCTTAGTCGAGGGTGAAGTAGTCGGGACCCGCGTACCTGCCGGTGGCCATCTTCTGGCGCTGCATCAGCAGGTCGTTGAGGACGCTGGAGGCGCCGAGCCGGAACCAGTCGGGGTCGAGCCAGCCGTCGCCGACGGTCTCGTTGACCAGGACGAGCATCTTGATCGCGTCCTTGGTGGTCTTGATGCCGCCCGCGGGCTTCACCCCGACCTTGCGGCCGGTCACGGCGAGGAAGTCGCGGACCGCCTCCAGCATGACCAGCGTCACCGGTACGGTCGCGGCGGGCTGCACCTTCCCGGTGGAGGTCTTGATGAAGTCGCCCCCGGCCAGCATGGCCAGCCAGGACGCGCGGCGCACGTTGTCGTACGTGGACAGCTCGCCCGTCTCCAAGATCACCTTCAGGTGGGCCTCGCCGCACGCGGCCTTGATCGCGACGATCTCCTCGTAGACCTTGAGGTAGTCGCCCGCGAGGAACGCGCCCCGGTCGATGACCATGTCGATCTCGTCGGCCCCGGCCGCCACCGCGAAGGCGGTGTCGGAGATCTTGACGTCGAGCGAGGAGCGCCCGCTGGGGAAGGCGGTCGCGACACTGGCCACCTTGACGCCGGAGCCCTTCACGGCCGCCGCGGCCCCGGCGACCATGTCGGGGTAGACGCACACCGCGGCCACCCTGGGCACGGAGGGGTCGGCCGGGTCGGGGTGGACGGCCTTGGCGCACATCGCGCGGACCTTACCCGGGGTGTCGGCACCTTCGAGGGTCGTCAGGTCCACCATGCCGATGGCGAGGTCGATGGCCCGGGCCTTGGCGGTGGTCTTGATGGATCGGGTGCCGAGCATCGCGGCGCGCTGGTCGGCGCCCACGCGGTCGACACCGGGCAGGCCGTGCAGGAAGCTTCGCAGCGTGACATTGGACGTTGCCACGTCGGTGAGCGAGGTCGTCATAGTTGACACCTCTCCAGCATGCCTACTGGTGTGATTACTTCCAAACTGGACCCTGCACAGCAGGCTTGCCGGTTTTCGTCAACATCCGCCGACCGGCCCGCGCCGGGCACGAACACCGCCGGGCCCTCGTATCACACGAGGGCCCGGCTTCAACACATAGGCATGCTCAGACGAGGCACACGGACGTGCTCAGACGAGGCAGCCGAGAACCTGAGGCACCGTCACACCGGTGAGGCTGGCGATGAGGTTCAGGGCCGTGTTGAGCGGAAGCAGCCCGGCTCCGACCAGGGCGAGCAGCGGCCCGGCGATGGTCTTGACGGTCTGGCACAGGTCGGCCTGCGAGAGGGACGGGTTCGGAGCCGCCACGGCGGCACCGGAGACGGCCGGGCCGGGAGTCGCGGCACTGGCGACGGCGGGAGTGCCGAGTACGGCCAGGCCGAGAGCGGCGACCGCGACGCTGCGGACAGCGATTTTCTGAAGACGCATCATGAGAGTTCCCTTTCAACGAGACGGGCGCCTTGGGGCGTCCGCACTTGTTGTGCTCATCACGTTGCCGAGGAAACGAGCGCGAAGCAATGAATTAGAGTTATTTTATCCGGACGATCAAATATTTCGGGCCAAACATATAGATGTCGTCCTCCCTCGCGAGAACCCGCGATACGAAATCACGGCGAACACCTGGCAACGGAACGCCGTTCGAGGAAGAACTCGCAGGTCAAGGCCATGTTGCCGGGGTCGCCTCCGGGCGGGGCGACCCCGATCCGCCCCCCTCGCGGAGGGAACGGAAAACAGCGGAATGCCCGTCACCCCCCTTGGCTCGCCGCGTCAGGCCGCACCGCCATGTCATGAAATAGCGGCCTTGTGGACAATGGCCGGGTGATTACCGAAAATCGGCGGAAGGAATACCGCGAAGCGCGGCGCCTTTTCGGTTTTCCACGTCGGGCGGGCCGGCCGTGACCGTTCCGGGAAAACGCGCCCGTCCCGGGGAAAGAGCGCCGCCGAGGGCGGCGGGAACCCCACGCGAGGGCGAGGCCCCCGGGGGGAAGGCAGGGGCGAGGGCGAGGTGAGGCAGGCACCCCGGCGACCGGGCGAACCGGCGCCGTCTAGGTAGTCCGGGACGGCTTAGGCGTGATCTAGGTAGTGCCGGGGCCGGGAAGCCTCCGGGAGATAGGACATCCTCCCGATGTGGGACCGGGGGTCTTAGGACGAATCTTGAGTCTGTAAGGAAAGCGCGCCGCAGAGCGCCACACCAGGAAGGGGAACCCCCATGGGTCCCGAGCTTCACCTTCAGATGATCGCCCACCGCACCACCGAGCTCCGGCAGGAGGCCGACAGCTACCGGCGCGCCCGCGAGGCGCAGGAGGACAGGAAGGCCCACACGTCCGAGAAGCCTCGCCGGAGCCTCTTCGGCAAGATCCTCCCGGCATGACCCCGACCCGAGAGCCCGGCCGCTCCCACGCGCCCGGCCGGGCCTCGCTGCCCCCCTGAGCCGCTGGTTCCACCGAACGAAAAATAGGGAGATCGCACCTTTAAGGCATGACATGCTGGCAGACATGGTGGGCCGGGCGGTGAGTCCCGTCTTCGTGGGGCGGGAGAGGGAGCTTGCGGACCTGACCGAGGCGTTCGAGCAGGCCCGGAAGGACGCGGCGGTGACCGTGCTGCTCGGCGGCGAGGCGGGTGTCGGCAAGTCACGGCTGATCGGGTGTTTCGCGGAGAGGGCCACGGCCGACGGCGCCCACGTGCTCAACGGGGGCTGCGTGGAGCTGTCGACCGAGGGTCTCGCCTACGCCCCGTTCACCGCGGCGATCCGCCAGCTCGTCCGCGAGTGCGGCGCCGAGGGGGTCGCGGCCCTGCTCCCCGAGGGAGGGGCCCGTGACCTGGCCAGGCTGCTCCCCGAGTTCGGCGAGCCGAGCGGCGACACCGAGAGCGACACCGCCCGCGCCCGGCTCTTCGAGCAGATCCTCACCCTGCTGGAGCGGCTCGCGGAGCGCCACCCGGTGATCCTCCTCATCGAGGACGTCCACTGGGCCGACAGCTCCAGCCGCGACCTGATCGCCTTCCTCAGCCGGAACCTCCGCACCGCTCCGGTGCTGATGGTCCTCACCTACCGTTCCGACGAGCTCCACCGCCAGCACCCGCTCCGGCCGGTGCTCGCCGAGCTCGGCCGCCTGGACGGGGTCCTGCGGATGGACCTGCCCCGGCTCACCCAGTCCGAGGTGGCGGCCCAGATGGCCGGAATCCTCGGCACCACGCCCGAGTTCGTCCAGGTCGAGAGGGTCTTCCAGCGCAGCGAGGGCATCCCGCTGTTCGTCGAGGCGTTGATGGAGTGCGGCGGAAACTGCACCTTCCCCGACTCGCTGCACGACCTGATCATCGGTTCCGTGGAGCGGCTCCCCGAGGAGACGCAGCGGGTGCTGCGCATCGCCGCCGCCGGAGGCATCCGGGTGAGCCACGCCCTGCTCGTCGCGGTCAGCGCGCTGTCGGACGTCGAGCTCGACGACGCGCTGCGCACCGCGATCGCGGCCAACGTGCTGCAGGTCGCCGACGGCCGCGCCTACGTCTTCCGGCACGCGCTGATCCGCGAGGCCGTGCACGACGAGCTCCTGCCCGGCGAGCACGTACGGCTGCACGCCCGCTTCGCCGAGGAGATCGGCAACGACCGCACGCTGGTGCCCCCCGGCCGGGCCGCCATCGAGATCGCCCACCACTGGCACTCCGCCCGCGACGACCTCTGGGCCCTCATCTCCGCCTGGGAGGCGGCGGGCAAGGCCGCCAAGACCTTCGCCCACCGCGAGATGATGCAGCTGCTGGACCGGGTGCTCACGCTGTGGAGCAAGGTCCCCGACGCCGCCGAGCGCATCGGCGTGGACCACACCACCGTCCTGGAGCAGGCCGCCGAGGCCGCGAGCGCGTGCGGGGAGGTCGACCGGGGCAGCAAGTTCGTCAAGGCCGCGCTGCACGAGCTCGACGAGCGGACCGAGCCCGCCCGGGTGGCGAACCTGGTCGTACGGAGATCGCAGTTCAAGAAGGCCAAGCGGCGGCCCGGGGTGCTCGACGACCTCCGCTACGCCGAGCGGCTGGTCCCCGAGCCGGGCCTGGAGCGCGCCGAGGTGCTGTCCAAGCTGGGCTCGTACCTGATATTCAGCGGCGAGCTGGCGGAGGGGACGGCGCACACCGAGGAGGCGCTGCGGATCGCGCGCGAGCACGGCGAGGGGACCCTGGAGGCGGAGCTGCTGCTCAACCTCGCGCTGGGCCACTCGATCGCGGGGCGCATCGAGACCACGATCGAGCTCAACGAGACCGCGCAGGCGATCGGCGAGCGCGTCGAGTCGGGCCGCAGCGTCCTGCGCGCCATCGCCAACAACGTGGACGCGCTGAACAACATGGGCCGTTCCGTCGAGGCGATCGAGCTCGCGCTCGAAGGCGAGCGGCTGGCGAGGGAGTACGGCCGCTACCGCAACCAGGGCACCTTCATCGCCAACAACCGGGCCGAGGCGCTGGAGGCACTGGGCAGGTTCGACGAGGCGACCGAGCTGGTCGAGCAGGTCCTCGGCATGGACCCCACCCTGCGCACCCGCCACCACCTGCGGCGGGTCCGCGGGGACGTGGCGGTCGCCCGCGGCGAGACGGACGTGCTCAGAGCCGTCCTGGACGAGGTGACCTCGTTCGGCACCGTCCCCGAGGAGTTCATGCAGGAGCTGACCACCGACTCCCGGCTCATGATCGGCCTGCACGTGCTCAGCGGGGAGCCACTGACCGCGCTGGAGGTCGCCGAGCGGGTCGCCCTGGAAGGGCAGATCACGAGCAAGCCCATGCTGGGCTGGCGGACGCTCGGCCTGCTCGGCGGCATCTGCGAGACGGTCGAGGAGCTCGCGCCCGAACGGGTGGCGGCGCTGCGCGCCCACGTCGGGAAGGCCGCGACGACGATGATCGTGGACAGCCCGGTCGCCGAGGCCTACCGGCTCGGTCTCACCCGCGACCACGACGCCGCGGCCACCGCCTGGGAACGCCTCGGCCGCCCCTTCCCCCAGGCGAAGGCACTGCTGTACGCGGGCCGGATGGCGGCCGGTGCCGGTGACCGCGACGGTGCCGCGCCCCGGCTGCGCGCGGCCCACCCGATCGCCGTGGCGCTCTCCGCCCGGCCGCTCGCCACCGAGATCGAGGCGCTCGCCCGCCGGATCGGGATCTCCCTCACCGAGCAGGCCGGAACCGCCGGGCGGGCCGGGGGCGGGGAGTCGTCGCTGACCCCGCGCGAGCTGGAGGTGCTCCGGCTGGTCGCCCAGGGACGGTCCAACCGCGAGGTCGCCGCCGAGCTGTTCATCTCGGCCAAGACCGTGAGCGTCCACGTCTCCAACATCCTCGGCAAGCTGGGCGTCTCCACCCGGGGCGAGGCGGTCGCGACCGCCCACCGCCTCGCCCTGATCGGCTGACCTCCCTCGTCTCGCCTTTCCCTCGTCGCGAGCGATCACCAGTCCGCGGTACGGCGGACGGTGGTGCACGGGCAGCGGTACGCGGACGGCGGTACGCGGACGGCGGTACGCGGACGGCGGTACGCGGACGGCGGCGCGGGGGACGGCGGCACGACGGACAGCGGCGCGGCGGACAGCGGCGCGGCGGACAGCGGCGCGGCGGACAGCGGCGCGGCGGACAGCGACGCGGCGGACAGCGGCGCGACGCGGTGGGATGAATCCGGCGGCCTTTTCACACCGGTCATCCGGGCCGATACGCATCCCACAAAGCACTAAAGATGCACAAAAAGGCTTATATATCGATATATACGCACAAGATTTTATGGTTACGTATCTTGATCCCATGGACTTCTTCACCGCACCACCGGCCCGGGACCGGGAGCCCGAAGAGGAGAGAACGCTTCCCCCCTGGCTCGGCCCCCCGGACACCGTGCTCGGCCGCGTCGTCGACATCAGCCGGACGCTGTTCCACAGCGAGGCGCTGGCCATCGTGCTCACCAGCGCCATCGCCTTTCCCGAAGGGGTGAAACTCGACGTCCGGATAGCGGCCCGTCCCGTCGAGGGCGTGAACAAGGACACGTGGTGGGAGCGGCGTGACCTGATGTTCGACAGGGGCCACCACCGGTTCCGTCCGGGAAGGTCCCTGGAGGACGAGGTCCTCCGCTTCGGCGTCCGCTTCCCCGACGGCGGCAAGGCCACGACCGTCGACGGCAGACCGCGCTACGACGGGGAGTGGCCCCCGCCGCGTCCCGACGGCCCGATCCTCCAGCAGCACGGCGGGGGAGGTGGAAGCGGTGGCGACCATCTCGTCTCCCTCAACTGGAAACTGTGGCTGTGGCCACTGCCTCCCGCGGAGCCGTTCGAGGTCGCGGTCGAGTGGCCCGCCTTCGACGTGCCGCTGACGTTCACCGAGGTCGACGGCGCGGCGATCGCCGCCGCCGCCGAGCACGCGCGCCCCTACTGGCCCTGATCAGACGAACAGCGGTTCGAGCAGCAGGATCACCCCGAAGACGGCGAAGGCCGCGGCGGCGCCGTACCGGATGACCTTCTCCGGCAGGTGCTTGCCGAGCATCCGGCCGACCACGATGGCCAGGGCGTCGGCGGCGACCATGCCCACCGTCGAGCCGATCCAGGTGCCGAGCCAGCCGTACTGGGTGGCGAGCGTGATGGTCGCGAGCATCGTCTTGTCACCCAGTTCGGCGAGGAAGAAGGCGACGGTCACGGCGATGATCGCCGACCGGGTGGTGCGCTGTGCCTTCCGCGACTCCTCGTCGGTCAGCTCGTCCCCGCGCAGCGTCCACAGCGCGAAGCCCAGGAAGGCGATCCCGGCGATGATCGTGATCGCCGTGGTGGGGAGGAAGTCGCCGACCAGCCCGCCCAGGCCGACGCTGAACAGGTGGACCACCGCGGTGGCGAGGGTGATTCCGGCGAGGACCGGCCACGGCTTGAACCGGGTGGCGAAGGTCATGGCCATGAGCTGGCTCTTGTCACCGAGCTCGGCGACGAAGATCACGACAAGACTGATCCAGAACGCTTCCAACGAGGGTGCCCTTCCCGCGTACGCAGCCGGGCGGAAGGGGGAACCCGGGGAGTCTCGGGCACGTCTTCGGCCCGGCGGCATCCAACAATGCCTGCCAGGCCGAAGGTCTCGTCCGCCACGGAACCTGGCCGAAACGGCCGGATCCGGGGCCCGCGCGACCGGGCGCCTCGGGCGCCAGCATGTCGATCACGCGATTGGGACTACTCCCCTTCGGGTCTTTCCATCAGACCATAGCAGCAGAAATCGGATGCCCATTCCCGCCCCGAAGCACCTCAGCGGCCCGGGGGGAGCCGAGAAACCCGGGAGACCTCGAGAACCCGGGAAAACCCCGGAGGGCCGGGGAAGACCTCGGAAGCCCCGGAGAACCATGAAGGACCCCGGGAACCTGAAGAACCCCGGGGAACCGTGGAGAACCCCGGGAACCTTGAAAGACCTCGGGAACCCGAAGGACCCCGGGGAACCGTGGAGAACCCCGGGAACCCAAGGACCTCCGGAACCCGGGAACCCAGGAACCCGGAATCCCCAGACCTAGAGCACCCAGAGAACCTCAGAGCCGGGTCCCCACCATCACAGGCTCGTTGACCAGGGTGACACCGAACTTCTCCAGGACGCCGTCCCGCACCTCGCGGGCGAGGTCGAGAAGCTCCTCCGTCGAAGCCACCATTTCCGGATTTGTCATGGCAAGGGTGTGCTTGGTGGAAATACGGGCCGGGCCGCGCCGGTAGCCCTTCGGGAACCCGGCGTTCTCGATCAACCATGCCGCCGGGACCTTGACGGCCCCCTCCGGCATGTCCCATCGGGGAAATCCCGGCGCCCGCAGCTCCAGCTCGGCGGCCTGCGCGGCGGTCAGGATCGGGTTGGTGAAGAACGACCCGGCACTGCGGGTGTCCGGGTCGGCGGCGTCCAGGACCATGCCCTTGCCCGCGCGCAGCTCCAGCACCGCCGTCCGGGCGTCCGCGAGCGGCACCCGGTCGCCCAAGGCGACGCCCAGCCGGGAGGCCAGCTCCCGGTAGGCGACCGGTCCGGACAGCGCGTCCCCGGCCAGCTCGTAGGTGACCGCGAGCACGACGTACCGCCCCAGGTCGTCCTTGAACGCGCTGTGCCGGTAGGCGAACCCGCACTTCTCCGCCGCCAGGTCCCGCACCTCACCGACTAGTCGGTCGTAGACCCGGACGGCGGTGATCGTCTGGGAGACGTCCTGCCCGTAGGCGCCGACGTTCTGGATCGGCGTGGACCCGACCAGCCCGGGGATGCCGGACAGGCACTCCACACCCGACCGGCCCTCACCCACCGCGCGCTCGACCAGGGCGTCCCAGTCCTCGCCCGCCTGCGCGGTGACCAGGTCCCCCGCGACCTCGACGCCCCGGGAGGCGACGCGCACGACCAGGCCGTCGAAGCCCTCGTCGGAGACGACCAGATTGCTGCCGCCCCCCAGCACGAGCACCGGCTCGCCCGCCCGGTCGGCCGCCGCCACCAGCTCGACGATCTCCTCGGACGACCCCGCCTCCACGAACGCCCCGGCCGGCCCCCCCAGCCCCAGCGTCGTGTACGGCGCCAGCCGCACCCCCGCCACCCGCTCCGTCATGCGCTTTTCCCCATCCGCGACCATGCGCGACCACCCGCGACCGCTGTGACCACTCGCGACCACTCGCGATTACTCGCGACCACTCGCGATTACTCGCGCCCACCCGCGACCACTCGTGGCCCGACCGAAATCCGCGACCAGCCTACGGGGAGCGCAGCAGCCCCAGCACCCGGTCATAGGTGCGCCGGGACTCCTCGTCGCGGTATCCGGGGTCCACGCCGTCGTCGCGGCGGTGCCGGTCCTGATGGACCGGGAGATCCTTCCCCAGGGCGACGAGAGTGCCGGGCAGCCTGAGCGAGAACTCCAGGTCGGCGTTGCGGTAGTAGCGGGCCTCGGCGGGGAAGCCGCCCGCGTCGAGCGCGGTGTCGCGCCTCACCGCGAACAGGTGACCGAGCAGTCCCCGGACCTCCCCGGGCTCGGCCTCCAGCCACTCCTCGTCGTCCTCGCGGGGGTTCACGCCCTTCCACCCGGCCGCGGTCACGTCGTCGTCCAGCGCCTTGACCAGAGGGGTGACGGCGTCGCCGTCCAGGATCACGGAGGTGTCCATGACGACGTGCACGTCCGAGGTGTCGAGGCGCAGCAGTTTGTCGCGGCTCTCGCCCCACCCCGCGGAGCCGCCCTTCCAGTGCGGCGCCTCGGCCACGTGCCAGGCCTCCACCCGGCGGGGGAACTCCTCCACCAGCTCCTGCAGGACCGCCCCCGCGCCGTCCACGTCTCCCAGGTCGAGGGCGAGGACCCTCGCCTCCGTACGGGCGACCAGGGCGCGTACGCACTCGCGCACCTCGTCGGGACGGCCGTCGACCAGCAGCGCGACGGTCACCGTCGACCGCGCGGCCCTCTCCTCCTCGACCTCGGCCGGGGGGACGATGGTCTCGTCGAGCCGGGAGACCGACAGGCTGGCGTCCCACAGCAGCTGGGAGGAGACCATCCGCTCGGGACGGCCGTCGAGATCGTCGGCCCGGCCGACCAGCTCCGACCCCTCGGGCCTCTGCTGGGGAGCCGCCTCGCTCTCGGCGACCTTCTTCGCGTCCAGGTCCCCGAGCCGCTCCGGGTGGCGTCCCGGCTCGGCGGCCTCGGCGACCCGCCCGGGGTCGGCCGAGTCGTCCCGTCCGGTGGCGGCGTCCGTGTCCCTGTCGTCGGCGTCCTCGGCGCTGACCCGTCCCGGCGCCGTGGAGGCTCCCGGCTCCCTGTCCGGATCACCGTCAGAACCGTCCCGCTTCGTCCCCGGGGAACCCCCCTCGGGCAGGGAGCCCACCGTGGGCCAC
Organism: Streptosporangium sp. NPDC002524; assembly: GCF_040295985.1. Lineage (NCBI taxonomy): Bacteria > Bacillati > Actinomycetota > Actinomycetes > Streptosporangiales > Streptosporangiaceae > Streptosporangium > Streptosporangium sp. NPDC002524. Next base: position 316,153 of record NZ_JBEOWK010000006.1, on the reverse strand, counting down.
ACCTCGAAGGAGGGAGAGGGGATGAGCTCGAAGCCGTCGGCGGTGTCCCGGACGAGCCAGCCCTCGGTTCTGATCTCGTCACGGAGCGCGTCGGAGGCGGCATGATCGTGCTCGGCTCGCGCCTTGGCCCGCCGCTCGGCCAGGCCGGTCACGTTAGGAGGTACTTCGCTCATGCTGGGGAGCTACCCCTGGACGGGGAGAAGATTCGGCCCCGCCCCACGAGCCTGCCGCGAGCCACGACCAGCCCCGCGAACCACGTCCCGCCTCACCGCGAGACGTACGGAGATCCATCGTGGCCCGTACCGGCGAACCGGCACGGGCGGGGCTGCCCCCGGGTAAACCCCGCCCGGCCCACCGCACCCCGGACCGGCACGGGCCGGGCCTGCGCGGGCCGGACGGACGCCGGCGGCACCCACGACGGGACCCCTGCCGGGCAGAACCCCTACGACAGCTGGACGACCGCGCGGGCCTTGGACAGGACCCGGGAGTCGTTGGACCTGGCGGTCAGGGCGACCACCACGCGCTTGTCCTCCAGCTTCTCCTCGACGATCCCGCTCACCGTGATGACGGCGCCCTGGTCGTCGTCGGGGACGACCACCATGGAGGAGAAGCGCACCCCGTAGTCGACGACCGCGCCGGGATCGCCCACCCAGTCGGTGACGAACCGGCCGCCCTGCGCCATGGTGAACATGCCGTGCGCGATGACGTCGGGAAGCCCGACGGTCTTGGCGAAGCGCTCGTTCCAGTGGATGGGGTTGAAGTCACCCGAGGCCCCGGCGTACATCACCAGGTTGGCGCGGCGCACCGTGTATTCGGCGGGCGGGATCTGCTGGCCCGTCTCGACCTCGTCGTACTTGACCGTCGCGGCCATCTCAGCCCGCCCCTCCACGCTCGACGATGGTGTTGTAGGTCGTGCACACGAACTCACCCTCGACGGTGCTGACGTCGCTCTTGACGGTGATCAGCTCGTTGCGGCCGACGCTGCGGATGTCGGTCACGGTGGAGACGCTGACCAGCTCGTCCCCGGCGTGGATCGGCCGCCGGTACTCGAAGCGCTGCTCGCCGTGGACCACCATGGCGAGGTTCAGGCCGAGCTCCGGGTCGGTCAGGATCGTCCCTCCGGCCAGGCTGAACACGATGGGGAAGGTCGGCGGCGCGATCACGTCGGGGTGCCCCGCGGCCTGGGCGGCCTCCCTGTCCCGGTAGATCGGGTTGTTGTCGCCGATCGCCGTCGCGAATTCTTTGATCTTCACGCGACTGACCTCGTACGGCGAGGAGGGCGCGGACGCCCGCCCGACGAAGTCACGGTTCAGAGCCATCGTGCTCCTTTGCGGATATCGAACCGGATCGACCGGATCGAACCGGTGGGGCCGACACCGGCGGGTCGGACGAGACATTGACAGAACAAGATTCCAGTATGTGCCCTCGGGTGGGCCGCCGAGAAGCGGACCACCGGAAAGCGGCCCACCGGCGGACGAACCGCCAGGAAACCCTAGCCCGGCCCGATCCCGCGCCGGATCTCCTCCACCGTCAACGCTCGTGCCAGAGAACTGTGCGGATACGACAAACCGGCGCCTCGTCTGAGGACGCCGGTTTCCGTGGAGTGTGTGCGTGCCGAAGAGGCACTCATCTCCCGCCGCGGCGGAAGGCTTCGCGCAGACTAACGAGTCTCGCGGTGCGCCTGGTGCGTCTTGCAGTTGGGGCAGTACTTCTTCAGCTCAAGCCGATCCGGGTCGTTGCGCCGGTTCTTCCGCGTGATGTAGTTGCGGTGCTTGCACTCCTGGCAGGCCAGCGTGATCTTCGGCCTAACGTCGGTGGCAGCCACTTGGGAGTGCCTTTCTACGTTCTGGACAGTGGACAACCCACGACAGGACTTCCCTGTGGGGGAAGCCCCGGATGGGTAGTAGCGGAGGCCGGACTTGAACCGGCGACACAACGATTATGAGCCGTTTGCTCTGCCTGGCTGAGCTACTCCGCCTTGAGGCCGACGAAATCGACCGACCCCGCAAGGATACCCGACCCGCGGAGCGCCTGCGAACTTGTGCAGGTCAGGGCGATCTCTTCTGGGTCGCCCCAGTATGCCCGCTCGCGCGTCAGGAACCTTGAGTGTTTTCTGGCCCGCCTTTACCTGCCATCAAGGCCAACCAAGCCGAAAGCCCTAACCGATAGGCTAGGGCTTTTAGGCTGTTGAGCCCCTTTACGGAATCGAACCGTAGACCTTCTCCTTACCATGGAGACGCTCTGCCGACTGAGCTAAAGGGGCCTGTCCGTGTCGCTCTCGCTTGCGGACAGGTGTAACCATACACGGCTCCGCAGCGGGATGCGAAATCAATTGAGGTCCGCCCGGACCACCACACCTCCCCCTCGAAGCCCCCACGCCGCCCCTCGCGAAGCACCCCGTCCAAGATCGGCCCATCTCCTCGAATCCCACGGGGGAACCTCGGAGAACGCGACCCCGCCATGAGGTGCGGCGGCACCGGATCCGGCCCGGCGATCGAGGGGGCGATCCGGCCCGGCGGCTGAAGGGGCCAGATCCGCACCAATCCTCGGCCGCGAGGTCTCCGAATACGTTGCGTGGCGAATCTGAGACATGCGGTGAGGGCGGCGGGGGCGGGACTCCTGCCGGCGCTGGCCGCGCTCGGCGGCGGAGAGCTGGCGGCGGGGCTGCTCGGGCCGCGGTCCTCTCCTCTCGTCGCCGTGGGCGGCACGGTCATCGACCTGACGCCGACCCCGGTGAAGGAGTTCGCCGTGAGCGCCTTCGGGACCTACGACAAGCTCGTCCTGATCGGCACGATCATCATCGTCCTTCTCGCCGCCGCCGTCCTGCTCGGCTTCCTCGCGGCGGCCGGGCGACGGGCCTGGGCCGCGGCGGGCGTGGCCGGGCTCGGCGCCCTCGGTGCCCTCGCGGCCGGGACACGGCCGGCGGCGGTACCCCTGGACGTGGTGCCGTCCCTGGTGGCGGCGGGCGTGGGAGCCCTCACCCTGCTCCTCCTCACCCGCGCCGCCACCGGGACGGCACCACCCTCGAAGGACACCGGCGCGGCACCCTCGAAGGACATCAAAACGACACTCCCGAAGAACACCGGGACTGCCCCCTCGAAGGACAGCGGGACGGCACCCGCAAAGAACACAAGAACGACACCCCCGAAAGACACCGGCGCGGAACCCGCAAAGAACAGCGGGACGACACTCCCGAAGAACAGCGGGACGACACTCCCGAAGAACATCGGCGCGGCACCCCCGAAGAACATCGAGGCGGCACCCGTGGAAGGGGACGAAGTCCTCTCCGACCGGGGGACGGCGCCGTCCGCTTCGCACCGCAGGGCCTTTCTCCTCACGGGCGCGGGTGCCGGAGCGGCCTTCGCGGCCGGTCGCCTGCTCTCCTCCCGCGTCCCCGCCGCCACCGAACTCGCCCTGCCCGCACCCGCCTCCCCGGCCCGGCCGCTCCCGGCGGGAACCGATCTCCGTGTCCCCGGCCTGAGCCCGTTCGTCACCCCGGCCGCTGATTTCTACCGGGTCGACACGGCGCTGGTCGTCCCCCGCCCCGACCTGGCGAGCTGGACGCTCCGCGTCCACGGCACCCGGACGATCGAGCTGACGATGGCCGACGTGCTCAGGCGAGGGCTGATCGAGCGCGACATCACCCTGACCTGCGTCTCCAACGAGGTCGGCGGGCCGTACGCGGGAAACGCCCGCTGGCTGGGCGTGCCACTGCCCGTCCTCCTGCGGGAGGCGGGCGTTCCGGCCGGTGCCGACCAGTTGCTGAGCACCTCGGCCGACGGCTGGACCTGCGGAACCCCGATAGAGATCGTCATGGACGGCCGCGACGCGATGCTGGCCGTCGGCATGAACGGCCGGGCCCTCCCCGCCGAACGCGGCTTCCCCGCCCGGCTCCTCGTGCCCGGCCTGTACGGCTACGTGTCCGCCACCAAGTGGGTCGTGGACCTCCGGCTGACCCGCTACGCCGACGAGCGCGCCTACTGGACCGAACGCGGCTGGGCCGTCGACGCGCCCGTCAAGACCATGTCCAGGATCGACGTCCCGGCTCCCCTCGAACGCCTGCCGGCCGGGACCGTGCGGGTCGCCGGGGTCGCCTGGGCCCAGCACCGGGGCGTCGCGGCCGTCGAGGTCCGCGTGGACGGCGGCCCCTGGCAGGAGGCCACGCTGGCCGCCACCCCCGGTCCCGACACCTGGCGGCAGTGGACCTGGACCTGGCGGGCCACCTCAGGCACCCACACCTTGGAGTCCCGCGCCACCGACGCGACCGGGAGCGTCCAGCGGTCGTCCCGCGTGACGCCGTTCCCCGACGGCGCGACGGGCTGGCACTCGGTCGTGGTCACCGTCGCGTGACACACCTCACACCTCACACACCTCACACACCGATGAGAACCGGCAGAAGGAGCACCACCATGAGAAGCACGGCATTCGCCGCCACCACCCTGGCCGTCCTGGCCCTCACCGCGGCCTGCGGGAGCGGCGACACCACGGCGAGCGGCGGCACGGCGGCACCGGCGACGTCCTCCCCCATGGAGAGCGCGACGCAGAGCCCGATGGAGACTCCCACCGAGGACGCCATGGCCGACGCCCCGTTCGGCGCCGCCTGCTCCGCCGTACCGGCGTCGGGTGAGGGAAGCTTCACCGGCATGGCCGACGACCCGGTCGCCACCGCCGCGTCCAACAACCCGGTCCTGTCCACACTGGTCACGGCGGTCAAGAAGGCCGGTCTGGTCGACACGCTCAACTCCGCCAAGGACATCACGGTGTTCGCGCCCACCAACGACGCGTTCGCCAAGATCCCGAAGGCGACCCTCGACAAGGTCCTCGCCGACAAGGCGACGCTGACCAAGATCCTGACCTATCACGTCGTCTCCGGCAGGAAGGCCCCGGCGGACCTGGGCGACGCCTCGCTGGAGACGCTGCAGGGCGGCACGCTGGCCGTCGAGGGCTCGGGCGAGGACTACACGGTCAACGACGCCAAGGTTGTCTGCGGGAATGTTCCCACCGGCAACGCCACCGTCTACATCGTCGACACCGTGCTCATGCCGAAGTAGACACCCCCTCGCGCCGTCTCCTGACACGGCGCCCGCACCCCGGGGACGGATGAGAGGACCGTCCTCGTATCGTGGCGATCCCGGCACTACCGCTCGAAGGGGCGCCCGCGGCGGCGCCCCTTCGCCGGGTCCGCCGGGTCCGCCGGGTCCGCCGGGTCCGCCGAGTCCGCCGAGTCCGCCGGTGTCCTGGGCGGCGGTCGCCCACACCGCGGGTCATCGGTGAAACGATGGGTGGAGGTCACGTGCCCGCTCGGCATCACGAGCCTGACCGCCGAAGGCCCGCTGCCGGGAAGTGCCCAGGTCCGCCGTACGGTCGTTGATCCCCTTCCGGAGCGGACCGAGAATACGCAACACAGCAAAAGGTGGAATAACACCCTTCGGTGCCTTTTGCGGAACACCGAGGAGCACGATGCTGCAGGACCGTCGCAGGGACACGATCCGGGCGCTCGACGAGAGCGACCGGCCGCACCTGTACTGGCACGGAGTGGACGGCGACGGCCACGTGTGGCTTTTCGAGACCGTCATCGACAGCGGCGGGGAGTACTGGCCCGTGAGACACGCCGAGCTGGGTTCCGACGGCATCGCCCGCACGTACTCGTGGCGGCACATCGAGGACGAGCACGGCTTCCTGGCCGAGGGGCCGATCTATCCCGGCGACTTCGGTCTGAACGCCCTCACCGCCGAGGAGTTCGGCACCCTGTGGACCGCCCTCGGCGGGTGAGGGCGCCCCGGGCCGTCCCGCCACCCGTGCCATGGCCGGTCCCGTCCCTTCCCGTCCTCTCCCGTCCTCGACCCACGGATACGACCTAGGTCGCCGACCGTTCCGCACCGGCGGGTGAATGGCATCTACCAGCCCTTTCCAGCGATTTTCGACTGTTTTCGACCACTGGACAGCCCCCGTTACGGCCGCGCCATAAGATCGCCGCATCCGGATGACAAAGTGGGTTATTTCGCATATATGCATAGGGGTAAGTTGCTCGCATGAGCGGAACGCCCGGCCTGAGGATGGCAGCCTCGGACAAGACCGCGCTGAGCCTGTGGACCGCCGACGCGGTGGTGCTTTTCGACTGGCTCCTGAGCGTGGATCTCGACCAGCTTCCCGTCCAGCACATGGCACAGAAGCAGGCCCTGATGGATCTTCTCCAGCAGCTCGACCGGAGCATTCCCGGCTACACCTCCGAGGACATCCAGCAGGCGCACCACCTGCTGCTGACCCGCGAGATGGGCCTGTAACCACACCCTCCCGCCCCCGAGCCCGTAACGCCGCCACGCGACACCGCCGCACCTCAACGCCGCCACACCGCCACGGTGAGAGCCCGCGGCCGAACCTCACGCCCCGTACGCGACACGCCCCGCACCGCGACACGATCCGTGCAGTGACCGTGAGAATCCGCGCCACGACCACATGATCCACGGCGGGCCACCCGCCCGGTGAAGTCGTGTGACCCGGCACAGATCATGCAGGTCGGACCAGGATGGGCATCGCCGTCCCGGGAACGCTGACCTACAGTTTGATCCGCAGGGGTCTGTACTGCTCTGTGAGGCACAATCGTCCGCCCCGGGCTGATTCCGGCGGCTCCGGGTATGAGCGGCGGGATCGTGGACGGCGTACCCGGAAGAAGGCGGTCACGCACATGGGCGTTGAGATCCCGGCGGCGGTGTTCGACCCCAAGCGCCTGTCGGCGGTGTGGGCCACCGGCCTGCTCGACACCGAGCCCGAGCCGTCGTTCGACGATCTCGCCCGTCTGGCCGCGCGGGTGACCGGCACGCCGCGGGCGTTCGTGACCCTGGTCGACGACCGGCGGTCGTTCTGGAAGAGCGCGATCGGGATGGGCGAGCTGTCCGTGTCCGAGCGGCAGAACCCGGTGCCCGACGGCCCCTGCCACATCCTGATCGCGACGAACGAGCCGTTGCTCGTGGACGACGCCGCCACCGACACCCGCGTACGCCACCTCCCGGCGGTGGAACGGCTGGGGATCGGCGGGTGGGCCGGTTATCCCATCCACGGCCCGGACGGCGAGGTCCTGGGCGGGCTCTGCGTGGTGGACTCGGTGTCGCGCGAGTGGTCCGACTCCGACGCGCAGACGCTGGCCATCCTGGCGCGCGCCGTGTCGGGCGAGATCCGGCTCAGGGACGCGCTGGCCCGCTCCGAGCGGCACGTGATGGAGCTGAAGGCCGCGGGAAAGGTGTCCGAGAGGCTGGCCCGTACGCTCCAGGACAGCCTCCTGCCGCCGATGATGCCGACGGTTCCCGGCCTGCAGGCCGCCGCCACCTACATCCCGGCCACGGGCGAGGTGGACGTGACCGGCGACTTCTACGACCTGTTCCTGGCGAGCGGTTCGCGCTGGTGCGCGGTGCTGGGCGACGTGTGCGGGCACGGCGTGGAGGCCGCGCAGATCACCGCCCTGGCCCGGTACACCCTGCGGGCCGACGCGCCCCGCCACGTCTCGCCCAGCAGGGTGCTGGAGCAGCTGAACCGGGCCCTGCTGGCACAGCGGGCCAGGGACGGGCGGTTCCTGACGGTGGTGTGCGCGATCTTCCGCCCGGACGGCGACGGTTTCACGGGAATGCTGTCCACGGCCGGGCACCCCTCCGCCCTGCTGCGACGGGCCGACGGAAGCGTGGAGTCCCTGAGGACGCCCGGTGTCGTGCTCGGCATCATGGACGAGACGAGACTCGGGAACATCCGTTTCGACCTGAAGCCCGGTGACACGCTGGTGCTGTACAGCGACGGCGTCACCGAGGCGCACCCGCCGGGACGGCAGGACCTGTTCGGCGACGAACGCCTGATCACCCTGCTGGCCGGTTGCCGGGATCTCGACGCCGCCGATGTCGTACGGCGGATCGGGGACGCCACGCTCGACCACAGCCAGGGATACATGACCGACGACATGGCCATCCTGGCGCTCCGTGTCCCGGTTCCGTGAGCGGAACTTTTCTCACCGGACGCCCGGCAGAATGTCGAGAACGCGGTCGTCTGCTTCTACCTGCGGGTGAGAGCGCCGGCGAAGGCGCTCGAACACGAGGAGCGAAGACATGAAGTACATGCTGTTGATGCAGTTCAGCGGGCAGACGGATGAGGTCCCGCCGATCGACACCTGGGCCGCCGAGGACGTCCGGGCCAACATCCAGTTCATGAACGACACGAACAAAAAGCTCGTCGACGCCGGGGAGTTCGTGGACGCGCAGGGGCTGGCGGCCCCGGACCAGGCCAGGATCGTACGGGCCGGCGAGGGCGGTGCCGCCGTCGTCACGGACGGCCCCTTCCCCGAGACGAAGGAGTTCCTGGTCGGCTACTGGATCGTCGACTGCGACGGCCCCGAGCGGGCGGTCGACCTCGCCGCGCACGTCTCGGCGGCCCCCGGCCCCGGCGGCAGGCCGCTGAACATGCCGATCGAGCTGCGCCAGGTGATGTCGATCGACTCCTCGGAGGAGCTGTGACCGCTGGATGACCCGGCCGTCGACGACCTGCTGCGCCCACTGGTGCCGCAGGTCGTCGGCGTGCTCGCCCGGCGCTTCGGGGACTTCGCCGCCGCCGAGGACGCGGTCCAGGAGGCACTGATCGACGCCGTGGCCCAGTGGCCGCGGGAGGGCGTACCCGCCAACCCGCGGGGATGGCTCGTCCAGGTCGCGTACCGCAGGATGACCGAGCAGGTGCGCAACGAGCGGGCGCGGCGGCGCCGGGAGGAGCTGGTGGTCGCCCAGGCACCCCCCGACCGGCGGACGGCTCCGCCCGCGGACGACGCGTACGAGACGGACCGGGACGACACGCTCACCACGCTGTTCCTGTGCTGCCACCCCGCGCTCACCCCGGCGTCGGCGATCGCCCTCACCCTGCGGTCCGCGGGCGGCCTCACCACCGCCGAGATCGCCAAGGCCTTCCTGGTGCCCGAGCCGACCATGGCACAGCGGATCAGCCGGGCCAAGCAGCGCATCAAGGCGTCCGGGATCCCGTTCCGCATGCCCGCTCCCGAGGAACGGGCACGACGGCTCGGCTCGGTGCTGCACGTGCTCTACCTCGTCTTCAACGAGGGCTACGCCAGCAGCGCGGGTCCCGACCTGCAGCGCGTGGAGCTGTCCCGCGAGGCGATCCGGCTGGCCAGGATGGTCCACGGCCTGCTCCCCGACGACTGCGAGGTGGCCGGGCTCCTCGCGCTGATGCTGCTCACCGACGCCCGGCGCCCCGCCCGTACCGACGCGAGCGGCACCCCGATCCCGCTGGCAGAACAGGACAGGAGCCTGTGGGACGGCGAGGCCGTCGCCGAGGGGATCGCGCTCATCACCGGCACCCTGGCCAGGGGCGCGGTCGGCCCCTACCAGCTCCAGGCGGCGATAGCCGCGGTCCACGACGAGGCGGCGACGGCCGGGGAGACCGACTGGCCGCAGATCCTGGCGCTGTACGGCCTGCTGGAACGCATGTCCGACAATCCCATGGTCTCGCTCAACCGCGCCGTCGCCGCCGCCATGACGCACGGTCCCGCGGCCGGACTCGACCTGCTCAGGGCACTCGACGCCGACGGCCGCCTGGCGGGCCACCACCGCTTCTACACGGCCAGGGCCCACCTCCTGGAGATGGCCGGTGACCGGCGGGCCGCCGCCGACGACTACCGCGCGGCGGCGAGCCGCACGACGAGCGCTCCGGAGCGGCACTACCTCACCACCCGCGCCGCCCGGCTCACCGTGCCGGACCGGCCGGAGCGAGCCGTGCCGGACCAGCCGGAGCGGACAGCGCCGGCCCGGTTCGGAAGGACGGCACCGGACCGGGCCGGGAGGACGGCACCGGACCGGCCCGGGCAGGTCGTGCCACCGGATCGATCAGAATGAGCCGTGCCGGGCCGGCCGGAGCCGGCCGTACCGGCCGGGGTGAACCACGGCGGACCGCCGGGGTGAACCACAGCAGACCGCCGAGGGGAACCACGGCGGACCGGCGGGACCGTCGACGTGAGCCGCCGAACGACCACCGAGGAGTTCCGATCGTGACCGCTCTCCCCTATGACGCCGTGCTCTGCGACATCGACGGCGTGCTTCGCCACTGGCCCGCCTCCGACGACCTCGACCGTACGCACGGACTCCCCCCGGGCACCCTCGCGGCGGCGGCCTTCGCACCGTCCCTGCTGCGCTCCGCGATCACCGGAGAGATCACCGACGAGCGGTGGCGCTCCACGGTGACCGCGGGCCTCGCCGACACCTGCGGATCGGCCGACCGCGCCCGCGCCGTCGTCGCCGCCTGGTCCGACGTCGTCCCACGGGTCGATCGGGAGGTCGTCGCCCTGCTCACCCGGGCTCGCGACGTCGCGACCGTGGCCCTGGTCTCCAACGCGACCACGCGGCTGGAGAGCGATCTCGCCCGGCAGGGGCTGGACGACCTCGCCGACGTCGTGGTGAACACCGCCCGCATCGGCGTCGCGAAGCCCGACCCGCGTGTCTACCTCATCGCCGCCGAGCGAACCGGGACCTCGGTCCACCGCTGCCTGTTCGTCGACGACACCGCCGCCAACGTCGCCGCGGCCCGCGAGATGGGGATGACCGCCATTCACTACCGCCGGATCGAGGACCTCCGCGACGCCCTCTCGCCCCTCCTCGACACGGCGGCCACGTGAGCGGGTGAAGGCACGTCCGGATCGGGAGGCCCCGCGGGCGCGAGCCCATGGCCGACGGGCCCGCCTGGATCGGCCGAGATCAGCCGGGGTCAGCCGGGAGCAGCAGGGGTCAGCCTGGATCACTCTGGATCAGCCGGGGTCAGCCGGGAGCAGCAGGGGTCAGCCGGCCGGTGTCGCGGCGGGGGTCTGGGCCAGCAGCCGCCTCACCCTCGGCACGACCTCCTCCCCGTAGAGGCGGATCGTGGTCATCAGCTTCTCGTGCGCGAGCGTCCCCGAGCTGTACTTCAGCTCGAAGCGGTCGACGCCGAGCGCGCCCACCGTTTTCGCGATCTTCGCGGCCACCGTCTCGGGAGATCCGACGTAGAGCGAGCCCTCGTCGGCCTCCGCCTCGAAGCGGTCGCGGTTCGTGGGACCCCAGCCGCGCTCGCGGCCGATGCGGTCGTGCATCGCCCGGTAGTGCGGCCAGAGGTCGTCGCGGGCCTGCCGGTCGGTCTCGGCGATGTGCCCCGGCGAGTGCACACCGACCGGCAACCGCCGTCCCCCCAGCTGGTCGAGGGCGCGGTGGTAGAGGTCGACGTACGGCGCGAAACGCTCCGGCGAGCCGCCGATGATCGCGAGCATGAGCGGCATCCGGTAGCGCGCCGCGCGCACCACGGACTCGGGGCTGCCGCCGACGCCGATCCAGGTCCGCAGCCGTCCGGACTCCGTCTTCGGATACACGTGCTGGTCCTCCAGCCCGGGACGGAGCCGGCCCTGCCAGGTGACCGGCCCCTCCTCCAGGAGATGGGAGAACAGGTCGAGCTTCTCCTCGAACAGCTCCTCGTACTGCGACAGGTCGAAGCCGAACAGCGGAAACGACTCCGTGAACGAGCCACGGCCAAGGATGATCTCCGCACGCCCCTGGGACACCGCGTCCAGGGTCGCGAACCTCTCGAACACGCGCACCGGGTCGTCCGAGCTGAGCACGGTCACCGCGGTGCCGAGACGGATGCGTTCGGTACGGCCGGCGATCGTCGCCAGCACGATCTCCGGTGCCGAGATCGCGAAGTCGTCGCGGTGGTGCTCCCCGATGCCGATCGCGTCGATCCCCACGCTGTCGGCGAGCACGGCCTCCTCGACGACGTTACGGATCACCTGCGCGTACGGCAGCCGGTTTCCGTCCGCGTCGACGGTGACGTCCCCGAAGGTGTCGATCGCGAACTCAAGCGGTGCGGACATCATCTCCCTCTTTCCCAACGGCTTCCTGACGGCTTCCCGACGGCTTCCTGAAGATTTCCCGACGACTTACGACGGCTCCCCGGCAACTCCGACGGCTTCCGGCCGTCTCAGCCGCTTCACAACCGCCTCTCAGCCGCTTTCCGAGCGTCTCAGCCGCTTTCCGAGCGTCTCAGCCGCTTTCCGAGCGTCTCAGCCGCTTTCCGGCCGTCGTTCGACGGCGTGGACAGCGGGCGGACAGTAGGCGGAAACCACGGCGCCGCGGTGAGAATTCCAGCGGGTGATCGTGACCGTACCGGCCGGCGCCTGGCGCAGCACGATCCGGTCGAGTGCGGCCTCGTCGCAGGAGGCACCGCGTTCCGGCGGGTCAGCGCTCGGTGACTCGGGGCGGGGCCGGCGCCACCAGGAGATGTACTGGTTGACCGGCGCCTTGCGCACGTACGCCTCCGGGTTGCCGCCTTCCGACAGCTTGGGCCACTGCCCCACGACCTTGATCAGGACGCTCCGCAGCAGGTCCTCGGCGAGGCGGGCGTCTCCCGTGAGCAGGTAGGCGGCCCGCATCAGCGCCCGCTGGCGCGGCGCGGGGTTCGTGAGCGACGCGCTCCGGGTCCGCCCGGAAAGGGCTCGGCGATGCCCGCCGCCTCTGCCCGCGTCCTGTCCACAGGCTCCGCGGATTTTCGTAGACCCAGGGGTCCCATGAGTCACATGAGCCCCATGAGTCCCATCGGTTCCCTAGGCGCGGCTGGAGTGTCGGTCCGCGATCCCCACTTGGAGCCCCAGCTTTTGTCCACGCCAGCGTCTCAGTCCGTGGACTTGTCCCTCAATCCTTCAATATCAGTCCCAAAATCGCTCAAAAGCTGATATATCTGACATTCCGCAAGTGTCGTACGGAGTCCGTGGGGCCCGTGAGGTCCGTGATGCCCACGACATCACCTCATCGACCCCGGGCGCACCATGTGCAAACTCACTCAGTCTTGTAACGGTTGTACCGTTCCAAGATACTTGGCCAACGTTGGCCCAGTAATGTCCTGGTCCATCAGCTAGGGGGGCTTTCCCCATGGGCATATTGGGACGATTCGCCCAGGAGGATCAGTGGCGTCAGTTGTTGATTGGTTTGATGCTGCCTATGAATGGATCGTCCGCTCCAGCGCCAACGGGTCCTGGCGAGACCTGATCCCGCTGGGCTTGGCCGGCCTGCTCGTCTGGGGCCTGTGGATCTATCGAGTGGTGTTGTCACGGCTCGCCAAGCCGATCGTGAACGGTTACCGCACCTCGGTGTCCGTGGTCGTCCCCTCCTACCGGGAGGACGCCGAGATCCTGGTGCGCTGCCTGGCCAGCTGGCTGTCCCAGGACCCGCAAGAAGTGATCATCGTGGTGGACGTCGCGGACACCGAATGCCACGCCAAGCTCCGCGAGGTGACGGACCCCCGGCTGCGCGTCCTGATCTACGAGCACTCGGGCAAGCGTTCCGCGCTCGGGGTGGGCATCCGGGCGGCCCAGGGCGAGGTCGTGGTCTTCGCCGACTCCGACACCTGGTGGCAGCCCGGCCTGCTCGCCGCCGTGCAGATGCCCTTCGAGGACCCGGCGGTCGGCGGTGTCGGCACCCAGCAGAACGTGTTCCAGCGGACCAGCAGCGTCTGGCGGCGCATCGCGGACTGGCTGGTCAACCTGCGCTACTACGACTACGTGCCGGCGATGGGCAGCAGGGGCGGGGTGGCCTGCCTGTCCGGCCGGACCGCCGCCTACCGGCGCGAGGCCATCCTCCCGGTCCTCACCCACCTGGAGAACGAGTTCTTCCTCGGCCGCCGGTGCATCGCCGGCGACGACGGCCGGCTCACCTGGCTGGTCCTCGCCTCGGGGTACAAGACCGTGCACCAGTCCTCGGCCCGCGCCATCTCGATGTTCCCCGACTCCTTCCGCGCCTTCGTCAAGCAGCGTGTCCGGTGGAGCCGCAACTCCTACCGCTGCTACCTGACCGCGCTGTGGAAGGGGTGGCTGTGGAAGACCCCGCTCGTCACCAAGGTGACCGTGCTGCAGATCCTGCTCACCCCGGTGACCATGGGCGTCACGCTCGCCTACCTGTTCTTCAGCAGGCTTGAGCTCACCCCGCTGGGCATCGGGCTCGCCGTCGGCTGGCTGCTCCTCGGCCGGGGCGTCCGCGGCTGGTCCCACCTGCGCCGCCACCCCTCGGAGATCCTGCTGCTCCCGCTGCTCTGCCTGGTGGTCATCATGATCGCGCTGCCGATCAAGCTGTACGCGTTCGTGACGATGAACAAGCAGGGCTGGCTCACCCGTACCTCCGACCAGGTCGGCGGAGCGGGTCAGAGCGCGGCCACGCTCAAGGGACTGGCCTGAGATGACGCGCTCCGCTCCTGTCCTGTTAGGCGCCGCGGTGCTGGCGCTCGGGCTCGCGGCCGCGCCGGCGGCCGCCCTCTCGTCTCCCCGCCCGCTGGGTGACTCCGAGGCGGTCACGAATCCCAGCTCGGCCCCGACGGGCGTCGCGACCCCGGACGACAATCCGTTCCTGAACCCCCCTGCCCCAGAAGAGGAGGAGGAACCTCCCGCCGAGGAGAAACCTCCGCCGAAGGAGGAACCCCCTCCGAAACCCGACCCGGTCCCGACCGCCAAGCCGACTCCGACGGCGAGCGCGAGCCAGACGGCCAAGCCGGCCACGAGAAGCGGTTCGCAACCGACCACCGCCCCGGCTCCCACGGCCGAACCCACCCCGGAGGACTCCCCCGCCCTGGTCGAAGACGCGATCATGGCGGACGACGCGATCCTGGAGGCCGGCACCCTCACGGCGGGCGACGCCGAGGCGCAGGCGACCCTGGTGGACGTCGAGGACCAGCGGATCATCCAGACCCGTGCCGCGCTCACGGCCATGCTGCAGACCGGTGGCATCGCGGCCGCCCAGCGCAAGCAGCCCCAGGTCTTCGTGTCGGGGCACGGCAGGACGCTGGTGCTGCCCGCGCGCAACACCGAGGCCCCGTACACCCTCAGGGACCTCGCGGGCGTGGAGAAGGGCCGGTACCTGCGGCGGCTGAAGGACGGCTCCTACCTGCTCGGCGTCCAGGTCTTCGTGGCCGACGGCGCGCGCCTGCAGCTGCGCGGCCCGCTGACGCTGCGGATGGGCAGCCTGCCCGGCTCGTTCAGCTCGATCATCGCGTTCGGCGGCGACATCGAGATCAAGGGCACCGCCAAGCGGCCGGTGCGGATCACCAGCTGGGACGTACGCACCCAGAAGCCGGACCTGACCACGACCGACGGCCGCGCCTACATCCGGGCGGTCGGCGGCGAGTTCGAGATGAGCCACACGCAGGTCTCCCACCTGGGATTCTGGAGCGGCCGCACCGGGGGCATCGCGCTCACCGGCACCGAGCGGCCGGCCAGCGTCTACCGGCACCGGACGAAGGACCAGCGCCACCAGGACAAGCAGGAACGACTGGCGAACACCAAGCGGGGCGAGCGGGGTGGCAGCAACTTCGGCGACGTGGAGACCATCCCGATCGGCCCCGGCACCGCCTCCCACGTGCTCGCCGACGAGCTGGTGTCCGGATCGATCAAGAACAGCGTCATCACCGGCGACGCCTACGGGATCTTCGTCTCCGGCTCGAACCAGACGCAGATCATCAACAACAAGATCAGAAACAGCCTGGTGCACGGCGTGTTCATGCACCGGTTCGCCAAGAACGCGACGATCGAGGCGACCGAGGTGACCGGCAGCGGCGGCGACGGCTTCGTGCTGTCACGGGCGACCGAGAAGGTGAAGGTCGTCGACTGCCTCGCCGCGCAGAACAAGCGCAACGGCTTCACGCTCAACGGGCGGGCGCTCGCGAGCGGACCGTCCGCGAGCGGCGAGTCGCTCGCCGTCTACGGCGACAGCTCGGTCAGCAACAGCACCGCCCGCGACAACGGGAGGTACGGCGTCGAGGTGCTCGGCGGCAGCCGGCTGGCCGTGCAGACCAGCGAGATCACCGGCGGTGACATGGGCATCGTGGTGCGCGAGGGCGCCAGCGGGGTCCAGATCTCCGGCAACAGGCTGACGGACCAGCGCCGCCAGGCGATCGCGCTGCGCGACGGGGCGACCGGCGCCCACGTGGCCGGCAACACGATCACCGGGGCCGTCACCGGCATCTACCTGCGGGACTCCGCGGGCATGGTCGTCGGAAACAAGATCACGACCAAGCCGAACCCCAAGGCCCACGGGATCACCGTGGTCGGCGACGCCACGGGCTCGGAGATCACCCGCAACACCGTCATCGGCGCGGGGACGAGCGCGATCAGCGTCGCGCGGGCCGCCGACACGGTGAACAAGCACAACAACGACGAGGAGCAGTGGAACGACACCTCGTCGTTCTGGGTCAAGGCCAAGCGCTACGTCAAGCCCATGAACGTGATCTGGGCCGGAGTCATCCTCCTGGTGGTCGTGTCGGCGATCCGGTCCCGCGGCGTCCTCGAACGGCGGCAGCGCCGCACCGAGATCCGCAACCCCTACGAGCAGCAGCGGCTGCTCGCCGAGGGGCGGTTCCAGCTGCTGCGCCACGCCACCCCGCCCCCGCCTGACCCCTTCGAGACCGCGCCGGATCCCTTCGCGCCCGCCGGACCTCCCTCGCGACGCCGCCAGGCGTCGCGGCACGCCGACTCGGCCCCCGTGGGAGGCAGGGGATGAGCCGCTCACGCAGGCGGAGGGGCCGCACCCTTCTCATGGTCCTGGTCGTGGCCCTGTCCGCGACCGGCACCTGGGCGTACCTCTCCTACTTCGACCGCTCCGCCCCGACCCCGGGTGTCAACGAGGTGTCCGCGGCGGAGGCCCAGCAGCAGTCGGCCCTGGTCGACCAGGAAGACCTGCGGATCATGCAGACCCGCGCGACGCTGTCCTCGGCGCTCGCGCGGGGCGGGCCCGCCGCCGCGCGGTCCCGCGTGCCGCACATCTCCAGCTCGGCCAACGGCCAGACGCTCGTGCTGCCGCAGCGCCGCGACCCGTACCGGATCGCCGACCTGGAGCGCCTGGGTCAGGAGCACTTCCAGAAGCAGCCGGACGGCTCCTACGTGCTCGGCATCAACCTGTTCGCCGGCCCGGGGGCCAAGGTGGTGCTCCAGAACGCGACCGGCCCGCTGGTGCTCCGGATGCGCAGCGACCCCGGCGCCTTCGTCTCGATCGTGGGCTTCGGCGCGAACATCCGCATCAACGGCTCGGCACGCAACCCGGTGCGGATCACGAGCTGGAACGCGCACGAGAGGACGGCCGACACCAAGGTCTCCGACGGGCGCGCCTACCTGCGCGTGGTCGGCGGGGAGCTCACCATGAGCCACGCGCAGGTGGAGCACCTCGGATTCTGGAGCGGCCCGACCGGCGGGCTGGCGCTGACCGGCAGCGACCGGCCGACCAGTACCGCGGACCTGGTGACCACCGCCACCACGACCGCCGCCACCGCCGCCACCGTCCCGCGCTCGACGCCCACCCCGCAGCCGACCGGCTCCCAGCGGCGGGCGCTCCTGCCCAACGGTCTCCTCGTGCCGAGCAGGGGCGGCAACAACGAGATCGAGATCACCAACGGGACGGGCCGGGGCAGGGTCGCCTACCGGCTGCCCCAGGCCAACCTGGTCACCGGCGACATCACCGACACCAAGATCACCGGTAACGCGTACGGGATCTTCATCACGGCCTCCAACGAGACCCGGATCATCGACGTCTCGGTCACCGGGAGCCTGGTCCACGGGGTGCTGCTGCACCGGTTCGCGCGCAACGCCTCCATCGAGAACACCACCGTGACCGACAGCAGGGGCGACGGTTTCGTCCTCTCCAGAGGCACGCAGAACGTCACGATCACCGGTTCGGAGGCCACCCGCAACGAGGGCAACGGCTTCACCATCAGCGGCCTGCCGCTGGCCCGGGGGCCGTCGGCGTCCGGGGAGTCGCTGCGCAGCTTCGGCGGCAGCTCGGTGACGAGCAGCACGGCGCGGGACAACGGCCGCTACGGCGTGGAGATCCAGGGCGGTGACAAGCTCGTCGTACAGACCACCGAGGTGATCGGCGGGGAGATGGGCATCGTGGTGAGTCAGGACGCGACCGGGGTACGGCTCTCAGGCAACCGTCTCACCGGCCAGCGCAGCCAGGGGATCGCGCTCCGCGACGGGGTGCGGGGGGCCAGGATCAGCGGCAACATCGTCCGGGACACCCAGACCGCGATCTACCTCCGCAACTCCGCGGCCACCGTCTCCGCCAACACCGTCGAGTCCGCCTCGCTGCACGCGATCTCGCTGCTTGGCACGGCCCAGGGCACCAAGGTCACCGGCAACACCCTGGGCGGCGCCGGCCGCAGCGCGCTCGACATGAGCCGGGCGAAGGGGACCACGACCGTCACGCAGAACAACACCAGCGGCTGGCAGGACACCGCCGGCTTCTGGACGACGGTCAAGCGGATCGCCAAGCCGATGAACCTGATCTGGCTGGGCGTGATCTCCCTGATCGTGATCTCGGCCCTGCGGGCACTGCGCGGCGACGGTCCGCGGGTGGGCCAACGGTTCGTTCACCCATACGAGAAGCAGACGCTGCTGGAAGAGCGACCGGCCCGGTTCCTGGAGCCTGCCGCCGCCGCCCAGCCGCCGGCGGAGAGGAGCTGAGCGATGCGCCTGACCATCGACATCGACCGGAAAACCCTGGTGGGGATGCTTGCCGGGGCGGTCATCACGGTGATCGTCGTGGTGTTGCTGTACGGGCTGTTCGGCGGTTCGGATAACTCGGCCACCCCGATCGAGGACATCGGGCCGAGGAGCGCGGACGCGCCGGCCGCCCAGGCACCGGAGCAACCGTCGGGGTCGTCGGACCCATCGGGGTCGGAGGGGTCGGGAGGGTCGGAGAACGACACCTCGCGGGTGGAGGAAGACGACGACGTGGAGGAGTTCGTCGCGTCGCAGGAGCCGCCCGACATCGCCGTCCCCCTCGGGAAGGGGCTGATCGACTGCCCCGAGGCCACGGTGACCGTCGAGGACGCCACCGGGTTCGCCGAGGCCCTGGAGGCGGCCGAGCCGGGCGCGGTGATCAAGCTGGAGCCCGGCGTCTACGTCGGCCGGTTCGTCGCGGCGGTCTCGGGGACGGAGAACCAACCGATCTTCATCTGCGGCTCGCCCGAGGCGATCATCGACGGCGGCGGGGTGAAGGAGGGCTACGCCCTCCACCTCAACGAGGTCAGCCACGTGCGGCTGGTCGGCTTCACCGTCCGCAACAGCCAGAAGGGGGTGATGGCCGACCGCACCACCAACACGACCATCCAGCAGCTGACCGTCCACCACATCGGGGACGAGGCGATCCACCTGCGCAACTTCAGCACCGACAACACCGTCCAGTACTGCATGGTCTACGCGACCGGCCTGCGCCGGGAGAAGTTCGGGGAGGGCGTCTACCTCGGCACCGCGGAGAGCAACTGGGCGACCTTCTCCGGCGGGAAGATGGACCGCAGCGATCGCAACACCGTGCGCGGCAACGTCATCCGGGCCACCGCCGAGGCGATCGACATCAAGGAGGGCACCTCCGGCGGTCACATCCTCGGCAACGTCTTCGACGGTTCCAGCCTCGGCGGCTCCAAGCACAACGACTCCTGGGTCGACGTCAAGGGCAACGGCTACCTCATCCAGGGCAACACCGGTAGCGGCACCAACGAGGACGGCTTCCAGACCCACAAGATCGTTGACGGCTGGGGAACCGGAAATGTGTTCCGGGCCAACGTTATCGATCTTGGCAATTCAGGCGGTTTCGGTATCAACGACACGGCCGGCGGAAACAAGATCGCCTGTGACAACAAGGTCACCGGCGGCTTGCTCTCCAAGACCGATGTCTGCTCCTGAACACGACCCCAAGGACAAGTAGATAAGGAAAGACGGACATGGGCGAAGCCGAGCTCCCACGACTGACGGTGATCGGAACCGGCTACCTCGGGGCGACGCACGCGGTTTGTATGGCGTCACTGGGGTACGACGTGGTCGGTCTCGACGTGGACAGCAAGAAGATCGAAAGGCTGCAGGCCGGGGAGGTGCCGTTCTTCGAGCCCGGCCTGCCCGAGCTGCTGGGCAAGGCCCTGGAGTCGGGACGGCTCCGGTTCACCACCTCCTACGAGGAGGCCGCCGAGCACGGCGACATCCACTTCGTCTGCGTCGGCACCCCCCAGCAGCCGGGCTCCGACGCCTGCGACCTGACCTACGTCGACGCGGCCATCAGCAACCTGGCCCCCCACCTGACCAGGCGCTGCCTGGTGGTCGGCAAGTCGACCGTGCCGGTGAACACCGCCGCCCGCCTGGCCGGCCTGCTGCACGAGCTGGCCCCGGCGGGAGAGGAGGTGGAGCTGGCCTGGAACCCGGAGTTCCTGCGGGAGGGCTTCGCGGTCGACGACACGCTCAAGCCCGACCGGCTCGTGTTCGGCGTCACCTCGGAGTGGGCGCACGAGCGGCTCGCCGCGGCGTTCCAGCCGATCCTCGACCTCGGCACCCCGGTGGTGGTCACCGACCTGGCCACCGCGGAGCTGGTCAAGGTGGCCGCCAACTCGTTCCTGGCCACCAAGATCTCCTACATCAACGCGATGGCCGAGGTCTGCGAGGCCACCGGCGCCGACGTACGCGACCTGGCCAAGGCCCTCGCCTACGACGACCGGATCGGCGGCCGGTTCCTCCAGCCCGGCCTGGGCTTCGGCGGCGGCTGCCTGCCCAAGGACATCCGCGCCTTCGCGCACCGGGCGGAGGAGATCGGCGTCGGCCAGGCCGTGTCCTTCCTCCGCGAGGTCGACGCGATCAACCGGCGCCGCCGTTCCCGGACCATCGACCTGGTCAGGGAACTGCTCGGCGGCCAGCTCGCCGGCAAGAGGGTCGCCTGCCTGGGCGCGGCCTTCAAGCCCAACTCCGACGACATCCGGGACGCCCCGGCCCTGGACGTGGCCCGCACCATGCACGGCCTGGGCGCCAACGTCCGGGTGTACGACCCGGCCGCACTGGACAACGCGCGCCGTACCTACCCGGAGCTCAGGTACGGCACGAGCGCGCTGGACGTGGCCCAGGACGCGGACGTGGTCGTCCTGCTCACCGAGTGGGCCGAGTTCCGCGAGGTCGAGCCCTCGGCGCTGGCGAAGGTCGTCAAGCACACCCGCATCGTGGACGGCCGCCACGCCCTCGACGCCACCGTCTGGCGCGCGGCGGGCTGGGAGTACCGAGCCCTGGGCTGCCCCTGAGCCTTCGCCGCTCACTCCCCCGCTCTCGAACGCCGCCGCAGAGCCGGGTAGCCGGGTAGCCCCGGCTACCCGGCTACCCGGCCTTCGCGGAATCGTCCGGACCTCGTGAAAGGCCTCGCCAGAGTGACATCTGGTGAGGCCTTTCACGGTCGTGCCCTCTCCCCCTTCGCCGGCGCCCTCGGCACCGATCAGCACCGATCAGCACCGAGATGACGACGGCCTGCCAGGGCCGCAGACCACCACGCCGGGCGAATCCCTCTGATCTCAACCCCGTACTGACTCTAGGAACACCCGTCGTGCAGGTCGCAGACGAACCCGGTGACCGCACGATTGGTGCGCGACTGAAGTACATGCGGGTCGGGCTGGTAGCCCCACATGTACATGGGGAGACCCGGTAGTCCGCGGGGCCGTAGCGAGAACGACATGACGCCGCCGGACAGGTTCGTGACGGTGAACGCGTACCGCGCTCCCGGCTTCACCTTCACGGGGGCCAGGCGGAACACCGTGTCCTTGTGGTTGGGGCCCGCGTAAATGACGATCCCGGACGTACTGGGGGCTGCGCCGCCGTCTGCCTCTGCCAGGGGGACGGCCGCGACGACCCTGTCCTTCGCATCCACCTCGTCGATTCGCAGACCCACCGGGCCGAGATTATCGAGGGAGAAATCAGCGCCGGGGCGCATCTCACGCGATGCGATGACGCCGACAGATCTTATCCGCAGCGCGGCCGCAACGAATACCTGGCGTACGAAACCACGCGATTCGATCTTCACGTCGATGTCCTCGTTCGCCGAGGAAGCCTTGGCGTGATACGAGTAAATCGGCCGTTTCGACATCTCGTCATCGGTTTTCGGCGTCGAGGTCGGTAGATGCGTGGGAACACGGGCCGACGGAGTCGGTGCGCCCGAATCGGGCAGGAACACTCGCCGCCCCAGATCCTCCAGCACGCCGACAAAGGGCGCCGCGATGAGTACGGTCGCCACTCCTGTGATCAGCAGCTTCGACGTGGCGCTTCGACGCCCCCACCACTCACGCATCCGTCCGACAGGCACCCCGATGGGCGGCAACATCGACGTCATCACCCGACGTCGCCACCATTCGCGCATCCGGCCCATGGAAACTCCCGACCACGCCGTGGGACTTTCCGCCCCTACTCCAAGAACGGGAGAGGGCGTCAACTGGTTCCATCCACCGAAAATGAGTCGACCAGGGCTGGAATACGCAACAGAAGTGCACAGGGATCTCAACCGCCAGCCCTGAACACAGGCGGGACGAAAATCTTGACCGCGCGGACCGTCCACCCGCATCCCACCTCGGGCGCGGCCGATTTCTCCCTGGCCGCCGAAGGTAGTTGACCAAAATCTACATTTCGGCTATAAGCATACATATAGATATAAATCATTATAAATAGAGCATGACACGTAGATTGGATGCTAAAAGGTAAGACTCCTATGCCTTTTCTTGCGCGAGAGGACACCCGAGTCGAACATTGGCTCCGACGAACCGCGGTCAATCGAACATGACATTTTCGTGACCGCCCCAGGCTCTCGGCGCGATCTCGGCCAGCAGCGGGATCGCTCTCCCCATGCACTACGTCTCACGCAGGAGGAACCCATGACGGCACCGCAGAAAAAATACCCAGGGCATGTCTCCAGGATATTGGCGGTGTTGGTCATGGGGATCTCCATGATCGTCGCCCCGGTGACGCCGGCGCCGTTGACGAACAAAGCGATCGCCGCCGCGTGTGATACGGCTTGCAAACTTTTCACCGACGCCGCCGGTCTGCAACAACAGATTCCAAAGCCCTTTGGATGGGGAATAGGCGCTCATGCCGAGACCAGCACCATCGTATGGAACAATCAATATCTCATGTACTATCGCACGTTCATCAGTTCAAGCGGGAGTATATGCGGCATACCTCAGGGCATCGCCCTCGCCACCTCCGGCGACAGCGGAAGGACGTGGGCGCAGTACAACGGAGGTAAGCCGCTCAGCATGCTGCAGTCGGTGCAGCAGAACGGCAATACGTGCGTCAACGACAACAACGCGAGGAGTACATGGGTTTTCGCTCCGGACGTCATCGTTGACGGCAACCATTTGCTGATGGTCTTCGAACAGCGCGACTGGGTGCCCGCGGGAAACGGAACCGGCCGGGCACTGCATTCTGTCCGGTGGGTGACAAGCTCCGACGGCGTCAACTGGTCGGGCAGTACACGCCTTCTGAAAGAGGGAGTCGTCGGTGACTCTTTCGACGAGGTGGGCACGCCCGACATCGAAAAAGACGGCGTCGGCTACGTGATGACCTTTCACTACCATGACTCCACCGGACGCCTGCCGCAGGGCCGCGCGACCGTCCGCTTCAGTAACCTGACGCAGGACTACAACGGCACCAAAACAAAATTCACCCTCACCCCGGCTCCCTCGTGGGGAAACTACGGCCTGGGAATGGGTGACATGACCCGTGAAGCCGACGGCTACTGGTACATGATATTTGAAGCCTTCGGAGGCGCCAACGGACTCTGCGGGCAGACCAATTCACAGACCGCGGTCGGCATCGCCCGCAGCACGGACGCGGTCAACTGGACTGTACGCGGCGCACCACTCATCAAGGGGGTCGGCAGCAGCTGCGGCTGGGACATGCCCGCCTGGCAGAACATCGGCGATGTACGGAGCATCGTGACCCCGGACGACCCGCCGGAAGGGCGGGAGCTCGTCCGCTGGAACATCGTGGACAAAGCAGCCCCGGCGCAGGTGACTTCCGGAACCCAGCTGCGCCAGAACCAGTTCCTGCAGGCTCCGCACTGTCTCAACAACGGTTCGTCACGCCTTTGCATGCAGGATGACGGCAACCTGGTGCAGTACCGCAACAGCGACAACTTCGTCATCTGGGCAAGCGACACCCTGGGCAGCGGCGCCAAGCGGATCTACATGCAGTACGACGGCAACCTCGTACTGCTCCGCAACGACGGCTCACCGGTGCGGGCCACCGCCACTGATGGACGACCTGGGTCCTACCTGGACGTGCTCGGCGACCGCGTCCAGGTCAATACGTACGGCAACATCGTCTGGCAGCGGATTTCCGGTCAACGGGGCATGTGAGAACACGGCTCGCCAACACGGGCGCGCTCCCCGTTCCGCCAATCGACAGGTATCCGGACACGCCGGCGAACGCCTTGGCCAGTTGCCATGTCGTCTGCCGTCACGGTGATCCGGCCGGCCGCTCTTTCGCCCATGACGAACACGTGGACGCTCACCGAGGTGAGCCGCGCCACGATACGTCATGCCTGCCGTACGACAAGGACCTCGGAGTCTCTCCGAGGTCCTTCCGCCTTTCAGGAAACCGGTTCTCAGCGCTGTGTCACCTTGGCGGCCCGAACGGCGGCGGGAACCTGCTGGAGATAGAGCCGGAATCCCTCCGCCTCCGGCTCGAAGCCCAGCGAGGTGTAGAGGCGGTGGGCACCGCCGGCGGCATGACGCTTGTGGGACAGGAGCTGGACCTTGTTGCACCCCGCGGATCGGGTGTCATCGAGAAGCCGACGCATGATCGCGGTGGCCACGCCTGTGCGGCGATGACCGACGGTGACCACGACCGCTTCGACGAACGCGGTAGGGGCACAGCCGTAGGTCAGGTTCGGCATCGTCATCAACGTCGCCGTCCCGACCACCCGATCGTCGACCTCAGCGAGGTAGACGGTGAGATCGCCGGATCGCATCATCCGCGCCCAGGTCCGCTGTTCAAGATCCGAAACTGCACGGGGAGAGTCATCTCCGCGATCCTGCTCGGCGGCGTAGACCTGCAGGACCGCCAACAGGTCCTCTGGACGGGCAGTCCGAACAGCGCACGGTACGACAGCGTCCATCATCTGATCAGCATGCCCGTCTTGAGCAACCCTGGCCACCAGGCGCCCGCGAAGCCGAGGGAATGGCTGCCGGCGACCAAGACGCTAGAAAGCTGGCGCGACCTGGGAAAACACGGCCAAGATCATTGCGCGCATATTGGTGGCGTGGTGACACGCGGCTGCTTCCGGCTGCATGTCCCGAAACGCGAAAGAGGCCCTTGAGGGCCTCTGAGCTGCCAGTTTGGCTGATGGCAGGTGCAGGACTTGAACCTGCGCAGGCTGAGCCGACGGTTCCACAGGACGTGACCGCTACCGGCGTGACACTGCTCGCGACCTGCGGCGCGTCACCTCTGCACCGCTCTCACCCCAATGATCATTGCACGCATATCGCACGTCACGGCAGGTGAGCTCGGAGGTCCAGCCATCGATCAATCTGAGTTCTTACCGGCCCTGCCGCCAGTTGATCCGCGATCAACTCCATCGGACCGAGAAAGTTCTTGCACGTGCGCAGAGCCGAGATCTCGTGTCGAGGACGCATGCGCCAATCGGTCATCCAAGCTCTCGCCTGCTCCAAGCCCAGAGGCAATGCCTCCAAAACGTCTGAGGCCAGATGGTCCGGACTCCATAGCGGGTCACCATCCGGAGCGAGATCAACGATCAGCAACGCCCTAAGGTTGAAGCGGCACACGTTCGCGTCCCTTGTGGGGTAGCCGGCCTGCTCGGCACCGCCGAGGGCGAAGAAAGCAACCCGTGCCCAGATTCGCCGGGCTTCACCCCGATCGTGATCCTGCGCATAGGACTGGTTGAGCTGCCACGCGCCCAACCACTCGTTGATGCGATCCGTGTCGATTTCGGCGTCGTCGATGCCTTCCATACCCCTCACCATCACATCCAAGTGGCACCAACGGTTTTCACGCATTCTGAGTGACGATGTCCGGCTCATAACCCGCTTCCTCGGTGTGCGGGTCGACGGCAGTTGGGATGATCGGGCGAACGAGGTGCACGCGTCCGTGTAGGCCATGTTCTTGTTCCACTGCAAACCAGCACCATCACGACGACTCGGGCATCGCCGATTTAGTTGATGGCGGCCACCGATGCCCAGCGTCATGCAACCTGCTCAAAGCGGTGAGGTCGTTCATTAACACAGAACCTGGCACAGCTACCAATGTCTCAGCGCAGACAGGCGAAGAAATTTCAGCGCTGCGCGGGGACGGCATTCAGCAAAGACCGCACAGTGTTGCCCAGTTCGGCACGCTCATCCGGCGAGAGCTCCGCCCCCTGGCAGGACGACAGCTCTGCCCCGGCACAGACGATGCCCACAGCGATACGGGTGGCTTCGATTCCACGGTCGAACTGGGCACCGATCGTCGGGTCAGCCTGCCGGCAGTTTCGCAATGCCTCTTTCTGCGGGGCATCGATGAGCTGTTCGTAACCGACCTTCACCGTCGCAGCATGGTAGGCAGCATCCCCCTTTTGTTCAAGTAGGTTTCTGATCGCGTTCCAGCTGGAGAGCAAGCCCACAGACAAACTCGAGTAGGCGTCCTTGCAGGGAGTTCGCCAGTGCTCGGGAGGTCTGTAGGCGCCCGGATCAAAGCCTGGTGGATACAAGCCCTTGTCAGGAGTGGAAGTCGTCGGCATGCTGCTGGACGCGGACGCCGAACCGGCTTCGGCTACACCTCTCGCCGAGGTGGAGACAGTGGGTGCCGCACCACACGCAGGCAGGGACAGCCCTATCACGGTGATGACGATCAACGGCTTGACCAGTCTCATGCCGCCAGCATGGTCTCGCAGCGAGTGGCCGAGGGCTTGAATACACCACATGATCATGTTTCGTTATGTGCCGGATTCCTCCTGGACTCACACGTTCCTGGGAGGGACCAACGTATGAACGGCTGTCGATCAAGGCACGTTCAAGGAGCCCTTCCCGTGATCGCTGACACGGGTCGGCGCCATGGGACAGTCCTGGCTCAAAGTCTCTGGAAGCTCGTCGCCACCTGGGGAAACGTCCTCAAGATCATTGCGCGTATATTGCGCGACCACCGACACAGGGCCGCTTAGAACGGCATCCGGCGGCATGACCCGGAAACGCAAAAGAGGCCCCGGAGGGCCTCTGAGCTGCCAGTTTGGCTGGTGGCAGGTGCAGGACTTGAACCTGCGTAGGCTGAGCCGACGGTTTTACAGGACGTGACCCTTCTCGCTTCGACGTAGTGTCTGACCTGCGGCGCGACACCTCTACAGCGATCTCTCCCCCATGATCATTGCACGCATATTGCACGTCATGGCACGTGAGTTCAGGTTTGGTTATCAGCCATGTTCGCCACCTGGTGAGGTGTGACCCCAGCATCGAAACGGCTGCTGACCCGCCCTGCCGCTACGCAGCCAGGGGGTCACCGTGATCGGCCCCCTCAACGATCAAGGAGTGGAGCAACGCGGATGAAGACACGCAGCGATTCGTGAGGTTCAACTTGCTCACCTCCTGACTCAAATCCCGCCATAATCCGATGGAATGATCTATCTGATGGTGCAAGGTCGAGATGACTGGACGGATGGCATGTCTATTCCTGCGCGCCCAGGACCTGGCTGGCGTTTTAATTCACCTCCCGGATGGCCGGCACCCCCAGACGGCTGGGAGCCAACAGAGGGGTGGGCAGGTCCTGGTCCTGACTGGCCACATGCTCCACCGTATTGGTCCTGGTGGGTTAGGGACTCTGCGACACCGCTTGGCCTGACCTCCGCGCCAGGAGCGGTAGGGGAAGAGGCGCAGGTTCCTGCCGACGATGCTCGCGCGCTTTCGGCAAAGATGATGTGGGCAATCGCTGGTTTGGCCCTCATCGTTTTGCTCGGGGTCCCCATCGTTGCCGTCTTGGAATTGGTCGGCGCAGAGGCAAGCGGCTCAAAGACGCAAACTTCCGCTCCCGCCTCGCGAGTAGAAGCGATAGCCGAGGCCCTGGCGAATGCCGGGTATGCGTGTGAACTGGGCTACGTATCAGATGACCCAGGAGCAAGTGAGGCTGATTGCTCCCGCACACCGTACCGTGATGTCACCATCTACGTGGTTCATGATCAGGCCGCAAAGGAAGGTTTGATCGCTCAGATAAAGAACAGCTACTGGAAGCTTCCACTAGGGGCTGCAGCAGTTGTGGGCGATGATTGGATCATTGACTGCAACGTGGTAAACGCTTGCTTCGAGGCTGCGCGCAAGATGAGCAGCCAGGTAGTGACGATTTAGATAAACCGTCCTTGAAAGAAGATTGTGAGGTGATCCAGGAGCTGCAGCAATCATTGATACACCCATACACG
Source organism: Streptosporangium sp. NPDC002524 (assembly GCF_040295985.1). Taxonomy (NCBI): domain Bacteria; kingdom Bacillati; phylum Actinomycetota; class Actinomycetes; order Streptosporangiales; family Streptosporangiaceae; genus Streptosporangium; species Streptosporangium sp. NPDC002524. The sequence continues at coordinate 287,936 of NZ_JBEOWK010000006.1, read as the reverse complement.
TGAGAAGCATCCCGAAATCGGAGACAGGGACGAGGTGGCTCACGGTGACAGCCGTATCGGGAAGCCTTACAGGCTACTGAAGAATGCCCTGCAAATTTCAAACCTGGGACCGGCGGATTAGAAGTGGAGCGCTGCTCTTCCATCGGACAACGCCTTGGCCTGCGGCCAACGCATGTGATCACCCTTGATGAGAAGCTGGCGTTCTGCACATGTTGCGGATCTTGCTCTCGTTTAATCGGCCTCATCGCTCGAAGGCACCGCCCAGATACAGCCAGGTTGGAGTGACCGGTGCTCCGGCACTAAGAGGCTTCGTTGTCCTCTGATCTCGGCCATTTCACTGATGGCCGGCTCCATCTGAGCACCGATGATCGTGAGTCTATATCCGTCTCGTCGCCGGAGTTCAAGTGCCCCGCCTGGATTCCAGTCCCCAGAACGCCAATGGCCGTCAATTCTGACATTGCCCTCCGGCCTTGCGCTCATCCACATTGCCCAGAAGTGAAACGGTCCGCCTTCTTCACGAGAGCCCATGCGGTACTGCTCTCCGCACTCGCGGCACACCCGCTCGCGGGATCATGGCAGGTCATGAGCTACTGGGTCTGCCTCATGCTGGGTCATTTGTCTAAATCGTAGGCGTGCCCAGCAGGCAGATCCAGTCTGCTGGGTTGTTCTGTCCGTCGTCGGCTCACCCTTCGATCGAACCCACGAGACCGGTCACCCGGCCTAGCGGTTTTCAAGAGGACTGCGTTCCGAACAGCAACAGGGCTTCTGACCAGGACAGATTTTCCCTTTCAGACTTTCTTCACAAAAGATCATCCCACGCATATCCCGCAGTTGCTATCGATCGACTTCGCTATGTCGATCATGGTCTCGTATTTGATGGAGGCAGCGGTTACCCTGGCCTGCATAACCCCTCAACTCTGTTGATCGATAGCACCTAAAAGCCTACGGGCCGAGCACCATCTTTCAAATATCACAAATAGTCGAATATTGAACACCCCTCCTCCTTTCGCCGATCCATTTTTGACCTTTGATGGATCTCTGCATATTTCACCACAACTTCATCGCCCACATCAAAAATCGAGATTTCAGATTCTCCTGATTTGAATTTATTACGAACATCGTCCATGTCTACAGCTAGCCCCCACCGGCTTGCCTGATATTCGAGCTGTTCGATCAGATGCCTTTCGCCGCCTTCCCAATAATCGTCGATAAATTCTTGTCGTAAATTATCTAACTCAGACTGCACGAATTCATCAAACAGGCTTCTCATATCCCTTTGATATTCGACGACTGTAGGCACTATATCGAGGACGTCACGCAGTATCTTCCAGGAGGTCAAGTCCTGTGGTTGATCGAGTTGCTTTAATCCAATGAATTCAACCTCAGTTCTGCTAGCTCTCCAGGAGACTGGAATCTCACCGCGGAATGCTGCGAGTAGTGCTTTAATTTCGTCTGGTGTCATGCTACGAATATGGACACGTAGGTGGCCAAACAGCGCCGCTGTGGTTTCCGGGTCGCAGAGCTGACCAGATTTCCGGTAGAGGCCAGCTAGAAGTGTAATTCGCTGTTCTAGGTCAAGAATCTTCGATGACTGACGAATGGCGAAGAGTGTTCCTGGAACGGGATAAGATTCAGGATTTAACAGCACTCTTTCAGCGGTACGAGTCAGCAGGGCCCAGAAACGTTTAGCGCCATCGAGCGCAGGCAGTACTTCCAATAGAGCGTTTAGCCAGCCGACCTGCATCCAGTACTCAGCTCGCACGACGAGGTTTTCAAGAGAATCCGGATACATCGAGAGGAAAGCGACTACGGCGTCGGCCAGCCCGGGGCTCAGCTTTTCTACTACTGTCGTTGCGCGTGATTCTCCAACCTCGATATGAAGGAGGTCCCCATCCAGGACAGACAAGGCTGTATCCAGTTCGAATAGCGTAGGAACGGTGCCCTTAGTGCGCGTGAGGGTGATAGTAGCCGCGTACAAGTCATCAAGGTAGACCAACTCGGAGCCGAAAGACGAGCGCGCGAGAAGCAAATAACGCTGAACACTCGTCAGCTGACGCCGAATGATGTGTTGCCAGACGGTTTCGGGATTATCGAGAGCATCAATCAAATACTGCGGGATATCCAGACGTTTAACTTCCTTAGTGGGAATCGACGCCTTTTCCGCTCCCCTTGGCCTGACTCCGAGGTCTCGCGCGAGATTCTCAAGAGCCACAGCCGTAACGCGTGGATTGTAATTTTTGTGTCGTGCTACGCTCGAATAGCGGGTAGACGCATCCTCTACGCTAGCCGCTAGCTCTCGAATCGGTGAGAAATATAGTTGATTATAGAGAATATGCTCTCGCAAGGAATGTGACAGCAAAGAAATATTGACAGCCACTTTTGTTACGTCGAAGATTCCATCAGATAGTTTTTCGTAGAACAATTTTGCTTGCCTAAGCACATAGTCGCGAGTCGTTAACACAAACGCCTTTGATTGATCTTTTTCAATGCGCTTCATAAGCTGGATCAACTCGGAGTCTTCGCCTTTATGCAGTTTTGCATCAAGGCTGTTCTGGCCCAGAAAGTCATCATAGAAAAGCACTTGTGGTTTACCTGGTATTATTTGCTTTTCCAGCTCACCGACATGCGACAGTGCCGTTATAGGCTGCCACCCCTCAGACATCTTCTGAAGGAGCATCAGATGTGCAGTTGTCGTCTTCCCTGTTCCAGGAGGACCGGCAAGAACGCAAATTCCATATTGATCGAGCTTGTTGTGCGCCAATCGCAGCGCTGGCGTTTCTACAAAGCGATATCTTAGTCTCAACAGGTCTTCAGCAAGGCTCGATGAGCGTAGATGCTCCACTTGGTGGAGCATCGACTGTAACGCAGCGCTACTAGACAGCCAGAGCTTAAGATTTGCTTTTTCTACATCGGGGTGACGCCTGAGGAGATCAGTAAGGTCATTCTTTGCGAAGATGTCATTTCGCGATACTCGGTTACCGAACAGCGCGACAATTTCTTCCTTGTTATGGCGTGTTAGGCGTGCAGAAGTGGCTATAATGTACCGCTGCACTTGGTCGACAATGGGTTTTTTCGCCTCGGCTTTCAACTTCGTACGTAATTCCGCCATTCCTGCCAAAGGATAGTGCTTGCACTGCACAACAAGCTCCTCGCCGGAGAGCAAATTTATCGGGCCATCAGTCGGACCAAGGACACTTAGGTCCACACCACCATCTCTACCGCGCGGAAAAGTGGCTACATTGACCCTCCAGTGAGCTGAGAGCAAGTCAGCCACCAGACGTTCGAAGTCGTAGTCCGAAAGTGCTTCGAAACTTTCCATGCTCACACCTCGATCGACAGGGATGCGCTACGTGCCAGCTAACTTAAGGTCTCGACAGAGGGGAGAGCAAGCGGAGCAAGTAGAAACATCAAGCTCAAACGTGATGACGAGGATCGACTTCCCGTTCTTAAACGGCAAAGCACGATGTTGAGAAATAATAAATACAAGGCGGTGAGTCACCGTCGAGAGAGAGTAGCGATGTAAGGTTATGGATCCGCATCGAAGAGACTACCCAGAAGCTGCATGCGAGCATGCGGTCCGTACGAAGATGAAGTACATTCGGACTAGATCTGCTCACTGAATAATTGATCATGAGAGCCCTTTAGGCGTCGCGCTCTTTGAATCAAGAACCCACGGATTAAAAGATCCAGTTCGAGCCGTTCCGGATCGTTCAATGCAGGTCAACGCCTATGCGCGGTCCATCTTGAACGCCTTTGAACTGCGTCGTATTGCAACCCAAAATGCAACCATGACGGTCGGCTGACAGGCACGTATAAACCATCGGGGATGATAGTCAGGTCTCGCCGTTGCTGATCGCCGTCATGAGATATGGAGTTGCTTCCTCAAGTGAGGGGAAGCAAGCATCCGCCTTGATCAGGTTGTGAGACGGGTGGGTCGTGGCTACAGCAACCACCGTGCATCCCGCTGCCTTCCCTGCCGTGATTCCATGGGGGGCATCTTCGATCACGATGCAGTCGCTGGGATCGACCAAGAGAAGTTCAGCCGCCTTGAGATAGCCCTCGGGATGAGGCTTCGACCGTTGGACGTCCTCGCCATAGATCTGCACGGGGGGCAGCGGAAGTGAGGCAAGCTGAAAGCGCCGGTGAACGGGTGCTCGGCTACCTGAGGTGACCAATGCCCATGGACGCTGGTCGAGCTTGTCCAGCAGGCTTACAGTTCCAGGTGCTGCGGGGAAGGCATCACCTTCCTTAATCATCAACTGGTTCAACACCTTGCGCTCGGTGGCGGGATCGAGGCCAGGGGCAACGTCGCGGATGGTGTCTTCAGGCCGGCGGGCGTGGGTGAGGCTCCACACCAGGTCTCGGTCCAGCCCGCGCATGTCCGACCAGGCATCCCAGATGCGTCGGTGCGTTGCGCTGGAGTCGAGTAACACCCCATCGACATCGAACAGGAGAGCCTTGATCGCCATGGACCAGAGAATGTCACAGACAATCAGAATGATGTGACCGAGTTTGGAAGCGGACCGCAACCACGTTGTTCAGTGAGCCGTGCTGAGGAACAAAGCACGGCTCGTCGATCGCCCCCAGCCATCTACGGTGGCCTGCCAGGCAGTGGCGATCGTAGGGCTGCATCTTTGCGGCGGCGTGGCAACCCCGGCTGGCGCGTTCGGTCCGTGCGGCGGGGGCGGTGTGCGGTGCCCGGCCCGGTGTCTCGCCGCCGTCCGGGACCGGCGCCCACGCCGCACGCCCGGACGGCGGGCGGGCGGAGGGCCGGGGGTACGGCGGCGCGGCGCGCCGCCGCCTTGATCTTCATGAGAACAATTCGGCAATGTTCCTCCGGGGCACATCCTCCGTGATCGCCGCAGTCCGTTGGCTGTGTGCTGATGCCCGTGTACGGCGGGGATGTTGAGCTGTAACTTCGCTGTGTGGCTACCAACGAGGAGCAGACGCGCTGGATCGTGCACGGTGAGCGGCTGATCTACGACAACGAGTGGATCCGACTCGGGCTCGTGGACGTCGAGATCCCTGACGGGGAGCGATTCGAGCATCACGCGGTTCATCTGGGTCGAGCAGCCATGACGGTGCTGGTCGATGATCAGAACCGTGTGCTGATGATGTGGCGACATCGGTTCCTGTTCGATCGCTGGGGCTGGGAGCTCCCGGGTGGCCTCGTGGAGGTTGGCGAGGATCCGAAGGACACGGCTGCTCGTGAGGTGGAAGAGGAGACCGGTTACCGGCCCAAGGAGATGGAGCACCTGATTACGTTCCAGCCGATGGTGGGCATGGTCGATTCGGAGCACCTTGTGTTCCTTGGCCGGGGTGCCGAACTGGTCGGTGAGCCGGTTGGAGAGGTGGAGGCCGATCGGCTGGAGTGGATTCCACTGACCGAGGTCCCGGACATGATTGCCCGTGGGGACGTGTGGAACTCCGGGGTGCTGGTGGGGCTGCTGTATGCGCGGGAGCGGCTTAACGAGGGCCGCGGGTAGCCGCTCGGGTGAGTTCCTTGACGCGTCGTCCGTGCCGGCGAGAGCCGGTCATGGTGGCGAGTTGTTCGGCGCGGTAGAGGTGTGGCTGTGCGGCGTCCGTCTCTCCTGTGGCCAGAAGCGCGTGGGCGAGGTCGCATCGAAGGCCGGCCTCGGCGCGGTTGTAGGTGCCGTCCATCCCTGCGAGGGCTGACCGGAGGTCTTCGATAGTGTCGGGATCGCCGAAGCGGACAAGGCAGTTGCCCCGCCATCGTGCGAGGTGATGAGTATTGAGGGAGACGTACGGCAAGTGGGGATCGGCGTCGTCTCCGGGTAGTAGCGCGGCGGCCTGGTCCAAGGCTGTGCGGCAGGTGGCCTCGTCGCCGAGGATCGCGGCGGCTTCCGCTTGGGCGGCGGCAAGCCAGGTCCGTAGATGGCCGGGGACGCGATGGTCGTAGGTGGTGCGAACGTGTTGAAGTAGCTCGGTGGCTTCCGCCGGTCGTCCAAGGTCGATCAGGACGTACGCCTGTTGTCCGCTCGCGTAGGCGAGTAGAGCGAAGTCTTCGGCTTCGCGAGCGGCGGAGATGGCGTGCTCGTGGTGGTCCCAGGCGTCTGAGAGGGCGCATGTGTCGATGGCCTGCCATCCGGCGAGGGCTGCGGTCTCCGACAGTACGTGTGCGAGTTGGGCGCGGATGCCTGGCCGTATGGCGTGCCGGTGGGCACGTTCTAACTGGGCGATCTGAGCGCGCATCTTGTCGGCGATGACGACTCCGCCGACTCGGCGGTCCATAAGGCGCAGGTTGTTGGTGTCGGTGGTGAGGATCATGACCATGGTGGGGTCGATGGCGGCGGCTGCTTTGATCCGGGCCGTCAGTTCCTCGCTCTGCTCCTGATGGTCGTCGCCGTAGTTCCCGGTCGGGGATGCGGTGTCGAGAGGGGCCAGGCCGAAAACCATCCGAGCGTGGTCGGGCAGGCCGAGACCGGTGGCGATGCGCTCGTAGACGTCCAGCTCGGTGATGTGGGACTGGTTTCGGCTGATCCGGCTGACGCGTCCCTGGGACAGGCCGGTTGCCGCGCCGATGTCCACTTGGCTGGCGCCTGCGTACTTCGCGGCGAGTTTGAAAAGTCCTGCTACGTCGCGATTTTTGAGGATTTCCCTGCTGTCTTCGCGGTCCCATACTTCGACTGGGATCTTGATCGGCTCAAAAGCACTCCCGTTCATTCCGCCCTCCGGCTGTCGGTTCCCGAGGTGGTGCGTCGCTACATGTTGAGACCCTATATGCCTTGGTGGAATATACGCGTGGGATAGGGCTGAGAAGTTCTTCCATCGATCCTTTCCGGTATGACAACACCGGTTAAGTGCGATGAATGCGATGGGCGCGGCTGGAAGATCGTTACGCGGCGGGGACATGTCGCTACCTCGTTTCTGGGAGGTGCGGTTTCCTCTCAGGAGGACTGCCTGTACTGCGACGGTCCCGAGCCCATTGTCGAGATGTTCGAATGGGAGGTCTTCACCTCCGAGGGCGTCGACCGGCTCGGGCCGTGCGGCACCAGTTCGGGGCAGGCGACCTCGATGGACGAGCTGCGCAAGGCGCTGCGCAGGATGGATCCGCAACCGGCGCTGTGGGGGCGGATCACGCGGCGACTCTACGACTTCGGCATGGCGCCGGGCGACTGGTCACGGCAAGTGATCTTTCACGCCACCGTGGACCTGGCCGGTTCGGTGCGTTTCGAGCGGCAGGAATCGTGAGCGATGATTTTTCCCGCCGGGGAGTGTCATGCCTGTCTGAGCATCTCGTTCCGGCCGCTCCAGGATGCATGCCTTTGGCCTGGCACAGGTCGCGGCGTTTCGGGCGGGTTCGGGTAGTGGCCTGGACCTGTCATGAGCATCGGGTGACGTTTTACGAATTGTGCGATGCGGGCGGGTTGTCGTTCATTCGTAAGACGGTTCAGGACAAAGGGAAGGTGACCGTGTTTCACAGTGACGCGTGGTCGCCTGCTCAGGCACGGGTGGTGTGGATCAGAGTTCTGGCGGGGTTGGCCAGGTAGTTGTTTCCTGCTATCGCGGGTCCTGACAGGGCTGCTCTTAGCCGGTACTGTACTTGTGCAGACAAGTGGAAGAGTGATCGGGCGGTTAAGATGAGCAAGGATTTCGCCCCTCCGAAGTATGCCCAGGTGATGGGCACGATTCAGGAGCGCATCGAGGCCGGGCAGTACGCGGCCGGTGACATGCTGCCCTCGGAGACACAGCTCGTCAGAGAGTTCGGCGTAGGTCGCACGACGGTGGTCCGGGCGCTTCAGACGCTGGCCATGCAAGGCTGGATCGAGCGTGAGCATGGCCGCGGTTCGTTCGTGAAGGGCCGTCCCGAGAGTGCCGTCGATCGCATCCGGCCAGGGCTGGCGGTGGCCGAGCAGGCCGAGAGCGGCGAGATGGTCACCGACGTCGCCCGTGTTCCGGCTCCTCGCCACATCGCTCGCCTTCTTGGTGTTGAAGACAAGACCCCAGTCATCTCGCGTCGGCGAGTGGCCAAGCAGGGTGGCCGGCTGTCTGCGGTGGAAACCCTGTGGTTCCCGCTGGAGATCGCATTGGGCACCGACGTCGACAAGCCCGAACCGCTCGCGCGCGGGGTGCGCCATCACCTCCAGGCGGTCAAGCATCTGCGCTTCGACCACGTCACCGAGCGACTGACCGCGCGCAACCCCACCAAGGAAGAAGCCGAGCTGCTCGGCTCTTCCAAACCCGTCATGGGGGTGCTGGCCAGCGTGCATGACGCTGCCGGGGCTGTGCTCCTGGTGATGAGCGTGGCGCTCCCCGGTGACCTTCACGAGCTCCAGGACGTCTACCCGGTGAGCTAGTTAAGCGTCGTGCCAGGCATCTGTGACGCAGGAAGCCTCGAAGTGCCACCAACCGTCTTCCTCGCCACGTGTCAGTAGCGCCTTTATCCGGCCGAGTTCTGCGCGGGCCGGCACGTTGAAGGCGACCAGCGGCAGTTCCTTACTGAAGACCTCTCCCCCCAAGCCGAACGGTGCCAGCCGCTCGTGTACGGCCTCAGCGCTTGCCCCAAGTGGACCGCTGGGAACGGGCAGGACCCGAACGGTGCAGTTTCCCGACGCTTCCACCCGCTCCGTAGACCAGTGGAGACCGTCGGCGTCTGTGAGGAACCGCACGACATCTCCCTCAGCCACCCCCTCCTGCAGGAAGGGGACGTTCTCCAGGCGCGCGGTGTCCTCGCTGATCCTCGTAGCCCAGATCCCCTCGGTGTCGTAGGGAAGCCAGCCTTCCCGCGGCACGAACCGGAACCAGACCTTGATCCGGTTGTTCTCGGCGGTCTCGTGCTCCGGCGAAGTCATGGAGGCCATGACCGACATGATCGCGCATCCTCCTTGAGCACCGAGCGCCGTTAAGACGCCCGAGAGGCAAGCCCGCACACACGACCATCCCCTCTCCACCGATCCACTCATTCACTTGTGCGGACAAGTTGCTGTGGGCTACTCTCAACTCAATCGGACAAGTGGACGACCGAACATCGGCCGTCCAAGTGAAAGGAACACCCGACATGGCCATCCAAGGCCCCATCCCCGTCCACTTCGGACAGGTATTCCCGCACGGCTGCTTCATCGTCGGCGAGGTCGAGCAGGTCAAGGACTTCGACGCCTCGTCCAAGGGCCGCACCGTCTACGCCAAGGACAAGAACACCGGTGAGCTGGTGTGGCAGGTCGCCGTCATGGACGCCGACCCGACCGTCAAGGCCGGCCAGAAGACGGTCTCGGTCAAGATCCTGTCCCCCATTCAGCCGACCGTTCCGGCCGCGCTGCCGGGCCTGCCGTTCGTGCCGGTGGAGTTCGACGGCATGACCGCCACCGCCTACGTCAACCAGAACACCGGACGCCTGGCCTGGTCCATCCGGGCTACCTCGATGCGTCCTCCCCGCTCCGCCGCGGCTCCTGCTCGGCAGAGCGCTCCGGCGCCGGTCAAGGAGACGGCCGGTAAGGACGTGGCCGCATGAGCGAACACAAGCCCTACACCTACGTCACCGCGTCGATTCACGAGGGCGTCACCCGATTCGATGTCTCGTTCTGCACCTCGGAGATGTCGGCCAAGGCGTTCGGGGGCGACGGTGAGCGACCGTTCCTGGCCCTGTCCAGCACTGAGGCACACATGACGGTCACCACCACGGGCGGCGGGCCGGTCACCGAGCAGGACGTGACCCTCGCGCGGGAGATCTTCACCGCCTCCGCGCGCTACCTGGCCAACTGCGAGCGCCTCCACGCAGAACAGCCGCCCGACCCCACCGACCAGACCACACCGTCCGGTGAGGTCGCGGCCTGACACGTAAGCGGGGCCGCCAGAAGCGCCAACTTCCGGCGGCCCCTCGGTTCTCCCTCTCACGCGAATTCAAGGAAGGCCCCCAGCCTAATGTTCAAGAAACTGCCCGGCGACGAGGCGCAGAACCTCGTCTCCACCACCCCCGATACCGCCGTCGTCTTCCGGCCGGCTGTCCTCCGCACTCCGGCGATCGTCACCATTGTGATCTTCGCGTGGCGGCTGCTGGCCGGTGGTCTGCGGCTGCTGTGGCGCCACCCCATCGCCTCGGCCGTCGTGCTCACCCCCGGCGTGGTCACCTACGTCTGTGGCTGGCGTTGGGGTCTTGGCCTCGTCACCGTGACCCCTCTCAGCCTCACCGCCTGGTTCTTCCTCGCTCGTCCCTCGTTCCTTCGCCTGCTGGGCTGGCGTCTGTTGGCCTGGTGGCGGCTGGTGTGGGTCTACCGGCGGCACTGGCAACCGGTGATGATCATCTCCGGGCTCGGACGACACTTACGCGGCCGGGACTACCTGCCTCACGTCGTCCGCGTCACCTGCACCTCGTGGGCCGACGTGGTCACGGTGCGGATGCTCACCGGACAGGCGGTCAAGGACTGGGCCGACCGCACCGAGCACCTCGCCCACGGGTTCGGCGCCCGTTCCTGCCGGGTCTCCATCGCGCGTTCCGGCCGGCTGCTGCTCGTCTTCCCCCGCCGTGATCCCCTCGCCACTCCGCTCCCGGCCGTACCGGTCCCGGATGAGGCATCGGTGGGTCCGGTGGAGGTCGGCAAGTGTGAAGACGGCAAGCCCTGGCTCCTGAAGGTCCACGGCACTCACGTCCTGGTCGCCGGGGCCACCGGGGCGGGCAAGGGCTCGGTTATCTGGTCGGCGATCCGCGGCCTGCTGCCCGCCACGCGTGCGGGCCTGGCACAGGTGTGGGCGCTGGATCCCAAACGGATGGAGCTGTCCTACGGGCGTGACCTGTTCGGCGACCGCTACGCCGCGAGCCCAGCCGACTGCGCCGATCTCCTCGAAGCGGCGGTGAAGATCATGCAGGAACGGGCTGACCGCTACGCCGGACTCCAGCGCTCCCACACTCCCACTGTCGATGACCCGTTCGTCCTGGTGGTGGTCGACGAGGTGGCGTTCCTGACCGCCTACCAGTCCGACAAGGGTCTCAAGCTTCGCATCTCCGCCGCCCTGGCGACGCTCACCACGCAGGGCCGCGCGGTCGGTTTCGGTGTCCTGGCCGCTCTCCAGGATCCGCGCAAGGAGGTCATGAACATCCGCAACCTGTTCCCCGACAAGATCGCACTCCGCCTCGACGAGTCCGAGCAGGTCGACATGGTGCTCGGCGACGGCGCACGCGACCGCGGGGCACTGGCCGATCACATCTCCCCGATCCCCGAGCAGGGCGCCGGTATCGGCTACGTCCGGCTGGAGACCTCACCCGACCCGATCCGGGTCCGTGCCGCCTACGTCTCCGACAGCGACATCCGCGCGATGGCCATGGAGGTGACCGCGTGAGGGTCAGCTTCTACGGCACCGAAGAGGAGATCACCCGCCTCTGCGAGCGGCCCATCCTGGCCGCCCTGGGACCGCACCACGCTCAGCCCGTCCTGGCCTTCGAGCTGTTCAACGTCCGCGTCACCACCGACCCGTACCAGAGCATGTTCCGGCTGGTGGCCGACCTGTCCGAAGTGCGAGAGAGGGGCGAGCGTGACTGAGCTGGCCTACATCCTCGACGGCCTGCGCTGTGCTGTCTGTCACGCGGTCAACACGCTGTGGCTGGACCTGATCCGCGGCCTGGTCGAGTGCCGCGAATGCGGACAGGGCGCACTCCTCGACCACGACCAGGAGGCGGACGCGTGAGCAACCCCAACGACCGCAGCCTGTCACGCGCCGAACGTCAAAGGATGCCGCTCGCGCTGGATGTGGCGGTGGAGATCGCCAAGCACAACGGGGTGTGCATCCGGCCGGTGGTCCTGCGTCGGCTGGACACGCGCACCGGGCTTACCGAGGACGTCAACGTGCCCTGCGGGGCCACCATGGACGCCAAGTGCTCGTCGTGCGCCCGACGTAACCGCTACCTGCGGATGGCCCAGTGCCGGGAAGGCTGGCACCTGGAGGCCGAACCTTCGATCACCCCGGATGAGCCCAACGAGGAACAGCTCTGGCTGGTGGAGTTCCGCGCCGACATGCAGGCCCAGCGCGATGCCGCGGAAAAGGCCGGCGACGACACCACCGACCTGGACGCGATCCTCACCGGACTGGATGCCGAGATCACCGCGGCCGGGATGCGCCGCACCCTGCTCGGCCGTACCACCGCCAAGCGCAACCGCTCGACCCGGCGACGCCAGGACGCCCCCGACCTGCCCAGGAAGGTGCGGCAGAACACCACCCTGGGACGGACGTTCACCAGCTCTGATGGGATGGTCTACCGGCCGTCGCTGTTCGTCACGCTCACGCTTCCCTCCTACGGCAAGGTGCGCAACGGCGTGCCCGTCGACCCGGACAGCTACGACTACCGGCGGGCGGTCCGAGACGCGCTGCACTTCTCCAAGCTCGTCGACCGCTTCGTGCAGAACCTTCGCCGCGTCGCGGGCTATGACCTGCAGTACTTCTCTTCGGTCGAACCACAGAAGCGGCTCGCGCCGCACCTGCACATGGCCATCCGGGGCACCATGCCGCGCGCCGAGGTCAAAGCGATCGCGGCGGCTACCTACCACCAGGTGTGGTGGCCCTCGGTCGACGAGGTGCGCTTCGAGGGCGATCACCTGCCGGTGTGGGTCGAGCGTCCCGCGCGGGAAAACGGCACGCCCTACCTGGACGGGCAGGACGGCGACTACCTCGATCCGGTCACCGGGGAAGTGCTGCCCACCTGGCGCGAAGCACTCGACCGGCTCGACGCCGACGAAGAGGCCGAACCGCTGCACGTGGTCCGCTTCGGCGACCAGGTCGACGTTCAGGGCGTCCTCGGTGGCACCCCGGATGCCGACCAGTGCATCCGCTACCTGAGCAAGTACCTGACCAAGAGCCTCGGCGACACCCTCGACGCCGACAACCCGGCCCAACGCGACCACGCGGCCCGCATGGTCGAGGCGCTCCGCTACGAACCCTGCTCCCCGGCCTGCCCGAACTGGCTGCGCTACGGAGTCCAGCCCAAGAATCCCAAGGCGGGCATGACGCCGGGCCGGTGCCGGAGCAAGGCACATAAGCCCGAACACCTCGGCTACGCGGGCCGTCGCGTCCTGGTCTCGCGCAAGTGGTCCAACAAGACCCTGTCCGAGCACAAGCGCGACCGCCGCACCTGGGTCATGGAAGCGCTCGGCCTGGCTGACGAGCCTGTCGACCCACACCGCTACGTCTGGAAGCCCGTCCCGGCCGGCGACGGCAACATCCCTTCCCTGGCCCTGCGGCTGCTGCGCATGGTCGCCGAACGCCAGCGCTGGCGAACAACCCTGCTGACCCTGCAAGCGGAAGCGACCGGACGAGATCTTTCGGCAACGAGGGAGGCGGCATGAAGAAGAAGGACGACGAGCTCCTGACCGTTCCGGAGATCCTCGACAAGCTCGGCGGGGTCTCCGTCCGGACCCTCTACCGCTGGCGCGAGATCGGCAAGTTCCCCCGCGGCCTGCGACTCCCCAACGACGAGATCCGCCTCCACCGCAGCGAGTTCGAGGCATGGCTGGAAACCCTCCGGGAGGCGGCGTGAACACCTCATACGACGTCAAGTTCTTCGAGATCAGCCGGAACAAGTCGAGCAAGACGCCTTCGTACGTGGTGCGCTGGGCGGTCGCCCGGAAGCGCTCCTCGAAGACCTATCGCACCAAGGCACTCGCCGAGAGCTTCCTGTCGGACCTGCGGCAGGCCGCCAAGCGAGGCGAAGCGTTCGAAATCGAGAGTGGTCTCCCCCTCTCGATGATCAAGGCAAAGGACGCCCGGACCGTCCTTGAATTCGTCGCGGCCTTCATCGAGATGAAGTGGCCCCACGCGGCGGCCAAGAGCCGGGACAGCATGTCAGACGCGCTCGCCACGGTTCTCCCCTCGCTGACCAAGGACCGTCCCGGCCGTCCCGATGCCCAGATCATGCGGACGGCTCTCCGGAAACACCTCCTCCTCCCGGAGAGCAAGAGGGCCGAGATTTCCCCGGAGATGGCACAGGCGGCCCGCTGGCTTCAGTCCTCGTCGCTCGACCTGACCGCCCTGAACGACGCCAAGACGGTACGGCTGGCACTCGACGCGCTCGCCCTCCGCCTCGACGGCAAGGCGGCGGCTCCGAACACGATCGCCCGGAAGCGGGCCGTCTTCCATGCCGTGCTGGAGTACGCGGTGGAGTTGGAGGAGCTGGACGCCAACCCGCTGCACAAGGTCACCTGGAAGCCGCCCAAGGTCACCGAGACCGTTGATCCCCGCGTCGCGGTCAACCCCCGGCAGGCTCAAGAGCTGCTCACGATGGTGACCTACGTGGGCGGGCGTGGTCGTGGCCGGCGGCTCATGGCGTTGTTCGCCTGCATGTACTACGCGGCGCTGCGCCCGGCTGAGGCGGTCGGCCTGCGACTCCAGGACTGCCACCTTCCGCCCAAGGGCTGGGGGCGGCTGACGGTCGACATCTCCCGGCCAGAGGTCAACACACATTGGACGGACAGCGGGAACGCCCACGAGGAACGAGGGCTCAAGCACCGGGGCCGGGCCGACGTGCGTCCGGTGCCGATCCCGCCGGAACTGGTCGCGATTCTTCGTCGGCACATCGAGGAGTACGGGACCGGCGCGGACGGGCGGATCTTCCGTAGCGAGCGTGGCGGCGTGATCGCGTCGACGGCCTATACCGAGGTGTGGCAGGAGGCTCGGAAGCTGGCCTTCACTCCGGCTCAGGTGGCCTCTCCCCTGGCTCGCAGACCGTACGACCTGAGGCACGCGGCGGTCTCTCTCTGGCTCAACGCCGGCGTCTCGGCTCCCGACGTGGCGGAGCGGGCCGGGCACAGTGTGGATGTCCTGTTGCGGGTCTACGCCAAGTGCCTCGACGGTCACAAGGATCTGGCGAACCAGCGGATCGGTGACGCGCTGGTCGGCTGAGGTGTTCATCGCACGAAGAGGGTCCCGGAAGCCATCCGGGGCCCTTCTGCGTTCCCGGGGTCGTCTTTCGCTTGCGAACCACCCGGAAAACTCGGCACGACCTGGGAAAACGCTTTCAAGATCATTGCACGCATATTGGTGGAGCGCTGACATGCGGCTGCTTCTGGCTGCCTGCGGCTGCATGTCCCGGAAACGCAAAAGAGGCCCCGGAGGGCCTCTGAGCTGCCAGTTTGGCTGGTGGCAGGTGCAGGACTTGAACCTGCGTAGGCTGAGCCGACGGTTTTACAGTCCTACGGCGAAAACGCTCTAACCAGCAGGGATGTACTTTTCAGGGAAGACTTCGGCACGCATTCGGCACAGTCAACACTGAGAGTTCTTCGAACCCAGCGGTAAGCGTGAGACGGCCGGCCTTCCTGAGACCTGATCGCTGCTGGCCTGAGAGTCCGAGGCCGACTCCTAGACCGACCGGCCATCGGCCTGGCGAGCGGTCCGCCACCCTGGCTCAAACAAGAGGCCGAGGTAAGGAGAGTCGAGAAGGATCCTGCCTCACGAACTTGCTCCATCGACAGCGAAAAAGATCAATCCGGTGTAACCGGATGAGACTCTTACACGCGGCCCACTCTTCACAGACTGGCGATCGAGGTGTACGTAAGCCATGATGACTAGAGAGACCTCCCTTCCGGACATGCTAGATCGCGCCGTCATTCGCGTGTACCTGCTCTCGGCCTTCCTCATCAACTGATTGCCCTGTGTGCACGATGACGGATTGTCCTGGTGGGACTGGTCTGATGTCTCTTGTGCTGGCTAGCGTTGAGCTTCATGCGCCATCCCGCTGGATGCCACCTTGCAGCAAACAGCCCCTGTGCTCTGACTGTGAGAACAGGGGCTCGTCGTTGGTTACCGCTTGCGGGTACAAGTTCCTGTCGACCCCCTCCGGCCCTCAGGAACTCCGCCCCCCGTGTGCATGTGGAGCAGTGTGTCTGACCGCTAAGTTCTGTTCGGCAGATCTATAGAACCTAGTCGCCGTTGTCGCTAAGCGTGCCGTCGATGATCTGGTTTAGCAGCCCAATCGCACCGGCGGTAGCAGCACCGACGCCCAGGATCGCCCCAGGGGCCGAACTGGTGGCCCAATAGGTGAGAGCTCCGGTGACCGCACCGAAGATCAGAGCTAGACCAAGGATCAGGGCGGCCCTAACGGTCAAGAGCGGGGATGTTGAGTGAACCGGGCGGGACACAGGATTCCTCTCTTTCGTATCGCCGCGCGATGGCGAGGCGAGGTGCAAATGCTCGGTTCTAGAAAGCCAGAATCCAGGGGGGTTGCGCCGCACTGCAACGGTTACAGACGGGGGTTGCAGACATTCGGCAACACCCGCAGGGGCTGCGGTTCGTCGCGGAAAGCGCCTGGGGCGGTGATGATGGGCGGGTGAGCGAGATTGCCCGTCGTCCAGTCGAGTTGGCTCCATTGAGCCTGGAGCTCAGCCCGCAGGTGATGGCCTGGACAGGAGAGCTACGAGCTCAGTTCACCGCCCTAGACATGTCGATCAGCCTGTTCTGCCGGCTCCACCCAATCGATAAGGGCACCGTGTCTCGCTACTTGAGTGGCAAGCGCGTGCCTACCGACCGGTGGTTCCTCGACCAGGTTCTGGCCCTACGCGCAGGTGCGGGCACCCCGGTGACCGATGAGGTCCGCGCACACCTGGTCAAGCTTCAGATGACTGCTCTCAAAGTTGCCCACCCCCACGAGTATCGAGTCCGGAAAGTCAGCGACAAGTTGGAGATCGCGGTCACTAGCTGGAAGGAAGCCGAGCGCTACGCCCAGATCCTGGAACAACAGCTCACAGAACGCACTCGAACTCTCCAAGGGCTGCGCACCGAGACCGACCGTCTCCGTGCTTCCTGGGACCACGTCCGGACTCAATACCACCGAGAGACCACCCATCTGGCCCAGCAACTGGAACTAGCCCGCGACCGAGCCCGCCAAGCGGAACATCGTGTTCAGGCACTCGAAGAGTTTCTCGATCAACTGGAGAGCCAGCAACCGACCCAGGGCGAGCTTCCCACCGACATCAATCCTCACGACCCGCGTGCCGTGACCGGATTGCTGGATTCGTTTCGACGAGCAGGAGCCGAGGGGCAGGTCGCGATGTTGGTCGAGCGCATCCCTGACCTCCCTCTCGACCTGAAGGATCCGTACGAAGTGGCCGGGTTGTTGGATGCTCTTCGGCGGGTAGGAGCCGAGGAGCAGATCGCGATGTTGGTCGAGCGTGTCCCCGACCTTCATCTCAGCAACCCATATGCCGTGGTCAAGCTGCTGGATGTCCTTCGGCGGGTAGGAGCCGAGGAGCAGATCGCGATGTTGGTCGAGCGTGTCCCCGACCTTCATCTCGATATCAACGATCCGCATGCCGTAATTGGACTGCTGGATGCTCTTCGGCGGGTAGGAGCCGAGGAGCAGATCGCGATGTTGGTCGAGCATGTTCCCGACCTTCAGTTCAACGACCTGCACATCATGGTCAAGCTGCTGGATGCTCTTTGGCGGGTAAGAGCCTACACGCAGATCGGGGCCCTGGTTGAGCGCGTTTCTTCCCTCCAGCTCGACCTGAGGGATCCGTATAAATTGGCCGGGTTTCTGGATGCCCTTCGACGGATGGGAGCCACTGAGCAGGTGGCGGGGGTGGTCGAGCATCTTCCCGACCTACATCTCAGGAACCTGCACGCTATGGCCAAACTGCTGGATGTCCTTCAGCGGCTAGGAGCCCACGCGCAGATCACAGCCCTGGCCAAACGCATTGCCACCAATGTCTCCTTGGACAGCCCACAGGCCATCATCGTAGGGCTGTATGCCCTGCAACGTGCAGGAGCTGACGACCAGGTCATGGCACTTGCGGAACGAGCTTCGGTGAGCGTGCCCCTGGACTCCCCCAAGTCCATATCCCGCCTGCTAAGCGCCCTGCAAGAGGTGGGGGCCGACGTACAGGCCAAGGCACTGGCCGAGCGCGCCGCCCTGACCGGGGGTGAAGCGATCCGCACCCCGTAGGGGCTGCGACCTGACACTTAGCCCGATCCGCGCGTCTTCGGTAGTGAATCTGTCGATGGGCCGCTCGCTGGCAACCGTGTGGGAGAGGCATGCGCCTACGGACTAAGTTCTGTCCGGCGGATTATGCGACCGTCTTGCTTTGGGATCATTATTCCGGTCGTGGGGCGGGGCGATCTGACGCATGACGAGTGGGCGCGACTTGCGCCGCATCTGCCGAAGTCCGGGCGCCAGGGTGGTCGTTGGAGTGACCACCGAAAGGTGATCAACGGGATCCTGTTTCGGATCCGCACGGGCATCTCGTGGCGGGATCTGCCGGAGCGGTTCGGGAGCTGGAAGACCGTCTATGAGCGTCACCGTCGGTGGTCCGCGGACGGTACCTGGGACAGTATCCTCCAGGCGGTCCAGGCCGATGCCAATGCCCAGGGGCGGGTGGACTGGAGCATGGTGAGCGTCGACTCCACCTCGTGCCGGGCCCATCAGCATACGGCCGGGGTGCCGCGCAGAGCGCCGCGCCTTCCGAAGAGGAGATCGACACCGCGGCAGCACCGCTTCGACGAAGGACTTGGACGCTCCCGGGGTGGTCTGACTTGCAAGATCCACCTTGCCGGGGAGGGCGGTTGTCGGCCGCTGGCCCTGCAGGTCACACCCGGCCAGTGGGGCGACAGCCCGCAGCTGATCCCGGTGCTTGAACGCATCCGGGTCAAGCGACTGGGCGGTGGCCATCCGCGCACGCGCCCCGATCGCCTGGGTGGTGATAAGGCTTACAGCTCCCGCCGCAACCGTCGCTACCCGCGCAGACGGCAGATTAAGCACACCATCCCCGAGCCGAGGGACCAGCGGGCCAACCGCCGCCGCCGTGGCAGCCGAGGCGGACGGCCTGTCGGCTTCGACAGGGAGCTGTACAGGCGCCGCAACGAAGTCGAGCGCACGATCAACCGGCTCAAACACTCCAGGGCCGTGGCCACGCGGTATGACAAACGCGCCTATGTCTTCCACGGCACCGTCACCGTGGCCTCGATCCGCCTCTAGCTCAAGCCATGATCATCCCGCTTCTAGAGTGTCTGCCCGCCGCGTCAGGTCTGCTGCGATGTCGTCCCAGTCCGGTCCGTGCAACCACAGGTTCTCGGCAGCCTCTCGCATCAGCGCCGGCTCGTCCGGTCGCTGTAAAAGCACCAGCCGATAGGACAAGTTGCGGACCCAGACCGGCAGGCGGCCGTCGACCACTTGCGGGCAGAGTTCACGCAGCATTGCCAGGATCGAATCCGCGTCAGCAAAGGTCAGCTCCTCGATGAAGTAGTGCTCCCGATGGTCGAGGTCGCACTCTGGCGTAGGTCGGTACTCGTCTCCATAGAGACACCGGGCGTGCTCCGTCAGGGTGCTGTGCATGTTCTGGAGCGTACGACGCCTTGATCCGCCGGACAGAACCTAGCTCGTAGACCGTACGACCTGAGGCACGCGGCGGTCTCACTCTGGCTTAACGCGGGTGTCTCGGCTCCCGATGTGGCGGAGCGGGCCGGGCACAGCGTGGACGTCCTGCTGCGGGTCTACGCCAAGTGCCTCGACGGCCACAAGGATCTGGCGAACCAGCGGATCGGTGACGCGCTGGTCGGCTGAGGTGTTCATCGCACGAAGAGGGTCCCGGAAGCCATCCGGGGCCCTTTCGCTTGTTCTGCACGCTGTGGAGCCATCACATGATCACAACTCGGCCAGCCGATGGCGCCACCATGCGCCTGACATCAACGAGCGTCCGCCGTCCGCCCCTGGATCAGGCAGGGTCCGGTCGCGGAACTTCGTGTCCAGAGGCTCCACGATTCGCCAGAGCTCAGATCGAGCAGACGAGGGGAGGGCGTGAAGGGCTTCCTCCAGGAGGTCACGAGCTTCTACCGGATCGCAACACGGCAACCCATCCGGACGGAGATAGAGGTACCGGCCAGAGTGCCGGAGAAACCCCGCGTACTGGTCCAAGGCGTCGGCCAGGGCGTTCAGCCACAGACGCTCGGCTTCCAGTCGTCGTATCGCGGCATGGGTTTTGCGGGAGATTCCAGGTATCTGCCTGGCCGGGGTGGGGGCGGGTGATCGAGGGCACCCTGAACGCAGAGTGCTGGGCGGCCTACGCGGCACGGTTCCTTCGAGTCAGCATGCGGCACATCCTGTCACGTCTCAGCAGGCCATCGAAAGGCCGATGCCCGTTCCAGAGCCACCAGAAAGCCCAGCGTGACCTGGGAAAACGCCTTCAAGATCATTGCACGCATATTGGTGGAGTAGTGACATGCGGCTGCTTCCGACTGCCTGCGGCTGCATCTCCCGGAAACGCAAAAGAGGCCCCGGAGGGCCTCTGAGCTGCCAGTTTGGCTGGTGGCAGGTGCAGGACTTGAACCTGCGTAGGCTGAGCCGACGGTTTTACAGACCGCTCCCTTTGACCACTCGGGCAACCTGCCATGTCCTCCGCTTGCGGCGGCGACAGGTAGAAGAATAGCGGACTTCCGAGTGTGACGTGACATCGACGGCGGGCACCTCCCGATACCCGCTCCTATCAGGACTTTTGGTGCGTACGTCGCCGCTTGCGACGGTGCCGTCTGGGGAATCCGGGGAGGGAGTGACACCAGAGGCATCGCGGTGCCGGGGTGGGACAGGGCTCGATGGTGAGGGTCCTGGGGAATGGCCGGGACGGTCGGAGGAAGGGCGAGCACGCCAGGGTGAGCAGGAGGAGGGGGAGTGGAAATGAGACACGCAAGGGCGGGACGGGACCTACTGAGGGCAGGACGGGACCCGGTGAGGGTGGGACGGGACCTGCCGAGGGCGGGAGGAGGACACGCTGAGGGCGGAGGAAGGACCCGCTGAGGGTGGGAGAGGGACAGGCTGTCGCCTCGGCATGGGCGGGAGATGCTGGCTAGGCTGATCCGTTACGTACGCGTCTACCGAACCGGCTCGCGGGTGCCAGCGCGATTCGAGGTCCGTGGCCTCCGGGAGCCGGGCGGCGATTCATAGTTCTAGCAGGTCAGAGGGGATTGTGCTTTGGCGGATTCATCGTTCGACATCGTTAGCAAGATCGACCACCAGGAAGCCGACAACGCGCTGAACCAGACGGTCAAGGAGGTCGGGCACCGATTCGACTTCAAGGGCACCGGCGCGACCATCGCCTGGTCGGGCGGTCAGAAGGCCGTTGAGATCAAGGCCAACAGCGAGGAGCGCGCCAACGCGGTCCTCGACGTCTTCAAGGACAAGCTGATCAAGCGGGGGCTCTCCCTCAAGATCCTGGACGCCGACGAGCCCAGGCTGTCCGGCAAGGAGTACCGGCTTCTGGTGACCCTCAAGGAGGGCATCGACCAGGAGCACGCCAAGAAGATCTCGAAGATCATTCGCGATGAGGGGCCCAAGGGCGTCAAGGCCCAGATCCAGGGCGAGGAGCTGCGGGTGAGCTCGAAGAAGAGGGACGAGCTGCAGGAGGTCATCGCCCTCCTCAAGGGCAAGGACCTGGAGATCGCGCTTCAGTTCTCGAACTACCGCTAGCGGAAGGGAAACCGAGGCTCTGACCTGTGGTTTCAGGACCTTACCGCTCCGGAAGGGCACATCCAGGGCACACGGCCGGGGCAAGAGACTCTCTTGCGCCCCGGCCGCTCCCCGTTTCGGGCAGATCACTGAAGGTGAGCGCCCCGACCCCGACCGAGTCACGAGATGGCTCCGTGGTCCTCAAGGTGATCACTACGCCGGGCCGAGGCCGACGTCCTTGACCTGAAGCGTTCTTGGCCTGAAGCGTTCTTGATCTGAAACAGCGACGGCGAGCGTCGTCCGTCCACGCCGCCACCGCCGGTGCCGACCGGGCGAAGGGCTCGACACAGCGGGAGGCCCAGGACTCCGGGGCTTGCGAACCCCTGGACCCCCCGGATCCCCCAGAGCCCTCGGAACCCCCGGCCTCCCGAAACACCGGGCCCCCACAACCCCCGGGGACGAACGTTCGGCCCAAGACGTAGAACCCTGACACCTCGGTTGAGGGGGCGTGCCCGAGCCCTTCGATCCCCTCGGTCACGGCCTCTCGGTTCCGATCACCCCGGCCTCCGATGACTTAATCCCCTTACTACCAGTCGGAAAAGTCTTGATTTGAGAGGCAGGTCACTTCTACAGTCGGAATGATGTCCCGTTCACTGTGGCTTACTGATCCTGTGAGGTTCTACGTCCTGTTTGTGTGGCTCGTCGAGCGGCTGCACGTCGATCTCTGCCGCCTGACCGGCTGCCTCTGTCGCTGATCGCGTTCTGATGTCGCTGATCGCGCTCTGACGAGCGCTCGATCCCTCACCACCGCCTCTCACCACCTCCTCTCTTTCGCATGCCTTCTTCAGGCGTGCCTTCTTTCGGAGCCTTCCTCATCGTGAAGAGATTCTCGTTCTCCCTGCAGTTGCTGCTGGGCCTGGTCGTGGGCGTGGCACTCGGCTTCGCCGCCCGCGTCTGGGACCTCGCCTGGCTGGCCACCACCCTCACCGAAATCGGAAAGATCTTCGTCCAGCTGCTCAAGCTGGCGGTGCCGCCGCTGGTGTTCACCGCCGTACTGGTCAGCGTCGCCAATCTCCGCAACGTCAACGGCGCGGCCAGGTTGGCGGGCAAGACGCTGTTCTGGTTCCTGGCCACCGCGCTGATCGCCGTCATCGTCGGCATCGGCCTCGGCCTGATCATCAACCCCGGCCAGGGTGTCACCTTGAGCACGGCGGGCGCGAAGGCGCCCGAGAACGTCGGCACGTGGGTCGACTTCCTCACCGGCATCATCCCGACGAACATCGTCACGGCGTTCACCGAGCTCAACGTCCTCCAGATCGTCTTCCTGGGAGTCGTCCTCGGCGCGGCGGCCCTCGCGATCGGGGAGAAAGCCGAGCCGTTCCTCGACTTCAGCCGCTCTATCCTCGAACTGGTCCAGAAGGCGCTGTGGTGGGTCATCCGCCTGGCCCCCATCGGGACCGCCGGCCTGATCGGCAAGTCGGTCGCCACGTACGGATGGGACCTGCTCGCACCGCTGGCCAAGCTCACCCTCGGCGTCTACGTCGGCTGCTTCATCGTCCTGCTGGCCGTCTACCCGACGCTGCTCGCGCTGGTCGGCAAGGTCAACCCGATCACGTTCTTCCGCAACGCGTGGCCCGCGATCGAGCTGGCCTTCGTCTCCCGTTCGTCGGTCGGCACGCTGCCGCTGACGCAGAAGGTCACGATCGAGCGTCTGGGCGTCGACCGCGACTACGCCTCCTTCGCCGTGCCGTTCGGCGCGACCACCAAGATGGACGGTTGCGCCTCGATCTACCCGGCGCTGGCGGCGATCTTCGTGGCGCAGGTGTTCAACGTCCCGCTGGGGGTCGGCGAGTACCTGCTGATCGCGTTCGTCTCCGTGGTCGGCTCGGCCGCGACGGCCGGTCTGACCGGCGCGACCGTGATGCTCACGCTGACGCTGAGCACGCTGGGCCTGCCGCTCGAAGGCGTCGGCCTGTTGCTGGCCATCGACCCGATCCTCGACATGATCCGCACCGCGACCAACGTCGCGGGACAGATCGTGGTGCCGGTCCTCGTCGCTCGCAGCGAGAGCCGTCTCGACGAGGCGGTGCTCAACGCTCCCCCGCAGCCGCTCGACGAGGCTCCGGTGAGCACGCCGCGCCCCGTGGCCGAACCGGCGATCGCCTGACGTTCTCCCCCTCGAACGAGAGGACGGGACGGTTCGCGGGAGCCGCCCCGTCCTCTCACGTTCGGGATACGGCCGTGGCAACGTGTCATGTTCGGGATACGGCCGTGGCAACGTGGTGACCAGGTCCCCGCCTCTCGCTCAGCGAACCCGTTCCGCAGCCGCTCCGTTCTCTCATGTTCGGGAAACGGCCACGCCGGTGTCGTGACCAGGTCCCGGCTTCTCGCCCGGCAGGCCTGTCTCGCAGTCGCACCGCGCCGCCCCCTGCCGGGCCCGGCCGAGTGGCGGTACGGCCCCTCGGCGGGAAGGACTCCACAGAGGCAATCACCGGAGGCGGTGCCGACCGGCGAACGGCAAAGAATTATCGTCCTGTTTATGGGGAAAATTCATGACAGGATCAACGACCGGCTGCGTGAGTTCATCGGAGCGCAGCCGATCTACTTCGTGGCGACGGCTCCCGAGCAGGGCGGCCACGTCAACATGTCCCCCAAGGGGTACGCCGACACCTTCGCCGTTCTCGACGACACCACCGTCGCCTACCTGGACCTGGACGGCAGCGGGGTGGAGACCATCGCCCACCTCCGCCAGAACGGCCGCATCACGGTCATGTTCTGCGCCTTCTCCGGCCCTCCCAACATCCTCCGCCTGTACGGCACCGGCCGGGTCGTCGTACCGGAGAACCCCGACTTCGCGACACTGATCAAGAATTTCGGCCCGCATCCGGGCGTGCGGTCGATCATCGTCGTCGACTGCGACCGTATCGCCGACTCCTGCGGCTTCTCGGTGCCGTTCATGTCCTTCGACAAGGACCGGACGCTGCTGGACGAATGGGCGGGACGTAAGGACACCAAGCAGAAGCGCGCTCACCGGGCGCGGAAGAACCGCGAGAGCATCGACGGCGTTCCCGGCCTCTCCGCGCAGGAGACCGACCCGGTCACGCAGCACTCCTGAGCCGCCCGGCCCGTGTCCTCCCCAGGACCGGCCTCTGCGGGAGGCCGGTCCCGGGGAGGTGCCCGTGGTCGGATGACACTCACGGCGACACCAGCGGCCGGCCTTACCCGAGGCGTACGGTGCCTGCCTTCCCCCGGGCGTACAGTGAGCCCGTACGCGACGGACACCCCCCTGTCCGGAGGACTCGGGGGGCCTCAGTGGGGTTGTTCTGCCGCTTGAGCGTTTGCGTCGGCGCGGTCGCGGTCGCCGCGGTCATGGGCGCGGGTGTTCCCGCGCAGGCCGGGGGCGCGCGACCTCCGGTCCGGTACGCGGGACTCGACGGGTGCGTCTGCGCTCCGTGGAAACTCTGGATACGCGGCGGCGGGGTGGTCGCTCTCCCCGGCGCCCGGGTGTTCTCCGTGGGCAGGCAACGGGCACCGCTCGCCCTGTCGCCGAACGGCAGGCATGTCGCGTACTTCCAGCGGAGGGACGGGGCGCTGGTGGTGCTGAAGGTGGCCACCGGCGAGGTGCGCGCGGTGCCGGGAGTGAGGTGGTCGAACGCGATGCGCGCGGCACGGGTCGAGCTCTCTCCCGGCGGGCGGTACGCGGTGCTGGGCGTCGGCGGGGAGCATCGGATCCTGGACACGTACAGCGGGGAGGGCATCCCGGTGCCGCTTGGCCTGCGACCGTGGAGTTTCAGCCCTGACGCGCGGTTCGTACTCGTGGTGGACGATGCTTTCCAGGCGGGGATCTACTCGGTGTCGCCCTTCACCGAGCGGGGGCACGTCCCGGTGGGGGGCGCGCTCGGCCCGGACGGTGAGATCGTCGCCCACTTCACCGCGCGCGACGCGGGGATCCGCCTGTGGGACGTGCCCACCGGCGGCATTCCCCGGCGCGACCCCATCGCGGTGCCCGCCGACAGGACCCCGACCCGGATGCGCTGGAACGGCGCGGGCCACCTCGACCTGCAGACGGTCGTCCCGCGCAGGATCAGGAAGGGGGGCGGCACCCGCTACACCTGGTATCGGGTCGATCAGGAGTGGGGCGTCACGGAACGGATGGGCGGCTTCGTCGTGCCCGGATCCGTCCACAATCCGATCGTCACCGGCCTGACTCCCTGATCCGCCGTGGACCGCGAGGGTTACCGGAGCGCGGGATCAGCGACGGTAACCGGCCATGCGCTCCAGGCGGGCGACACGCTCGGCGGTGGGCGGGTGGGTGGAGAACATCCGGCCGATCCCGGCGCCGCGGAAGGGGTTGGCGATCATCAGGTGGGAGGCGGAGGCGATCCGGCCGTTCTCCGGGAGGGGCAGCTGGCGGGTGCCCATCTCGATCTTCCTCAGCGCCGAGGCGAGGGCGAGCGGATCGCCCGTCAGCCGGGCACCGGACTCGTCCGCCTGGTACTCGCGGGAGCGGGAGATGGCCATCTGGATCATCCCGGCCGCGACCGGGCCGAGCACGATCATGAGGATCGCGCCGATGAACCCGGGACCCTCGTCCTCGTCCCCGCCGCCGAAGAACAGGCCGACGTAACCGAGGTAGGTGATCATCGTGGCGAGCGCGCCGGCCACCGAGGAGATCAGGATGTCGCGGTTGTAGACGTGGGAGAGCTCGTGCCCGATGACCCCGCGCAGCTCGCGCTCGTCGAGGAGCTGGGTGATCCCGTAGGTCACGCAGACCGCGGCGTTGCGGGGGTTGCGCCCCGTCGCGAAGGCGTTGGGCTGCATGGTCGGGGAGACGTAGAGCCGGGGCATGGGCTGGCGGGCCTCGGTGGAGAGCTCGCGCACGATCCGGTAGAGGAGCGGCTGCTCGACCTCGCCCACCGGCCGGGCGCGCATGGCGGACAGCGCGATACGGTCGGAGAAGAAGTAGGCGACGCCGCTGGTCGCCAGCGCGACCAGGAGCGCGATCTGCACTCCCGCGCCGCCTCCGAACCACGCCCCCACCACGATGATCACCGCGGACAGTGCGCCGAGAAGGACCGCGGTACGCAGACCGTTGTGGTGCACTACACCCCCCTCTCGGTTGATGCTGATTCACCTGTGACAACGTCTCCGGCCAGGTCGAACGTTCCCGGATGGTTCAGCCCGCGGAGATGAGCG
Organism: Streptosporangium sp. NPDC002524; assembly: GCF_040295985.1. Taxonomy (NCBI): domain Bacteria; kingdom Bacillati; phylum Actinomycetota; class Actinomycetes; order Streptosporangiales; family Streptosporangiaceae; genus Streptosporangium; species Streptosporangium sp. NPDC002524. The sequence continues at coordinate 261,373 of NZ_JBEOWK010000006.1, read as the reverse complement.
CCGCGGGGACGAGATCGAGGACCAGCTGGGGGGCGACCGAGAACGCGATCGCGACGATCCCGGCCACCGCGACCGCCACACTCGCGGGTATCCACCCGGCACCGCGACCGCCCGTCTCCGCGTTTCCTGTCGCGGCGCTTTCCGTCGCGGCACTGCCTGTCACGGCGCTTTCCGTCGCGGCGCTGCCCGTCACGGCGCCCCCGGTCGCGGCGCTTTCGGTCACGACGTTCCCGGTCGCGGCGCTGCCCGGCATGGCGCCCCCGGCCCTGACCCCGGCCCCGATCGCGGCGGTTTCGGTCACCGGGGCCGGGGTGAAGATCCGTACGACCCAGGCGGCGTAGTAGTAGAGGCCCACGACCGTGTTGACCGCCATCACGGCGGCGAGCCAGCCACCGCCCCCGCCGAGGAGCTCCCGGAACACCACGATCTTGGCGAAGAGCCCGGCCAGCCCCGGGGGCAGGCCCGCGAGGCAGATCAGGAAGAAGGCCAGCGCCAGCCCGGCCGCCGGGCTCCGGAACGCCAGGCCCCGGTAGTCGTCCAGCCCTCCCCCGCCCGACCTCCTCGACACCAGCGTGACCACGGCGAACGCCCCGAGGTTCATCGCCGCGTAGAAGACCAGGTAGGCGATCGAGGCGTTCATCGCCTCGTCGCTCCTGATGCCGAGGGGGGCGAGGATGTAGCCCGACTGGGCGACGGACGACCAGGCGAGCAGCCGTACGGCGTGGCGCTGGCGCATGGCCAGGAGGTTGCCGACGGTCATGGTCAGCGCGGCGAGGATCGCGACCAGCGGGACCCAGGTGGCCCCCTGCCCGCCCAGGGCGACGACCAGGATGAGGATCAGCCCCGCGAACCCCGCCGCCTTGGAGATGACGGAGAGGAGCGCCGCGACGGGGATGGGCGCGCCCTGGTAGACGTCGCCCGCCCACGCGTGGAACGGCACCACCGCGATCTTGAAGGCGAACCCGGCGAGGACCAGGACCACGGCCACGGTGACCACGGCGGGCAGGTCGTAACCGATCTGCAGCCAGGAGCTGTAGGCGGTGCCGACGTCTCCCTGGCCCGGCCCCGGGCCGGTGACGTTGACGTCCTGTCGCAGGACGCGGGCGATCCGGTCGAGGTAGACGGTGCCGGTCGTCCCGTACAGCAGGGAGACCCCGAAGAGCATCACCGCCGTGGAGACCACGGAGACGAGGAAGAGCTTGACCGCCGCCTCGGAGCTCCGGCCGTCGTAACGCCTGAGCGCGGTGAGCGCGAACACCGGCAGCGAGACGAGCTCCAGCGCGACCACCAGCATGATCAGGTCGCGGGAGGCGGGCAGGGCGACGGCACCGGCCAGCGTGCAGAGCAGCAGGAAGTACCACTCCCCGACGGGGATGTCCCCGGAGGAGAGCTCGGCCGCCGACAGCAGCACCACGACGATCCCGGCGGCCAGCGCGAGCCCCGCGAAGACGAGGGTGAAGTCGTCGACCACGAACGAGCACGGCGCCACGGCGGCCGCGGGCGCGGTCGCGGTCGGCTCGGTGACCGGGGGAACGATGGCGCCGATCACCGCGCGGGGGGAGCCGAGCAGCCCCTCGGGCACGCAGAAGGTTCTCAGCGGGCCTCCGGTGCGTACGGCCTGGGAGATCACCACCGCCAGGGCGCCGATCACCCCGGCCAGCGTTACCGCACCGAGTGCCGTCCTGACGTACGGCCTGCGGGGCAGGAAGGCGTCCAGGAGCAGCACGAGCCCGGCGGTGAGGGCGAGGATCAGGGGCGGCGCGACCGCGTAGTAGTCGATCGACTGGATCACGGCGCGCCCACCAGGGTCCGGACCACCGGATCGGTGAGGAGGAGGAGCGCCTTGGGCCAGAGCCCGAACAGCAGGATCAGCGCGATCAGCGGCACCCAGGCGGCCAGCTCGTGGCCCGCGACGTCGGGCATTCGCGACCTGCCTGTGCTCCTCTCACTCGTCTTACCTGTTGTTCTACCTGTCGTCCTACCTGTCGTTTCCGAGACCACTCGCGTGGTCGTCCCCGAAGCGCCCGGCGACCCCGGAGTGTCCGAAGCTCCCAGGGTCGCCGGGGTCGCCGGAGGGGAAGCGTCTTCTCCGCCGACGGTTGCCATGGAGGGCCCCTCCTTCTTCTCCGCCTCGGTGGCAGGGGCACCACCCCCGTGGTCGCCCTCCTCACCGGTCGGGCCCGTGGAGGGGAGACCGCCCGCGGCGACCGCGGCGAGGACCGGGACATGGACCGTCTCGGTGCCCCGGCCGTGGGTGACGCGGGAGAGCATGAGCAGGAAGTAGGCGGCGGTCAGCACCGTACCGAGACCTCCGAGGGCCATGAAGACCAGGTAGAGGGGGCGGGACAGACCCGCGGCCGGTTCGAAGGCGCCGAGGAGGGCCAGCATCTCGCCCCAGAAGCCCGCCAGCCCCGGCAGCCCGAGTGAGGCGACGCAGGCGAAGGTGAGCAGGGAGGCGAGGTGGGGAAGGCGGGTCAGCATGCCACCGCCGAGGGCCGGCATGTCGGAGGTGCCGTAGCGCTCCTTGATCGCTCCGGCGACGAAGAACAGCAGGGCGGTGATGAGACCGTGGGCGATGTTGCCGAACAGGGCGCCGTTGATTCCGGCCGGGGTGAGCGTGGCGAAGCCCAGGAGCACGAAGCCCATGTGGCCGACCGAGGAGTAGGCGATCATCCGTTTGAGGTCACGCTGGGCGAGGCAGGCCAGCGAGCCGTAGACGATGCCGACCACCGCGAAGGCCCCGAGCCACGGGGCCGTCGCGGCGGCACCGTCGGGCAGGACCGGGATCGCGACGCGGGCGAAGCCGTACGTGCCCATCTTGAGCAGCACGCCCGCCAGGAGCACCGAGCCGACGGTCGGCGCCTCGGTGTGGGCGTCGGGCAGCCAGGTGTGCAGCGGCCACATCGGGGTCTTCACCGCGAAGCCGATGCCGACGGCCAGGAAGGCGATGGTCTGCACCGCGGGGGACATGCCCGTTCCGCGTGCCCGCGCGAGGGCGGTCATGTCCAGGGTGCCGGTCTGCGACCAGATGAGCAGCAGGCCGAGCAGGAGGACCACCGAGCCGAGCAGGGTGTAGAGGATGAACTTGATCGCCGCCGCCCGGCGGGCACGCCCGCCCCAGATGGCGATCACGAAGTACATCGGGATGAGGACAACCTCGAAGAACACGAAGAACAGCAACAGGTCGAGCGCGAGGAAGGTGCCGATCATGCCCACTTCGAGGACGAGCAGCGTGAACACCAGCGCCCGCGGCCGGTTGCCGCCGGGCCGGGGGCTCAGCAGCTGCCCGGGGCCGTCGGCGCGCCCCCGGCACAGGTAGACGAAGCAGAGGAAGGTCAGCAGCGTGGTCAGCGCGACCAGCGGCAATGAGATCCCGTCCACACCGAGGTGGAACCTGAGGTCGAGACCGGGGATCCAGGCGAGGTCGGTGACGAACTGCATCCGAGCGGCGTCGTCGTGGTCGAACGCGGCGACCAGCACCACCGACAGCGCGAACGTGAGGCCGGAGACGACCAGGCCGTGCACCCTGAGCAGCCGCCCCCTGGCCTCGGCGTCCGCCCCGAACGGTACGAGCAGCGCGGCGGCTCCGGCGAGTGGCACGCCGAGGAGCGCGATCAGCACCCAGCTCATGCGGCGGCCACCTCACCAAGGTCCGGCCCCGGCTTCGGGTTTGGTCTCGGCTTCGGGTCCGGGGTCGGTGTCGGGTCTGGTTCTGTGTTCGGGCGCGGTGAGGAGGTCAACGGCGTGTCACCGCCAGACGGATGAGGAGCAGCACGACGAGTGCCACGATGCCCCAGAACAGCAGAGAGATCATCTAAAGATCACCGCCCCGGCCGCTATCAGGAGGACTCCGGCCAGCAGGCCGGTGACGTAGAGCTGGGCGTTGCCGTTCTGTACCAGGCGGACCAGCCCCGCCAGGCCCAGGGTCGCCCGGCCCGAGCCGCGTACGGCACCGTCCACCACGCGGCCGTCGGCGCGGACGACGATACGTGCGACGAGCAGCACGGGTCGGACGAAAAGCGCGGTGTAGACGGAGTCGACGTGGAAGGCCCGCTCGCAGGGGGCTCGGAAGGGGCCGAGCAGGCGAGCCGGGTCGGCCAGGGGGTCGGAGCGCCACGCGGCGTAGACCGCTCCGGCCCCCAGCAGCGCCACCGCGAGGCTGAGGGCGGCGGCGTCCCAGTGAACGTCGCCGACGCGGGCGAAGCCGAGGAGCAGGGCCGGGACGGCCAGGACGAGGATGGGCCAGCGCATGGTGGCCGGGACCTCGTGAACGGCCGGGACCTCGTGAACGACGTCATGGGTGGTGTGGACGGCGTGCGGCGCGCCGGACGCGGTCTGGAATTCGGGCTGGGACCGAAGTTCGGACTCGGGCTGTGGTCCGGGATGGGATCGTGCTTCGGGCTGGGAGCGGGGTTCGGGCTGGGGGGCATGCTGCCCGAAGAAGGTCCGCAGCCACGCGCGGGTGGCGTAGGCGCCGGTCACCGCGACCGTGGCGAGAGCGGAGCCGTAGAGCAGCAGAGCCGCGGCGCCCGTCAGCGGCCCCGAGGACAGGGAGTGCTCGATGGCCACCAGCACCTCGTCCTTGCTGAAGAAGCCGCTGGCCGGGGGCAGGCCCATCAGCGCGGCGAAACCGATCGTCGTCGCGGCGAAGGTGACGGGAAGCTCCTTCCTGAGGCCTCCCATCGTGCTCATCAGGTTGGAGCCGACCGCGTGGATCACCGCTCCGGCGCAGAGGAAGAGGAGCGCCTTGAAGGCGCCGTGGGTGATCAGGTGGAAGACCGCGGCGCTCCGGGACCCGGCGGCGAGGGCACCGGCCATGTAGGCGAGCTGGCTGATCGTGGAATAGGCGAGGACGCGTTTGAGGTCGTCCTGGGCCAGGGCGGCGAGGGCCGCGCCGAGCATGCCGATGGCGGCCAGGACCGCGAGGACGTCCAGGGTGGGACGGGCCCCGAGGAAGACCGGGTAGAGGCGGGCGACGACGAAGATGCCCGCGGCGACCATGGTGGCCGCGTGGATGAGGGCGCTGATCGGTGTCGGTCCGGCCATCGCGTCGGGGAGCCAGACGTGCAGCGGCACCTGGGCGCTCTTCCCCGCGACTCCGGCCAGCAGCAGCATGGTCGCGGCGATGAGCGTGCCGGACGACATCTCGGGGACCCCGGCGATGACGTCGGCGATCCTGAAGCTGCCCGCCGCCGTGCCGAGGACGAAGATGCCGAACAGGAATCCGACGTCGCCGATCCGCGTGACGAGGAACGCCTTGATCGCCGCTCGCGAGTTGGCCCTGTCTTCCCACCAGTGCCCGACCAGCAGGTAGGAGCACAGGCCCATGATCTCCCAGCCCACGTAGAGGACCAGGAGGTCGGCCGCGTAGACGACCAGCAGCATGGCGCTGGTGAACAGGCTGATGAAGGAGCTGTACGACGGGTAGCGCCGGTCACCGCGCATGTAGCCGACGGAGTAGACCTGCACCGCCAGCGCGACCACGGCGACCAGGACGGCGATCGACGCGGCGAGGCCGTCGACCAGCAGCCCGACCGAGATCGGCACCGAACCCGTCTCGATGACGGTGAACGTCGCGGAGACCCCGTCGATCGCCCCCTGCCCCGCCGGCCCGGCCGGGGCGGACGGCTCGACTCCACCCCCGCCGGTGGCGGCCCAGGTGGCGTAGGCCAGCCAGATCGCCAGGGCGGCGGAGATCGCGGTGGGCACCACGGCGATCCAGGCGGCCCGGCGACCGGCGGCGGTGTCGGTCTTGGAGGTGTCGACCTTGGAGGCGCCGGTCTTGGAGACGTCGGTCTTGGAGACGTCGGTCTTGGAGACGTCGGTCTTGGAGACGTCGGTTTTGAGGACACCGGCTTTGAGAGCGCCGGTCTTGGGAGCATCGGCTTGGAGGACGACGTCGTCGCCGGTCTCCGGGGGCGTCGCGTTGTGGAGCCGCCGGGGGAAGCGGGAGCCGAGAAGGCCGGTGGCCGCCGCGAGGAAGGGCAGCAGGATCACGAGTGAGGCAACAGTGATCATGGCGCGTCACCCGGCCTGGTGTCCGCCTCGGAGCCGGGCTCGGGCCGGGACCGCCGCGTATCGGTCTCGGTGTGGGTCTGGGTCTGGGGTTGGGGTTGGGTGAGTGTCCGGGGCAGGCTCCGGGACTCGGCCGGGGGCCGGTCCCGGGGCGGGGAGTGGGAACCGGGGTTGCCGGGATCGGCGTCGGTAAGGCCGGTGTCGGTGGGTCCGGTGCCAGTGAGCCCGGTGTCGGTGGGGCCGGTATCGGTAGGGCCGGACGTGTCGGTGAGGTCGGACAGGGAGCGGAGGCGGTCGAGATCGACGGTCTGGCGGTTGCGGTAGAGCGCGAGGATGATCGCGAGACCGAGGCCGACCTCCGCGGCGGCGATCACGATGACGAACAGCGTGAGGACCTGCCCGCCGTGCAGCCGGTCGCGCAACCACACGTCGAAGGCGACCAGGTTGAGGTTGACGGCGTTGAGCATGAGCTCGACGGACATCAGGACAAGGATCGTGTTGCGGCGGGCGAGCACCCCGTACACGCCGATGGAGAACAGCAGCGCCGAGACGACGGCGGGATAGACGACGTGCACGTCAGTCCCTCCCGCGAATGTCCGTGCGGGACAGGACGATGGCGCCGATCAGGGCCGCCAGCAGCAGGACCGAGAGCGCCTCGAACGGGAGCACCCAGTTGCGGAAGATGCTGGCGCCGAGCTCACCGGCCGAGCCGCCACCGGGCTCAAGCGGGACGTAGGCCATGCGGAAGCCGTCGACGACGACGGTGACCAGCACGGCCGCGGTGGCGATCGCCACGATCGCCGCGGTCGGACGGTTGGGACTGTCGAGGTCGGCACTCCTGCCGATCGGGGCGCGGGTGAGCATGATGCCGAACAGGAGCAGGACCACGATCGCGCCGACGTAGATCAGCACCTGGACCCAGGCGACGAACTCGGCGGTGAGCACCAGATAGCACCCGGCCAGCGCGCCGAAGCAGACGACCAGCCACAGGGCCGCGTGGACGAGCTGCCTGGTGGTCACGACAAGCAGCGCCGACCCGACGGCCACCGCGCCCAGCAGAAGGAAGACGATCTCCTGCCCGGTCGGCGACAGGTAGGACGGCACCTCGGTCACTTCTCCTCCTCGGGCTCTCCGCTCGGATCCGTGGGAGGAGTCTGCTCCGGTGTGGCCGCCGCCGGAGGTGCTTCACCCCCGCCTGTGGATAACTTCTCGACGGATGACCCGCCTGTGGACGGATCGCTTCTCTTCGGAAGGGCACCCGGTGGCCGGATGGCCCGGACGCTCGCGTGCCCCGCCGAGGTAGCCGGTCTGGACGGCCTGCCCGGGGATGGACCGCGCCGGGCGTCCGGGCCGGGGGCGTCGGCAGCGCCGGTGGCTTCAGGAGCGCTGGGGGCTTCGGGGTCGCCGGAGGCGCCGGGAGCGGGGGAGGCAGATGGCGATGCCTCGGACGGCGAAGATCCGGACGGCGAAGACGGGGCACCGGGCACGGACGCTTCGGAGCCGGACGCGGACGTTCCGGGGCCCTGCGGGAGGCCGAAATCGGAGCCGGAGCGGGAGCCGGCGGAAGAAGCCGGGGGGCCGGACGTTCCGGGGGCTTCGGGTATTCCGGGCGTTCCGGCCGGGGGAGCCGACGCGCCTGGCGTGGAGGTCGCGGGACCTGGACCGGCTGCGGGGCGAGAACCGGCTACGGGGCCAGGTCCGGCTACGGGACCAGGGTTGGCCGAGGGATCGGAATCCGCGGTGAGGCCGGAACCGGCCGCGGAGCCGGAACCGGTGGCGGGGGCAGGACCGGCCGCGGAGCCGGAACCGGTGGCGGGGGCAGGACCGGCTGTGGGGCCGGGGCCTGCGGCGGGATCGGTCCTGGCTCCGGAAGCGGGAGCGCCCCCGGTCGCAGGAGCAGCCCCGGAAGCGGGAGCGGGAGCGGTGGGAGCGGGACGGGGGCGGACCGGGCGGGAGGTGGCGGCCAGTTCCTTGGGCGGATCGGCGTTGGGCTCGTGGGCCGGGGGCGGCGGGACGGTCTGGGCCCAGGCGGCCAGCTTGTCCTTCTCATGAAGAAGATTGCGGATGTCGCCTTCGGCGTACTCGAACTCCGGAGACCAGAAGAGCGCGTCGAAGGGGCAGACCTCGATGCAGATCCCGCAGTACATGCACAGGGAGAAGTCGATCGCGAAGCGGTCGAGCATGTTGCGGGCCCGGGGACGGCCGCCCTCCGGGGCGGGGAGGGTCTCCTTGTGGGAGTCGATGTAGATGCACCAGTCGGGGCACTCACGGGCACAGAGCATGCACACCGTGCAGTTCTCCTCGACCAGCGCGATCACCCCCCTGCTCCTCGGGGGCAACTCCGGCCGGACTTCGGGATACTGCTGGGTCACCGACCTGCGCAGCATGTGGCGAAGGGTGATGGAAAGCCCCTTCGCCAGTCCCACTCCTGGTATCCGTGCCACAACTCAACATCATGGCGCACAGCGGGGCGCTCGGGAATGCGTGGGCCCCGGAGACCACCGCGCCAAGGGGGAGCGGTAAGGCATGTCGGCCGGGGAAACGGGTTATCCACAGAAGTTATCCACAGACTGTGTGTTCGATAACCGAACACCAACCACAGGCTCCCCACCGAAGCGACTGCGGACCTCCTGAAAAAATCGTATTGTTCGCCACATGTCCCACCAGTACGGGCCGGCCTGGCAGTCGCAACCACCGGCGCGATCCAATATGGCACTGAGTGTCGTGTGGGCACTGGTACCCCTGCTGACCTGCGGTGTCGGGACGCCGTTCGTCATCGGCCACGCCGCCCGCCGGTTGCGGAGCCCGTTGCTGGCCGTCGCCGCCGCCCTCTACGGTCTCGGCGTCGGCTTCTTCGTGATCATCGCGGCGACCTACGGGGATTCCAACAACACCCCGGTCACACTGGACGTCATCGGGACGATCGGCCTGTTCGGCAGCTGGATCGGCGGGCTGGGCCACGCGCTGATCCTCAGGGGGGCGGTTTTCCGGCAGGACCCCTCCCGCGAATTCCACCCCGGGCCACATCCCGGGTACGGCCACTCCCAGGGCCCGTCCCAGATGCCGTCACATCAGACGCCACATCAGACGCCGCGCCAAACGTCGTACCAGGCGCCGCACCAGACCCCGCACCAGACGGGGCCCACCGTGCCCTCGGCCATGCACCCGCCCGCGCAAGGGACACGCGCGGGGACACAGCCTCACCACCCGGAGCACCCGCACCAAGGCGGGTACCAGCGGCCGTCGCAGCCCCGCCATGACGGCCGGCCGCCGCAGTACGCGCCCCAGTACACCCAGGGCCGCTTCGCGCAGGGCCCGCCCACCCACACCTCGCAGGCCCCGCACGTCCCCTTCGTACAAGGTCAGCCCACCCACACCTCGCACGGCCCCCAGGCCCCCTTCACACAGGGCCGGCCCGGCTACGCCTCGCAGGGCCGGAACACCCCGGCCCCGCAGGGCTGGCTCGGCCCGTACCGGCTGATCGGCAGCCTGGGGAAGGGCGGCCAGGGAACGGTTCACCTCGCGCTCAACCCGCAGGGGCAGAAGGTCGCGATCAAGGTCCTGCACGAGCACTTCAACGGCAACCAGGTGGTCAGGGAGCGGTTCCTGCGGGAGGTGGAGGCGACACGCAGGGTGGCGACATTCTCCACGGCACGGGTGCTCGACGTGAACATCAACGAGGACCAGGCGTACGTCGTCAGCGAGTACGTGGAGGGCGACTCCCTGGAGCAGCTGGTCCGCGACAAGGGCCCGCGCGACGGGGACGGCCTGACCCGGCTGGCCCTCGCCACGGCGGGCGCGCTGGCCGCGATCCACCGGGCCGGCGTGGTGCACCGGGACTTCAAACCGGCCAACGTGCTGATCGGCGCCGACGGCCCCCGCGTGATCGACTTCGGCATCGCCCGAGCCCTCGACCAGGTCACCGCGACGTCGGGCAACATCATGGGCACCCCCGCCTACATGTCCCCCGAGCAGCTCTCCGGCGAGGCGATCGGCCCGGAGACCGACGTGTTCAGCTGGGCCGCGACCATGATCTTCGCCGCCTCGGGGAAGGTGGCCTTCGGGGAGGACACCATCCCCGCGATCCTGAACCGGGTGATCAACCACCAGCCGGACCTGGCCGCCCTGCCCCAGTCGTTGCGCCCGTTGGCCGCCGCCTGCCTGGACAAGCGGCCGGGCAACCGGCCCACGGCCGCCGACATCATGCTGCGGATCGTTCAGTAAGCGGTGGGCGGTTAGGCGGTGGGCGGTTAACCGGCGGGCGGTGGAGGGTCGCGACCGCCGGGGTCCACACCGGAAACCCCATGGAGGAGACCCGGCTAAAACTCCCGAATCCCGGACTCGGGGAACTCGGGGAACTCCGGGAACTCCGGGGATCCTAGGGAACCGCGTCCTTCGCCCGTGTCGTCAGGTCCAGGTACGCGTCGCGGGTCAGCGCGCGAACCTCCAGCGCCAGACCGTTCCCGCTGGCGAAGCGCTCGACCTCCTCGGGGTCCCAGTGTCCCGGCAGGTGGAACAGGTCCCCGCCCACCATCAGGCCGGTCACCCCGGACTCCGCCGAGTACAGCAGCAGCTCGGACGCGTCCAGCTCGCGGGTCCTGCGCGCGGTCTCCAGCAGCAGGCGGCCGTGGACGACCACCAGGCGGCAGTGCGGCTGGCCCTCGCGCCTGAGCACGCGTCCCTGGACGGTCTGGTTGCGGGACCTGCGGCGGCCGACCCCGACCACGACGACGGCCCCGGCGACCGTCAGCGCGGCCAGCACCAGGGCGGCGATCCCGAGCGCGCCCATCCCCCGGGTGACGTCGCCGCGGGTCTCGGTCAGGTTGAGGAGCACGAGCGCCACGAAGACCGCCCCGTAGGCGAGCACCGCCCACATGAGCACGTACAGCAGCTGCTCGCGCCACCACACCTTCGGTGAGCTCAGGGGCGGCCTGAGGCTTCTCACGCCGGGTACGCGCAGGCGCGGCAGGGGCGCGGGCGCCCGGCGCCAGGTCACCGCGCGCCACCTCGGCGACCTCCGGGCGAGGGCGACCCTGGCGTGCTGCGGCGTGTCGAACGCCCGGAACTCGAACTCCAGCCCGTTGTCCGCGGCGAACGCCTTCACCGCCCTCTTCGACCGGGACCCCGGGGCCTCCAGCATGACCAGGCCCGACTCGTCGAGCACCGCCAGGCCGTATCTGGTCCTCCCCCTGCCGGGGTAGCCGAAGATCAGCAGCGTGCTCGCCCGGCCCTCTCCGGCGAGCGGCAGCCGCACCGGCGGATGTTCCGGCACGTCGACGACCAGTTCATCCTTTTCCACGGCAAGCGCGAGGGTCATGCGTTCCGTCCTTGGCAGGTGGTGTCACAGAGTGTATTTACTCCCTGCCCTGCGTGGGCACTTCGAACGTCGGACCGTCCGGCAGGACAGCCCGGACGACACGGAAGAGGCCGGGAGGAAGGGGTTCATCCCGCGGCGACCCGCACGATTCCCGTCAACGCCAGCTGGACGAGGGCCAGCGGTACCAGCCCGACCCAGGCGAGCCGCTGCAGCTGGTCCTCGCGGAGACGGGGATAGCTCACCCGGAGCCAGATGATCACGAATACCAGCAGGAAGACCTTGAGGAGCATCCACACCGGCCCCGGCAGGAACGGGCCGTGCCAGCCGCCGAGGAAGAGCACGCTGGTGAGCGCGGACACCACGACGATCCCGGCGTACTCGGCCAGCATGAACAGGGCGAACCTCATGCCGGTGTACTCGGTCATCGGGCCCATGATGATCTCGGAGTCGGCGATCGGCATGTCGAAGGGCGGGCGGCGGAGCTCCGCGAGCCCCGCGACGAAGAAGACCACGCCGCCGATCGCCTGCCAGGGCAGCCACCACCACTGCCAGGCCTCCACGATGCCCGGCAGGGAGAGCGTGCCCGCCGCCATCGCGACACTGGAGGCCGCGAGGACCAGCGGCAGCTCGTACGACATGAGCTGGGCCGCCGAGCGCATCCCGCCCAGGACGGAGTACTTGTTGCCCGAGGACCACCCGGCCATGATCGAGCCGAGCACGCCGACCCCCATCACGGCGAGGACGAAGAACAGCCCGGCGTCCAGGTCGACCCCGACCAGCCCGGGTCCGACCGGGATGACGACCATCACCAGGAGATAGGGGACCAGCGCCACGCCGGGAGCCAGGCTGAAGACCCGGCGGTCGGCGGCGGTCGGGATCACCTGCTCCTTCTGCATGAACTTGACCCCGTCGGCGATCAGCTGGGCCCAGCCGTGGAAGCCCCCGGCGTACATGGGACCGAGGCGCGACTGCATGTGCGCCATGACCTTGTGCTCCATCTGCCCGGCGACCAGCGGCAGCACCAGGAAGACCGCGACGATCACGACGAGCCGCACCGCGACGTCGAGCACCTCGGCGATCACGGGCACCTCCGGTCCCCCGGGGGAACCCCCCGGCCATCACGGGCATCGCGGACATCACGGACTACGCGGGCGGCACGGGTGTCGCGGGCATCACGGACTGCGTGGGCGGCATGGGTGTCGCGGGCATCGCGGACTGCGTGGGCGGCAGAGGTGTCGCGGGCATCGCGGCGGGACGGCCGCCGGGAGGTCTCAGGTGCCACGCTCGCGCCCCCAGTCGGCGGGCACCCCCGGAGGGAGCGTCTTGCGACGGCTCGGCGACCCGCCGCCGGACTCCCCGGGCTCCTTCGCCCCCGGCCAGGCCTTGGCGACCCGGGCGGCGAGCACGAAGTCCTTGCGCAGCGGGAAGCCCTCGAAGCCCTCGGGGAGCAGCAGCGGCACCAGGTTCGGGTGGCCCTCGAAGACGACACCGAACATCTCGAAGGTCTCGCGCTCGTGCCAGTCGGCTCCGCGGAAGACGCCGACCGCGCTGGGCAGCCGGGGGTCGGCGCGCGGGACACGGGTGCGCAGCAGCAGGTGGGCGTGCGAGCCGGGCGCGAAGAGGTGGGCGACGACCGCGAACGCCTCCGGCGGCTCGTCCACCGCGGTGAGCCAGTCGAAGAACTCGTACCCCCCGGCCCTGGCGGACTCCAGCAGGCCGATCCAGCCGCCGGGGTCCACGTCGACCGTGGTCTGGCCGAAGGACTCCGACACCCGGGCCCCCTCGCCGTACGCGAAACCGTGCGCGGAGCCGGACGCGGGTTCGGGCATGGGCGTGGGTTCGGGCGTGGAGCCAGGCGTGGGTTCGGGCGCGGAGCCGGGCGCGGGTACGGAGCCGGACGCCGATTCGGACGTGGGACCGGACACTGGTTCGGGTGCGGGACCGGGTGTGGCGGGACGAGGGGGTTCGGGCAGGTCAGGCATAGCGGTCACCCAGGTTCTCCGCGGCGATCTTCTCCTGGAGCATCATGATGCCGTGGAGCAGCGCCTCGGGGCGAGGAGGGCAGCCGGGGACGTAGACGTCGACCGGGATGATCTGGTCGACGCCCTTGGTCACGCAGTAGGAGTCCCAGTACGGGCCGCCGGAGTTGGAGCAGGCGCCGAAGGAGATCACGTACTTCGGGTCGGGCATCTGCTCGTAGAGCCGCTTGACCGCGGGCGCCATCTTGTCGGTCACCGTGCCTGAGACGATCATCAGATCGGCCTGCCGGGGACCGTTGGCGAACGGGATGACCCCGAACCTCATGAAGTCGTGCCTGCTCATCGAGGTCGCGATGAACTCGATCGCGCAGCAGGCCAGGCCGAAGTTGAACGCCCACAGCGAGTAACGGCGCCCCCAGTTGAGGATGAAGCGCATGGGTTTGGGAGCCAGACGCGAGACTGGCCCCACGGTGGGCATCGGGAGATCCGCCATGGCACGCATTCTCCTTCAGAGTCGGTGCTCGCGCTCGCCCGGCCCTTCGAGCCCCGGCCCCGGTCCTTCGAGCTCCCAGGTGCGGCCTGCCGAGCTCTCGGATCCGGGCCCGCCGGGCCCTCAGGTCCAGGTGAGCGCGCGCTTGCGCCAGGCGTAGAGGATGCCGAGCGCGATGAAGCCGAGGAAGACGAACATCTCGACCAGGGTGGTCGCCCCGAAACCGGGGGCGGCGAAGACCGTCGCCCAGGGGAACAGGAAGACCGCGTCCACCGCGAAGACCACGTACAGGTAGGTGAACACGTAGTAGCGGATCTGGGACTGGGCCCAGCCGTCGCCGACCGGGTCGACGCCGCATTCGTAGGTGAGCAGCTTCTCCGGGGTGGGACGGTTCGGCCGGAGCCCCCGGTTGACGAGCAGTGCCCCGGCGACGATGAGCAGGCCGATCGCGAACAGCGCGAAGACCACCACATAAGAGCCGAAATATCCGCTCATGGCCTCACCTCCTCAGAACCACCGCCCGGAACACCTCGGGACCACACCCCGAACACCTCGAGACCGCCACCCCGGACGCCCCGGGACCGCACCCCCGAACGCTCCGGGACTTCGCACAGCGCCCCGAGAACACCGTCCGAACACCCCAGAACCGCAGCCCTGAACCACCCAGAACCATCCAGAACCACGGCCCGGACGTTCAAGGATCTGCCGTACGAGGCTCTTCGCCCTACCTATAGCAGCATCCGCGTCTCCCGTCACGCGCGGAAACGCCTCCCCCCACGCGGGGAAACCGGCGGGCGCGGAACGCTAAAGCCTCCGTCCACTTAACATCAAGGTAAGGCAAATACCCCATCAACCCATATAGCGTTATTTTATGCCTAAAGTGCGATTCGGCGGAGGAATCGCGTTGATGGCCGCAATGATGACCGGTTGCGGCGTAGCCACCGCCTCCCCCCACGTGGATCCCCCGGTTCCCTCGGAGCCAACGCTGATCAACTATGTGGACCCCTCCATGGTCCAGGACCTGAGCACGAGGAGCCTGAACGCGGGGGAGACGACGGGCCGGCGCGTGCACGCCACCTACCCGGTCATCGCCGGAGCCCCCCGGCTCACCGAGAAGCTCCTCAAGACGGTGACCGGGGGTCTCGGCCGGTTCACCCGGCAGGCCGTCCCCTCGGGCGCCCTGCCCGCCCCCGAGTTCAACGTGGACTGGCAGCTCGCCGCCGCGTCCCCCGAGGTCCTGGGCGTACGCCTGCGCATCGGCCAGTCCATGGGCTCCGGCTGGAGCGAGTCGCGGACCACCGTCTGGTACGACCGGGCGAGCCGCCACGCCCTGGACTCCCCCGATCTGCTCAGGGACGGGGCGGCGCTGACCACGCTGGCCGGGCTCGTCAAGAGCGAGCTGGCGCTGCGGGGACCGCTGGTGAACCCCAACGCGCTCAGGCCGGATCCCTCGATGTTCGACTCCATCGGCTTCAACCCGCGCGGTGACCTCGTCGTGGAGTTCGACGACAAGCAGGTGGGCCTGGGCGTCGCCGGCCGGGTGGCGGTCGCCGTACCGTCCGCGACCGCGACGCCGCTGCTGTCGGCGACCGGGCTGCGGGCCCGCCGGGCCTCCGTGGGGACCGCGACCCTCACCTCGCAGGAGGACATGCTCGCGGCGAGCGGGGACAAGCCCGCGGCGCGCAGCTCCATGGCGGGCACCGTGGACTGCGCGAAGGTCAAGTGCGTGGCGCTGACCTACGAGGACGGGCCGGGCCCCGAGACCGGGCGGCTGCTCGACGTCCTCGGCGCCCACAGGGCGCGGGCGACCTTCTTCGCCCTCGGCTCCAACGCCTCCGCGCGGCCCGAACTGCTGAGGCGGATGCGTGACGAGGGACACCTGGTGGCCAACCACAGCTGGTCCCACCGCGATCTCACCGCGCTGCCCTCCGCCATGCTCGCCGACCAGCTCACCCGCGCGCAGCACGCGATCGTCCAGGCGATCGGCCAGGTGCCCACGCTGATGCGCCCGCCGTACGGCGGGACCGACGAGCAGGTGGCCTCCGTCGCGCGCCGGCTGGGCATGTCCGTGGTGCGCTGGAACGTGGACGCCGCGGACCAGCACGACTCCGACCCCCGGGCGATCGCCCGCCGGACCGTCGCCCAGGTCAAGCCCGGGTCGATCGTCCTCATGCGCGACTTCCACCACGCCACCGTCGACGCGGCACCCGCCATCCTGCGCGAGCTCGGCGCGAAGGGTTATACCTTTGTCACTGTCCCGGAGCTGTTCGGCCCGCGCGCGATGGAACCGGGCCGGACCTATGACTCCGGAGCCGTGTCGACCGTGCTGGACAAGCAGGCTCTGTCATAACCTGAGGCTATGGGGCCATAGCCGGAGGCGATGAGAGCGTCTTCGTAACGGGACATATAGTTGGGCATCGTGATCCCAACTGTCCTCTTCGGCCGCCTGCACGTTGACCTGTGTCGGCTCGCGGCCGGGCTGTGTCGGGCCGACCGTCCGCGATCGTGACTCCCCCGTAGGCCGTGCGACGGCCGCGGCGCGCGATGTCCGCGCCCAGCTTCGACTCAGATTCGACTCAGCGGCCGTCAAGGATATGCGACAAAGGTCACTTTCCTTCGCCGAGTGGAACGCGAAAAGACTACGCGTGACCCCGAGGATCTAGCATGGAAAAAAGAATGTGCCACGAGCAACGGCGCCCTGTCGCGTCGAGGAGGACTGAGCTGTGACCAAGCAGGTTCAGCAACTCGACCGCGTGATCATCCGGTTCGCCGGCGACTCCGGCGACGGCATGCAGCTGACCGGTGACCGCTTCACGGCCGGGACCGCGGAGTTCGGCAACGACCTGTCCACGCTTCCCAACTTCCCGGCCGAGATCCGCGCCCCCGCGGGCACCCTGCCGGGCGTGTCGAGCTTCCAGCTGCACTTCGCCGACCACGACATCCTCACGCCGGGCGACGCGCCCAACGTCCTGGTCGCGATGAACCCCGCCGCGCTGAAGGCCAACCTCTCCGACCTGCCGCGCGGCGCCGACCTCATCGTCAACACCGACGAGTTCACCAAGCGCAACCTGCAGAAGGTGGGCTACGACGGCAGCCCCCTCGACGACGACTCGCTCGCCGAGTGGCGGGTCCACGCGGTGCCGCTGACCTCGCTGACGGTCAAGGCCCTCGAAGGCTTCGCGCTGTCCAAGAAGGACGCCGAGCGTTCGAAGAACATGTTCGCCCTCGGGCTGCTGAGCTGGCTCTACCACCGGCCCACCGAGGCGACGATCCAGTTCCTCGAGACCAAGTTCGCCAAGAAGCCCGACATCGCCAAGGCCAACATCGCCGCCTTCCAGGCGGGCTGGAACTACGGCGAGACCACCGAGTCCTTCTCGGTCTCGTACGAGATCAAGCCGGCCAAGCTCGCCCCCGGGGTGTATCGCAACATCTCCGGCAACCAGGCGCTCGCCTACGGCCTGATCGCCGCGTCGGTGCAGTCGAAGCTGCCGCTGTTCCTCGGCTCGTACCCGATCACCCCGGCCAGCGACATCCTGCACGAGCTGTCCAGGCACAAGCGGTTCGGCATCCGCACCTTCCAGGCCGAGGACGAGATCGCGGGCGTCGGGGCGGCGCTCGGCGCCGCCTTCGGCGGGGCGCTGGGCGTCACGACGACCTCCGGGCCGGGTGTCGCGCTGAAGGCCGAGACCGTCGGCCTCGCGGTCACCACCGAGCTGCCGCTCATCGTGGTCGACGTGCAGCGCGCGGGCCCCAGCACCGGCATGCCCACCAAGACCGAGCAGACCGACCTGCTGATGGCGATGTTCGGCCGCAACGGCGAGTCGCCGCTGCCGATCGTGGCGCCCTCGACCCCCTCCGACTGCTTCGACGCGGCGGTGGAGGCGGTCAGGATCGCGGTGAAGTACCGCACCCCGGTCATGCTGCTCTCCGACGGCTACCTCGCCAACGGCTCCGAGCCGTGGAAGCTGCCCGACGCGGCCGACCTTCCCGACATCTCCACCGAGTTCGCCTCGGGGCCGAACGGCGAGGACGGCACGACCTTCCTGCCGTTCAAGCGCGACCCCGAGACCCTCGCCCGCCCCTGGGCGATCCCCGGCACCGCGGGCCTGGAGCACCGGATCGGCGGCATCGAGAAGGCCGAGAACACCGGCAACATCTCCTACGACCCCGGCAACCACGACCGGATGGTCCGGGTCCGGCAGGCCAAGATCGACGGGATCGCGAACGACATCCCGCCGCTCGCCGTGGACGACCCCGACGGCGACGCCCGCGTGCTGGTGCTCGGCTGGGGTTCCACGTACGGGCCGATCGCGGCGGCCGTGCGGCGCATCAGGAGGTCCGGGGGCAAGGTCGCCCAGGCCCACCTGCGGCACGTCAACCCGCTGCCCGTCAACACCGGAGAGGTCCTGCGCGCGTACGACAGGGTCCTCCTGCCGGAGATCAACCTCGGCCAGCTCGCGCTGCTGCTCCGCGCCCGCTTCCTGGTCGACATCATCAGCTACAACCGAGTGCGCGGGCTTCCGTTCAAGGCCGAGGAACTCGCCGGCGTGATTCAGGACGTGATCGACAGTGAGTAGTGGTACCGAGTTGCCCGCGGTGTCCGTGCCCGGAAGGGGCGGGGCGCTTTCGCTGGTCCCGAAGTCCGAGGTCAAGCTCGGGATGAAGGACTTCAAGTCCGACCAGGAGGTGCGCTGGTGCCCCGGGTGCGGTGACTACGCGATCCTCGCCGCGGTCCAGTCGTTCGTGCCGGAGCTCGGGCTCAAGCGCGAGAACATGGTGTTCGTCTCGGGCATCGGCTGCTCCTCCCGGTTCCCGTACTACATGGACACCTACGGGTTCCACTCGATCCACGGCCGCGCCCCGGCGATCGCGACCGGCCTCGCCGCCTCGCGTCCCGACCTGTCGGTGTGGGTGATCACCGGTGACGGCGACGCGCTGTCCATCGGCGGCAACCACCTCATCCACGCGCTGCGCCGCAACGTCAACCTGAACATCCTGCTGTTCAACAACAGGATCTACGGCCTGACCAAGGGCCAGTACTCCCCGACCTCCGAGATCGGCAAGATCACGAAGTCGACCCCGATGGGCTCGCTGGACAAGCCGTTCAACCCGATCTCGCTCGCCATCGGGGCCGAGGCCTCCTTCGTGGCCAGGACCATCGACTCCGACCGCAAGCACCTGCAGTCGGTGCTGCGCGAGGCCGCCGAGCACCGGGGCACCTCCCTGGTCGAGATCTACCAGAACTGCAACATCTTCAACGACAACGCCTTCGAGCCGTTGAAGGACCCGGAGCAGCGCGACGACATCACGCTGCGCCTGGAGCACGGGCAGCCCATCGCCTCGGCGTCCAAGGCGGTGCGCAGGGCGGCCGACGGCGGCATCGAGGTCGTCCCGAGGTCGTCGGTGAGCGAGGACGAGATCCTCGTGCACGACTCCCACCGCGCCGACCCGTCGCTCGCCTTCGCGCTCTCCCGGCTGGACGAGCCCTCCTTCGAGCACGTCCCGATCGGCGTCTTCCGCAGCGTCGACCGGCCCTCCTACGACGAGCTCATGGCCGAGCAGCTCCAGGAGGCCGTCGGCGAGCGGGGTCCCGGCGACCTGAACGACCTGCTGCTCGGCGGGGACACCTGGCGCATCGGCTGACGCCCCACCGGGTGGGACAACGACACCGGCGCATCGGCTGACGCGGCACCACGTGAAACAACGACACCCGGCGCGGCGGCCGACGCCCCACCGGGTGAAGTAACGACACCCGGCGCGGCGGCCGACGCCGCACCGCACGAGACACCGCTGAACGACCAGGGCCCGCTCCTCGGAGCGGGCCCTGACCGTTTTTCGGCCCCTTCTCCTCCGGGGCAGGCCCCTTCCCCTCCGGGGTAGTTGCCCTTTCCCCTCCGGGGGCGGCCCCCTTGAATCACCTTTTCGGGGGATTATCTCCGTCGTCGCCACGGCATCCCGTACGGCAAGGTATGAATTCCTTGGACCGAGCGGCTTCGCGCGGCCCCGCACGGCTCGGCACGGCTCCGTCCCGGCTCCCCCTGGTCCCCTGGTCCGCGTGGCGTCGCGCGGCGCCGTTCCCGCCGGCGGGAGATCCCGCCCTTCACGTGGAAGCCACCCGGCGAGACTCGTCACGTACGGAAAGAACGAGGAGAGCGTCCATGCCGAGCCCGGCGAGCGAAGACCACTGGTGTACGAGGCCCGTGCTGGTGACGGGGGCCGGTGGCTTCATCGGGGCCCACCTGGTACGGCGCCTGAGCGCGCTCGGCGCACGGGTGCACGCGGTCAGCCGCCGGTCCAGGGAGAGCTCGGACGGCGAGACGTGGCACGTCGCGGACGTCGCCGACGCGGGCGCGATCGAGTGGCTCATCGGCTCGACCCGCCCGGCCGTCGTGTTCCACCTGGCCAGCGAGGTCGCCGGAGCCAGGGATCCGCGGCTCGTGCTGCCCATGCTGCGCAGCAACCTCACCAGCGTGGTCAACGTGCTGACGGCGGTCGCCGAGGCCCCCGAGACCAGGGTGGTGCTCGCGGGCTCGCTGGAGGAGCCCCGGCCCGAGGAGGGCGACCGGGCACCGTCCTCGCCGTACGCGGTGTCCAAGTGGGCCGCCGACGGTTACGCGCGGATGTTCCACCACCTGTGGGGCGTCCAGGTGAGCAACCTGCGGATCGGCATGGTCTACGGGCCCGGCCGCCAGGACACCCGCAAGCTGGTCCCCTACGTGACGCTGTCGCTGCTGCGCGGGCGGACCCCCGAGCTCGGCAGTGGAACGCGCCACCTCGACTGGGTCTATGTCGACGACGTGGTCGACGCCTTCCTCGCCGCGGGCGAGACCCCGGAGGCGGCGGGCCGCGCCTTCGACATCGGCACCGGGACGGGCACCTCCATCAGCGACACCGCCGACCTGCTCTCCAAGATCGTCGGCGGCCGGGCCCGCCCCCGCTACGGCGTCCTCGCCGACAGGGCCCTGGACAGCGCCAGGATCGCCGACCCCGCCCCCGCCGCGGAGATCCTCGGCTGGCGGCCGACCGTGGGGCTGGAGGAGGGTCTGCGGCGGACCGTCGAGTGGTTCGCCCGCGAGAACGGCTGAGGGTGCGGCCGGGCCGCGCCCTCGAAGGCGGCCCGTACACGCAGGTGCTCCCGGCGGAACCGGCACCGTCGGCGTCGGCGTCGGCGTCGGCGTCGGCGTCGGCGTCGATCGTCGCGACGCGCTTCCGTTCCGGCCGAGACCACGACCTCGGCAGATATGAACGATCCTCCACGGCACATCGAAAGCGAGGTCTTCGGCGGATCCACAGCAGCCGTCGGAATCGACGAGCGCGAAACGCGATGGACCACGTTCCCGGGCGGCCACCACTGCCGTGACCACGACCAGCGCGAGGTGGGCGGAAGACGCCCCCGGCCGGCTCAGGCTTCCCAGGCGATGCGGCGCAACGTGAACCAGAAGGTGGGCACCGGGTTCGTGCCGGGTGTGACGTCGACCAGATCCCAGCCGGTGAACCTGGCGCGCAGTTCGTCGGCGGTGACGCCGGAAATCGGGTCGTCGAACGCCTCGGGGCCGTACCCGAACATCAGCAGCCGCGCACCGGGAGCGGCGCGGCGGGTGAGTCCGGCGGCGTAGGCGTCGCGGCGGTGCGGCGGGATCCCGCAGTAACAACTCAGGTCGAAGAACAACTCGTAGGGGCCGGGCACATCCAGCTCATCGAGCCGGGTGGCGTCTCCGCACAGCAGCCCCACCGCCGTCCCCGCCGCGGCGGCCTTGGCCCTGGCCTGCTCGACCGCCCTGTCGATCAGATCGACGGCCACGACGTCCCAGCCGTGCCGGGCCAGATAGACGGCGTTGGTTCCGGTGCCGCAACCGAGCTCCAGGGCACGGCCGGGTGGCAGCGCACCACGCCCCTCTGCCAGGGCGACGAGCTCGGGCGGTGTCACGTCGGTGTCCCACGGCGGCTTGCCCGCGCGGTAGTAGCCCTCCAGCTCTCGGCGGACGGCCTCCTCCTGGTCGTGTTCGGTGTCGGCCCGGCCGGCGTCCTCGCCCTGAGGCGGGTTCGGTCGCTGAGCGGCGTCGAGCTGATCCATGGCCCCTCCATATTCTTAGAGTTGAACTCTAGTGTTCGACTCTAGATATAAACTCGCACCATGGACATCGTCAAGCCACCGGACAAGCGGGCCGAGCGCTCACGCCGCACCCGCGAGAAGATCACCAAGGCGGCGCGGGAGCTGTTCGTCGCGCGGGGCTACGGGGCGACGAGCCTGCAGGAGGTCGCGGACAGGGCGGGTGTGGCCGTTCAGACGGTCTACTTCGTCTTCGGCAACAAGCGCACGCTGTTCAAGGACGTCGTCGACACGTCCATCACCGGTGACGCCGAGCCGGTGGCCACCATGGATCGGGAGTGGTTCGGCGCCGCGTGTGCCGCGCCCACCGTGGCCGAGCAGTTGCGTGCGCACGTTCACGGTACCCGCGAGATTCTCGGACGGGTCGCCCCGCTCATGCCGCTGATCGCGAACGCCGCGGCCACCGACCCACAGATCGCCGCGCAGTGGCCCGACGGCCCCGATCCGCGCTACACCGTGCATCGCACCGCGGCCCAGGCGCTGGTCGGCAAGCCCGACGCCCGCCCCGACGTCTCCGTGGCGATGGCCGCCGACCTGCTGTTCGGGCTGCTCAGCCCGCAGCTGTACCTGCTCTTCGTCCAGGACCGCGGCTGGTCGCCGGACAGGTGGGAGGAATGGGCCTACGCCACCTTGACCGCCCAGCTCCGCACCGCCCCCACGGCGGACACATCGCCCGGACAGTAGTGGTCAGGAAGACCACGCTCCCCGCCCCAGCGCCCCCTTGCCCGGCTCTGCCGCCACCGAGACAGCCGGGACCTCCGGGCCGACTCCGCGCTCCTATGTCGAGGCTCTCGGCGGGCGGTTGCGCGTGGTGGCCGACTTCGGAGACGCCGAACGCACCGTGGCATGGCTCGTACGACAGCAGAGGCCTTCGGCCAGGCCGCCGAGGGCTTCTCTCTTTTCCGGGAGCGGGGCCAGAAGTCGAACTCACCCTTCTTGGCGCCGTCGACGAAGGCGTCCCAGACGCTCGCACCCACCACGAAGGACGCCTGGTCGGGAGCCTCGGCGTCACGCGGACCCACCCGCCTGTCGTCCCAGAGGATTCGGACCCCGGACCCGTGTGGATCCCGTGGAGACGTGATCCGCACGGATCCGGGCCGGAGCACCCGAACGAGCGGGCAGCGCCCGTCGCGAGCCGCGCGGAAGCATCATAGAGACAGCGATTGAACGCCGTTGACGAGTAACGGGTGGGGGTTCATGATGCTCCGCCGATACCGCCGAGCGTCGTTCTCCGGGTCGGCGCCCGGATTTTCCGTCGGACGGTTGATCGTGGTCACGCTCGGCCTGGGCGTGATCGTGGCGGCGCTCGCCGCCGCCGCCGACCCGTACCGGCAGACCCGTGAGTTCCACGAAGTCGTGACATGCGAGCGGAGAACCCACGACTGCTTCGTCAGGGAGCCGGCTTCCGTCGTCGGCCGGCGCACCTACACGACGACGCACACCGACTCCGAGGGGCACACGACCACGACCACGCACTACGAGATCACCTGGCAGCGGGCCGAAGGCGCCCGGCAGGCCCGCGAGGTGTCGTGGAGCCTCTACGAGAAGGCGCGGGAGGGCCAGCCGGTCACACTGCGGTCCTGGCACGAGGAGGTCGTCGGCGCGGAGGTGGCGGGCAGGGCGCAGTGGTTCCTGCCGGAGGTGGGCGGGACGCTCGGCAACTGGCTGCGCCTGGCCTTCCTCGGACTCGGAATCCTGCTGTGGGGACTGCTGTTCGGCTGGTGGGACGGGTTCTTCATGCTCGTCTGGCGCACCTTCGCCTGGATGTTCATGAGCATCATGCCGGTGAACATGGCGACGCGGGCCCTGGCCTACGACCTGAACACCGGATGGGCTCTCGTCCTGGACATCGTCCTGTGCGCCTTCTTCGTCGGCGTCCCCGCCTGGATGCTGTTCAGTTCCCTTGATGACTGGTAGGCGGGCGTGAGCGTTTCCCGTTCCGGGGCCTTCATGGCAGGTCGGAGATCGGGCGTGAGTCAGGACGCCAGGAACACCTCGTCGAGATGCCATTCGAGAGTCTCGGGGTCGGGACGGTCATGACGGTGCTGGGGAAGGGCTATCCGGCTTCCGGCGCGCCGGTAGAACTGCTCACCGTTCCCGAACTCCTCGCGAAGCCGTGGACTGACCCGCAGCCGGTACGTGGGATCGACCGCCAGGTAACCGCGGTCGAAGAGGGTGTGGACGTCCGAACGCAGCAACAGGCCGTTGTCCAGACGGTGCTCGCCCCCGGCGGAGACGGGACGGATGTGAGCGGCCTGCAGGACGGGACGGATCTTGTCGCCGCTGATGGCGCAGCGCCGATCGTAGGCATTGAGCACGACGGCCTGGAACGCCTGCTGGCCGAGCCGTTGCGGGGTCAGGCGGGGGTCGCCGTAGATCGGCCCGTCCCGGTGCCACGGCCTGGACAGGTCGAGTTCGACGACGGTCCCGAGCAGCCTCGGGAACAACTCGTGGAAGTAATCCGCCTGAGGGTGAGACGCGAGGTCGTAGCTCTTGCCCTGCACGAGATTCGGAGCGAAGTCCGGCGGCTGGTCCGCAGGTGCGTCGAGAGGGAAGAAGCAGGTGTCACGCAGCAGAATGCACCCGATGATCGGATCCTCCCCGGCGGCGATCGGCTGCTTGCGGTACCGGCTCACCCTCTCGCGCATCCGCTGGAGACTCGTGGCACCGTTCGCCTCCCGGAAGATGTCCCACGCCTCGGAGATGCGGAGCCTCTCGAACCCGTTGAAGAACCCGCCGCCCACCACCCGGTTGTGCGGATGATGGGTCTTGAAGAAGAACGGCTCCCCGGGACGCAGAGCCTGGAACCCGCCACCGGAAGGCCTCCAGAAATTGGCCTCGGTCAGCGCGGGACGCGCCGCGAGAAAACGATGCCACTCGCCATCGGTCACTCCGACGTACGTCTTCATGGGTCATGATTGTGCATCCCGATGACCATGCCCCGCCAGAGGGATCTTCGTGACGAGCGAAGGATGAGGGAGATTTTCGCACTCCGTGAGTACGGCTTACGAAAGTGAAGCAGAAAACTGCCTTTATCGCCAATAAGTTATAAATCAGACGCAGAATCATCCAAAGCACCCACGCAAAACGTGATTCCGTGATCTGATTCTCGCAACGCTCAACGGCAAGGGTTTCGAAGAAAGCATCCATGGGATGATTCACGCCATGAACGTCGTCGTCGACCTCCTCGAACGGCCGACCTACACGATGACACAGGTCGATCGCCTGCTCGGCCTGCGCCCAGGCACCGCGCGACGATGGATCGACGGGTATACCCGCGGTGGCCGCGCCTACGAACCGGTCATCAGGGAGCGTCGCACCGGCGAGGAGCTCGCGACGTGGGGTGAGTTCGTCGAAACCCGCTTGCTGGCCGGATATCGCGACGCGGGCGTCCCCATCATCAACATGCGGCCGGCCATGGCAAGACTGCGGAGCGAAACCAGATCACAATATCCTCTCGCCCATTTGGCGAACTTCGTGACTCCGCACGGAAAAGAGCTCGTTCAGCGAGTTCAGGATCAGGTCGGCTTGCAGACCGAGCTTCTGCTGGTAGTGCTGCGCAGTGGCCAGCTCGTCATGGCCGACCCCGTTGAGCTTTTCGTCAACGCGGTGGAGTTCGACAACGGAACCGCCGTACGCATGCGCCCCGATCCAAGGTTCCCCGATGTCAAGATCGACCCGTTGCGGGCATTCGGCGAGCCCACGGTCAGATCCGTCCCCACCGAAGTGATCGCCGAGCAGGTCAGGGCGGGCGACCCCAAAGAACTGATTTCCGAACTGTACGAACTGTCCCTTGAACAGGTGCACGCTGCGGTCCTGTTCGAGAAGCGCCACAGCGCCTGACCTTCTGGAAAGTCGTGCCCCCACAGACCCGCAGAGCCTGCGTTTCTTCGTTGACGAAACCTCCCTCGGCGTCGGCCGAGCCCTGGCGCTTTTGCGTCGGGACGTGATCCACACCAACCATCCGCTCATCCCCGAAGTGCCCCTCGGCACGCTGGATGACGATTGGATCCCGCAGGTCGCGACCAGGAACCTGGCGGTGATCACACGTGACAAACGCATTCGCACCAAGCACGCGAAGAGCATGCTCTACGCCGAAAATGGATTACGCGTTTTCTGGATCGCCGGAAAGAAGGACCTGTCCAACTGGGACACCATGTGCCTGCTGACACGCCGATGGGATGACATCGAGCGGGAGATCAAAGAACGCGGTCCTGGCCCCTGGTTCATGGCGATCAACGAGACGAAGCTCAGCGACATGCGGATCAGACTCCGCTGACAGCATGATCGCTCCAGGATCGAACCGGGCGACCAGGACGATGCCGAGCACACGTCAAGAGACCAACGGGAGCACGAATGAGCGCGGTCGGCTGGGACGAGGTGAGGCAGCGGGCGCGGGAGCGGCGTCAGGCCGCGGGACTATCCGTGCGATCGGATGCCGAGAAGTCTGCCGCGACGGAGTGGCTCGCTGCGGAGATCGGGCACGAGCAGGAGCTGACCCGGCGCGACGTGGGCGCCACCGCAGGAGTTTCCGGCCCGGCAGCCTCGGTCATCGAGCGCGGGTAGGTCGACGACGGAACCCGCTGGCCGGGTGACCAGGGGGTTCGGGTGCTTCCGGAGAGTGGCTCAGAAGTCGAACTCGCCCCTCTTGGCACCGTCGACGAAGGCGTCCCAGACGCTCGCGCTCACCACGAAGGGTGCCCCCTGGAGCCTCGGTGTCGCGCAAGCCCACCCGACCGCCTGACAGCGGAGCCACTTCAAGGCAGCCCCGCCACCTCGCCCTCGACACCGAGGCCGTTCACGGTCGTGGTCTGGCCATCGTCGCGGCTCTCGCCCACGACCACGGCGTCACTCCCCTTCCCGACCGCCCTGGCAAGACCGTCTGGGCCCGCTGGGTCTTCCTCAAGGCGTGATCCGGTAGATGTGGTGGGAGTACTCGGCGGTGAAGGAGTCGGTGAATGTGCCTGTGGCGTCGACGGGGAGTGTGCGGTTCTCGAAGAGGACCTCGGCGCGGGTGGCGCGCATCCCGCGTGGCAGGGTGAAGGTGCGTCTGCCGGTGGCCGTGTTCGCGCTGGGCATCGCGAAGACGTAGTACGAGCCCTGATGGTGTTTCAGCATGGTGTCGAGGTCCGGGCCGAAGCGGTGCGCGTACGACTGGGTGTTCAGCACCGGGGCCAGCTGCGCGATGCGCCGGTTGATCTCGGTCACCGCGGGTCTGACCTTCTTCCCGCACTCCTCGCGCAGGACGTGCTGGGAGTGGCACGGCCCGCCGAAGTTGTGGTTGAAGTAGATGATGCCCCGGGCCTCGTGGATCAGCGAGTTCATGACCGCGCCCGTCACCTGTTGCGGCTGGATGGCCCGGGTGTCGTTCTCGGCGGGCCAGCCGACCTCGACGAAGCCGTAGATGGGCTGGCGGCGTCCGTCCAGCGCGTCCAGCTCGCGCTGGCGGTCGAGGACGGCGCCGTAGTTGGCGGCCCTGCGGCAGCGGGAGACCGGCAGGGAGAGGAAGTTCTGGCCGTCCAGGCAGACGCTCGCGCTGGTGTACCAGTAGACGTCGGACGAGACGACGTCGGTGAAGCGGTTGACGAACGTGGCGGCGTCCGCGTCCCGCTCCCACATCATCACGCCCTTGCCGTAGTTGGCGTAGTGCATCCTGCCGTCGTCCTTGGGGACCTTCTCCTTGCGGGTGCGCAGCACGGTGAAACCGCACCCCTTGTCCTCGGGGACGCACAGGGGGCCCTCGCCGGGATGGTTGCCGGTCCACCCCGCGTCCCCGGCCTTCGCCCACATGTCGACCTCGTCGTTGAGCAGCCAGCCCACCGTCTCCCCGCCGTGGCCGGGCAGCGGGACGCTCGTCAGCGCCGACATGCCGTTCTTCCGCACCAGCTCCATGTCGCTGGTCCCGGTCAGCTCCACGTAGGTGTTGAGCCCGGCGGCCCGGTCCTTGTCCGCGTCGTCCTGGGTGATCACGGACTCGAACCAGACGCCCACCGGGAAGAACGACGGGTTCGTCCAGCCCGCCGCCGCGGGCGCGGCGAACCGCCCGTAGTAGGCGGGACCGCCCTCCCACGGCACCCGCGCGGCCGTCGCGGGAGGGCCCGCGGCCGACCACGCACCGGCCGGCGCTCCGGCGAGCGGGCCTCGGTCCTGGTTACCGGGTACGTCGATCCAGGAGAGCCCGAGCACCGCCACCGACACCGAGACGGCCCCCGCCCCGACCAGCATCGGCAACGACCGCCTGGCCCGGCGTTCCGTCGTCCGTTCCTGATTCGTCGTCCGTTCCCGGTCCGTGGTCTGCGCGTGGTTCGTCGTCTGTTCCCGGTCGGTCGTCCGCGCGTGGTCTTCGGAGCTCATGGTCTCGTCCTCCTCATCGCGGGCCCGGTGACAGCTCGGCGAGCGCCATCAGCTGCGCGGCGCGCGAGGACCAGGAGGCGCCGAGTACGGACCCTCGTATGGTGTCCGCGGGCTGCAGGCCCCCGTCGCGCAACGTCTCACGGACAGCGTGGAGGAAGAGGTCGGCGTCGGCGGCGATCCGCACGCGGTCGGCGTATCCGGCGAGCTCCTGGAAATCGGTGCTCACCACCGGAAGGCCCAGCGCGAGATACTCCTTGAGCTTGATCGGGTTCGAGTTCCTGATCCACGGGTTGTCCAGCCACGGCATGATCGCGACGTCGAATCCCGATCCGTACGCGGGGATCTGCTCGTACGGCCGGAATCCGAGCCAGTGCACGTTCGGATGGCGGGTGAGCCGTTCCATCGGGACGGTCGCGTCGCCGATCAGGACCAGCGAGATGCCGGGGATCTCGACGGCGATCCGTTCGAGCAGGTCGAAGTCGACGAGATAGTCGTCCAGCGCGCCGAAGAAGCCCACCCTCGGCCCGGGGATCGCGCGGAGGTCGGCGGGCTGCTCGCTCTCCGGGCGCCGCCGGAAGTGATCGGTGTCCACGCCGTGGTCGAGGAAGTGCGCGCGTTCGCCGGTCACGCCGCTCTCCTCGCCCATCAGCGCGTTGCTGACGTAGACCACGTGGTCGGAGCGTTCGAGCAGGCCGCGTTCCAGCGCCTCGATGGTCGGCCGGTCGGATTCGGGGAACGACGAGTGCCGGTCGGAGCGGTTGAACACCAGCGCCCGCCTGCGCATCGGCCGCACCACGTCCCACGCCGTGGGGATGGTCACCATGATCACGGGTTGGCGCAGTCCCAGTGCCCGCGAGACGGCGAGCACCTGGGCCCTGACCAGCAGCGCGTTCACCCGCCTGGCCAGCGGCGACCCGTAGAAGGGCAGCGGCAGCGGGGACATCACGTAGAAGCCGGGCAGCTCCCGCAGCGGTCTCCTGACGAGCATCGCGACGCTGCGCAGCTTGCGCCCGACGCGCCGCAGCACCTGCGTGGACCTGCCCGGCATCGGCATGCGCATCCCGATGCTGTTGACTACGAGGACCTTCCTGTGCGCGGCCACCGAGCGCATGAGCTGGAAGTCCGAGTGCGCCCGGTTGTGGTACCACCAGTCCTGCGCCGAGAAGCAGACGTAGCCGGGGAAGGCCGTCGTGTGGACGGGGTTCTCCGCCGTCCGGAGGGCCCCTTCCCCACGAGCGGGGGAGGTCGTCGAGGGCCGGGGCGGAGAGGTCTCCTCCTCGCCGGGCAGGAGGGGCCATTCGCGCAGGGGGACCAGCTGGCGCAGGGCGGCCCGGTGCCGTGTCCCGCCCGCTCCGCCTCTGGCGACCGCGCGGACCAGCTCGTTGAGCCCGACGGCCAGCCGCATCAGCTGCCCGCGCGGGCGGCCGTACCGCTCCCGGTGCATCCGGACCCGGTTCGCCGACGACAGCGCCCACAGCCTGCTCGACGTGGCCTGCTCACCACCGAGGTGAACGGCCACGGCGCGGGGCTCGTACCGGACGGCGAACCCCGCCTCCCCAGCCCTGAGCATGTACTCGGTCTCCTCCGAGTACAGGAAGTAGCGCTCGTCGAGGGGGTCCAGGGCGTCCAGGCACGCGCGGGAGATCATCCAGGCCGCACCGGCCACCCAGTCGACCACCTGCGGACTGTCGTACGCGGCCGGATCCACGACCAGCTCGCCGAGCGCCGGAATCCGCCCGGCCCTGTGCCCGCCCAGCAGCGCCTCCCCGAGCGCCCTCGGCACGGTGGGGCGCCTGCGCATGGAAAGGTGGAGCGTTCCCGTCTCGCCGGTGAGGCGGGGGGCGGCGATCCCGGTCCCCGGCAGGGCGAGCGCCTGCCGGAGCGGGAGTACGGAGCCGGGTGCGAGCCGGATGTCGGGGTTCAGCACCAGTACGTCGCAGCCGTCCGCGGCGGCGATGCCCGCGTTCACCCCGGCGGCGAAGCCCGCGTTGCGCCCGGTCTGGATCACCTCGGCCTCGGGCGCGACCTCGCGCACCCGCTCGACGGTGTCGTCGGCCGAGGCGTTGTCCACCACCACGACCCGTGCCGGACCGGCACCGGCCAGTGCCGCGTCGAGCGAGCGCAGGCAGCCCTCGACGACCTTGCCGCTCGAATACGTGACGATCACTACGGCCAGCGGAGGCCGGTCTGGAACAGCCATGTCGGAGCCGTTTCTCGTGAGAGAGGAGGACGCGGGATCCGGGGTCGCGTGGAACACCTCGGGCGCGGACGCGGGATCTGGGGTCACGTGAAACGCCTCAGGCGCGGGCGCGGGATCGGCGGTCGCGCGAAGTACTTCGGGCGCGGGATCGAGGGTCATGTGCGGCGTCCCGATGTCAGGCGGGTGCGCAGGGCGCCCGCGAGTAGGGCGATCGCGAACGGGGCGTCGTCGCGCAGGTAGCGGCGGGCCAGGCGGCGCGGTTCCAGGGCGAGCCGGTACAGCCATTCCGCTCCCACCCGCTGGACCGGCCCCGGGGCGCGGCTGAACCGTCCGGCCGCCATGGGGATCCCGGCTCCGCAGCCGAGGTACCAGGCGTCGGGCAGCTCCGCCCTGAGGGCCTCGATGACCCTTTCCTGCTTGGGGAAGCCCAGCCCGACGAGGACGAGGCCGGGAGCGGCGGCGACCACCCCCTCGACCACCTCGCGCATCCCGTCCGGCGTGCTCTCGAACCCGAAGGGGGGTGAGCAGGTGCCCGCCACGCGCAGTCCGGGGCGGCCTCCGGTGAGGACCCGCGCGGCCTCCTCCGGGACGCCGGGCTCCCCTCCGAGCAGGTAGACCGAGCGGTTCTCGCGCGCGGCCCGCGTGGTCAGGGAGTGTACGAGCGAGGCACCGGTGATCCTGCAGGGAACCGCCGCTCCGGCGAGCCTCGACGCCCAGACCACCGGCATGCCGTCGGCGACCACGATCTCGGAGCGGGTGACGAGGTCCGCCAGGGCGGGGTCACGCGTGGCGGCGCGGACGATGTCGACGTTCGCGGTGACGATCGCGCCGCCGCGTCCCCGTCGCCACTCGGCCGTCACGTGGTCGAGGAGTTCCGCCTCGCTGACGGCCATGACCTCGACGGCCCCGACCCGGACGCGCGCGAACCCCGCCCCGGACCTCCCAGGGGTACGCCGATCGGTGCCGTTTCCCGCTTCTCCACGGCCCGGAGATCCCGTACGCCGATCGGTACCGTTTCCCGCTTCTCCACGGCCCGGAGGCTCCGTACGCCGATCGGTATCGTTTCCCGCTTCTTCGTGGCCGGGAGGGGCGGGAGTCGGAAAGATGGGCTCATGAGAGTCGAACGCGCCGAGATCGACGATGTCCTGCTCTTCGTCCCCACCCAGCACAGGGACGACCGCGGGCTGTTCACCCGCACCTTCGACGCGGCGCTCGCCGCCGCCCACGGGCTGCGGCCCGAGGCGTTCGTCCAGGACAGCCAGTCCCGGTCCCGGCTGGGGACGATCAGGGCCCTGCACGGCCGGGGCGGCCGGGGGGAGGCCAAGCTCGTCCGGTGCGCCCGCGGGGCCGTGCACGACGTGCTCGTCGACGCCCGGCCGGGCTCGCCGACCTTCGGCCGCCAGATGTCGGTGATCCTCGACGATGAGACGTTCGTCCACCTCTACGTTCCTCCTGGCTTGTTGCACGGCTATCAGGCACTGACCGACCAGGCCGACGTCTGCTACCGGATCGACCGGGAGCACGATCCCGCCGAGGACCTCGCCGTCCGCTACGACGACCCCGACCTCGGCATCCGGTGGCCGCTGCCGGTCACCGCGATCAGCGAGCGGGACCTGGCCGCGGGCTCCTGGGCGGATCTGCGCGCCCGGCTGGCCGGGTGACCTTCCCGACGGCATCGACGACCCCGACGGCCTTCTCGCCGGATGCACCGAATGCACCGGACTCATCGAGCCCACCGGGCTCACCGGGCCCACCGGGCTAACCAGATTCACCGGGTTCACCGCGAGACCTCCCCGCCGGAACCCTCCGGCGGCCGGACGGCCTGAGTCCTCGGCTGCCGGGTGGCGCGCAGCAGCGATCCGGCGGCTCCGATGATCAGGAATGACAGGCCCGTCACGGTCGCGAACGAGCGCAGGTCGAACGTGGCCGCCCCGACCAGGGGGACGACCAGGCACGCGGCCAGGGTGAGCCCCAGGTCCCGTACGGCGGGGTCGGAGCTGAGGCGGCGGACGCGCAACGCCGCCCAGATGCCGGTCAGGAAGATCCCGGAGAAGGTGGCCGTGCCGATGACCCCGGTCTCCACCAGCGACAGGATGTACTGGTTGTCGAAGATCAGGTGCTTGGGCGCGTACCAGGTGCCCAGTCCCCTGCCGACCCAGAAGTGGTTCCCGATCTCGGTGGCAGCCACCGCGTAGTCGTGGGTCCGGTACTGGATGCTCGAATCGCTGGACAGGCTGGTGAACAGTCCCAGGAAGACGCTCATCAGGCCGGGTACGGCCACCTTCATCCCCGCCAGGAAGCCCACGCCGCCGATCGCCGCCCACATCCTCCTACGTGCGGGCCACCCGGCGACCAGCACCACGCTGACGACGCCGAGCCCGAGGACCGCCGACCGCGACACGGAGAACATCAGGCCGGTACCGATCAGCGCGCAGCAGGCCCACCACCGCAGGGAGGGCTCACCCCGGTCGCGGGCGCCGAACGCGTAGTGCAGCGCGAGAGGAATGATCATCGCGCAGACGACGCCGAGCTCGATGGGGTGTCCCGTGGTGGCCGCGACCCGGCGCAGGGTGTTGCGTTCGAGGATCGCCGGCAGCTCCGAGGTGAACCGGAAACCGGGGAAGGTCAGATACTTCGTCAGGTCGAATTCGAGCACGAACTGGAGCGCCGCGATGACCCCCACGGCCGCGCCGGAGATCACGAGACACCTCAGGACGAAGTCCAGCCGCTCCCGGCCCCGGATGCCGTCGCACGCCCCGAGACCGATGCCCACCAGCGCCACGACGAGGACGATGCTGTGGTCGGCCATGTCGAGCTCGTCGGGCGGGAGGTAGGCGGCGCTGGCGTACCCGTAGGTGGCCAGCATCGCCGCGGTGTACAGGAACAGCGCGGTGCGTACGGGGTTGGAGCCCTTGGCGGCGCCGAGCGTGGTGGTGAGCTGCGCGCAGAACCACCACAGCGCGGCGAAGAGACCGACCGCGTCGGCGGGCGTGAGCGAGAAGGGCAGGCCGCGGAAGACCAGCCGCGCCGGGGACAGCATCAGGACCACCGCGAACGCGGCGGCGAGGGTGGCCCCGTCGGCACTGCGCAGACCGGGGCGGTCCAGGGAGGCCACGGACACGGGAGCCGGGGCCTCGGCCGGGGCCGGGGGCGAGAGCGTACGGGCCACGGAGACTCTCACCTCCTCATGAGGGAGGGTTCGGCGGGCAGCCCGGACGCCGCCACGGGCACCCTTCGTCTCCGCCTCCGGGCGTCCAGGAAGCTCTCCAGGGAGAACACCGCGGCGAGGCTGGCGAGCACCCCGAGAAGCAGTGCGGCGGCGGCCCCGCGCGTCTTCCCGCCGGTCTGGGGTTGCGGCTCCGTCGGCGGCACCATCTCGTTCATCGTGATGTAGGTCGCAAGAGGCGCGTTGAGCTGCCGCTGGCGACCGGCCAGCTCGATCCTCGCGCGGTCCCTGACCCGCGTCACGATGTCCCGCGCCCCCTCCGGCGACATGCTCGTGCCCTCGATGTACACGAACGGCCCGCCGTCCAGCGCCTCCGGGTTGGTGCTGCCGTTGGTGGCCGTGAAGGTGGTGTCGCCCTCCGGCCGCACGCCGAGCGCCTCCGCCGTCTCCGGCGCGCTGATCACCTGGATGAGGATCGAGGCGGACATGCTCAGGCCCCAGTCGAAGTTCAGCAGGGGGTTGGTCAGCCCGTTTGGGCGTTCGGGGTTGCTCGGCAGGCTTCCGCCGGTGGGCGGGATGGTGAGGACGAGCACCGCGTTCGAGACGTAGAGGGTGGGGATCGACGAGTAGACGCCCAGCGCGGCGCCGATGGACAGCAGGAACGCCGGCAGGGCGATGTACCAGCGCCGTAACACGATGAGTACGGTCCCCCAGAAGTCCACGCGTTTCCTCTCGTCTTCCTGTCGCGGTCGTCTGCTTGTCGCCGTCTGCTTGTCGCCGTCTACTTGTCGTCGTCCACTTGGCGTCCTCGTCCGGGTGCCGCCGAGGGCGCCGGGGACATCGCCTCCACCGGATACACGGTGATCGACGGCTCGGGGACGCCCCTGCCGTCACGGCCCGCCCGGCCCTCGCGGTCCTCCCGACTTTCGCCGTCCTCGTGCTCCCGGGTCTTTTCCGGAAGGTCACCGTGACGCGGCTCGTCGGACCGGTCCGCCCCCGCCGGGGCCGGGGCGGTGTCCGTGGCCGGGGCGGTGTCCGTGCCCGGCCGGGGCTCATCGGGCCGGCCGCCACCGGATCTCCGCCGCTGGAACACCCTCCGGCGCTCCACGGCGTACACCGTGCCGAGGCCGAGCAGGACGACGGCGAACGCCGCTCCGCCCGCGGCCTGCCACGTACCGCCCCGGTCCATCGCGGGGTAGGCGGCGGGCACCACCTCGACGAACCCGATGAAGGTGGAGCGGGGGGCGCCGAGCACCTCCTGCCTGCGGACCAGCTCGGTCCTGA
The DNA here is from genome assembly GCF_040295985.1 of Streptosporangium sp. NPDC002524. NCBI lineage: Bacteria > Bacillati > Actinomycetota > Actinomycetes > Streptosporangiales > Streptosporangiaceae > Streptosporangium > Streptosporangium sp. NPDC002524. The sequence continues at coordinate 226,458 of NZ_JBEOWK010000006.1, read as the reverse complement.
GGCGGAACTGGGTCCTGGCCATGACGGTACGGGTGACCTCGGCGGAGTCGCTCTCCACCTCCAGGTACACGAAGGGCCCGTTCATGAGGATGCCCAGCATGTTGGGGTTGGTGCGCCCGTCGTTGATCGTGACCGTGACGGGGCCGTCCTTGACGATGCCCAGTTCCGTCGCGACCGCCTCGGTGTTCATGGACAGGATGAGGATGCCCGCCGTGGTCCTGAGGCCGTCGCTGAACTGCAGCAGCGGGTTGGTCCGCCCCGGCGGCTTGGCCGGGTCCGTCGTTCCTCCCGCGGGGGGCGTGGTCAGCACCATGGAGGCGCTCGACACGTAGCGCGGGGGCACCATGGAGAAGACGACCACGGCGGCGAGGAGCGCCAGACCGGCCAGCGGAAACCCGACCCGCTTCCTTCTGGCGAGGTCGAGGATGGTCTTCCAGAACTCCACTACGTCGTCCCCGCTCCCCCGAGCGCGCCGGACGCCCAGGACACGATGCGTATTGGTGGCAGCACACGAACTCCTTGTTGTCACTACGGGCGTCACCGTGGACGTCACACGGCGTCGCCCCGGTGTGGCGGTGGACGGGTGTCCGGCCGCTCACCCGACCCTGGTCAGGGCCTCCGCCTCGTACTCCAGCGCCAGCTCCTCGGGCATCGGGTCGAGGTCGGAGGAGCGGACGAAGTCACGCAGGGTGGTGCCGGTGCACTCCGCGTCCACGTTGCGGGCGCCTCGGCGGGTGCGTACGTCGTCGATGTGCACCGTGCGGAAGTCGATGCTGAAGCGGGTCCTGCCCGAGGTGTTGGGCACCGTGGAGTGCAGCTGGGCGCCGGAGAACACCATGACGCCCCCCGGCTCCGGCACCACCCGCACCTGCGGGTCGAGCACGACGGTCTCCTCGGGACGGGGCTGGTCCCTGGTGTCGCCGCGCACGTGCTGGGCGGCGGTGAGCCGGCTCGTCCGGTTCCACTCCGCGTAGTCGTAGCGGGCGCTGCCGTTGCGCACCGGGCTGCCGAAGTACTGGGGGTGGAAGGCCATCACGTTCTCCGGGACCACCTCGTAGACGGGGATCCACCAGTTGAGCTGGTTGAACGGGGCCGAGTACCAGCAGTCGCGGTGCGGGTGGAAGGCGTAGGAGATGCCGGAGGTGAGGTAGTCGTGGGAGGTGGAGGTGCGCAGCCGGGGCACGTCGAAGTAGGTGCGGTCCAGGTCGCAGCCCAGTTCCTCCAGTACCGCGGGCAGCAGTTCCTTGCACCTGGGGTGATGGATGAACCGGGGCTTGAGCCCGGCGAGCAGGCCGGCGAACTCCTCGACCGGCATGTCGAACTGGGCGGTCTCCGGGTCGCGCTCGCCGAACGCCTCGGCGATCAGCTCCCTGGCGAAGGCGGCCAGCAGGGTGGAGGCGGGCGTCGCCGAGTAGACGAAGACCTGTCCTTGGTAGAGCTGCTCCCTGCGCGTGTCGTCGTCCACCACGCTGTTGGAGAAGACGGTGGTCACGGGGTTCTCCTTCTGGAATCGCTGGTCGGGAGTCACTGGTCTGGGATCTCCGGGGCGGCCGGGGCGTCTCTCACCGCCCGCCGGGGACGAGTCCCGAGGCGAGCAGGGCGAGCCTGCGGCCACGGCGGGCCGCGGTGAGCCGCTGACGTCGGGCGTACATGCCGAGGACGGCCGCGCGGGCGCGGCGGCGCTGGTCGGGGGTGAGGTCGGCCTCCCGCAGCCAGCGGAACAGCTCCCCGCACTGCAGGACACTGGAGCAGCGGGCCCGCCAGGGCGGCACGTCGAGGCGGCGGGCGATCGCGGACAGGGTGTCGTGCTTCCAGTTGCGGTGGGCGAGGACCTCGGGGACGTGCCCCCACGGCCCGGCCAGCGCGAGCTTCGCCGCGAACACCTCGTCCTCGCGCAGCATGTTGCGCCGGGGGATGCCCGCCAGGGGGTCGCGCCGCAGCGTGCCGTACAGCGGGTCGATGAGCAGGTGGCTCTCGTTGAGCAGCCGCAGCATCTCGGCGAACCGCTCGGCCGGGTCGTCCGAGGCCAGCCCGGAGCCGTCGAGGGGAGCGGTGGTGACGGTACCGTCGGGTCCGGTGTAGGCGACCTGCGTGGTGACCAGGACGAGCCGCTCGTCCTCCGCGAACGCCTGGAGGGACCGGGAGACGCACGCGGGCTCCAGCCGGTCGTCGTCGCCGACCCAGCGGAAGAACGTGCCCTCGACCAGCTCGGTCGTACGGACGAAGTTGTCGAACAGGCCCACGTTCTCGGGGTGCCTGCGGTAGACGATCCGGCGGTCGGCCGCGGCCAGGTCGCGGCAGATCTCCTCGGTGCCGTCCGTGGACGCGTTGTCGGAGATCACCAGCTGGAGGCGCTCGTGGTCCTGGCCGAGCACCGAACGGATCGCACCCTCGATCCGCCCGGCCCCGTTGCGCACGGGAAGCACGACGGACACCAGCGTGTCGGAGTTCTCCATCCGGTCTCTCCTCTCGTGAATCTCGCGGGTCTCGTGAATCTCGTGTGCCTTGCGGATCTCGTGGATCTCGTGGATCTCGTGTGCCTTGCGGAAGGTCAGCGGGCGCGGGCGGGGACCGCCCGCGCGCCGAACTGTTTGAGCCGCGCCGCTGGTACGGCGATCAGGAGGTACGCGAGCAGCCCCCCGCCCCCGGCCACGCAGAGCTGGACGAGCGCGGAGCCCGCGGTCACCCCGCTCACCGGACCGCTCACCGGACCGCCCACCAGGCCGCTCGTCAGGTCGGCGAGCGTCACCGTAACGGCCGCCGCGACCGCGGCGCCCAGCAGCGGGCGTACGAGGGCGGGCAGGACGGGCGCCAGGCGCACCCCCGCGCGGCTCAGCGCCCAGGCCGCCATCGGCAGGGCGACCAGGACACCGGCGAGCGCGTGCCCGATCGCCGCGCCGCGGATGCCGTACCAGTGCGTGCCCGCCCACAGAGCGGGCACCAGCGCCACGGCCCAGCCGAGGTTCATCCACACGGTGGCCCTGGTGGCGCCCGCCGAGGTGAGGATGTCGAAGGCGAGGGAGGTGAGCATCCGGACGACCATCAGGACCGCGAGCAGCGACAGGACCCCGGCGGCCGGGGCCCACTTCTCGCCGTAGAGGAACGCCACGATCGCCGGGGCCAGCGTGGCCGTCACCACCGCGACCGGCAGGACGAACGCGACCAGCAACGGCACCGAGCGCTGCACCCCCAGCGACAGCGACTCCGGCCGCTGCTCGGCGAGCCGCGAGAAGCTGGGCACGGTGACGTACCGCAGGGCGGTGCCGATCACGCTGGGCACCCAGCTGGAGACGTTGAACGCCAGCAGGTAGAACCCGAGGGCGACGGGGCCGAGCACGGCGCCGACGATGACGTAGTCGGCGTTCATCAGCACCGCCTCGATGCCGAGCCCCAGGGCGAGCGGCGCCCCGAACCGCAGGAGCCTGACCGCCACCTCCCGGTCGAAGCCGAGGCGGAACGGCAGCCCGGCCCAGGCGAGCACCAGCGCGCCGGTGACCGTGTTGGCCGCCACCTGGCCGACGGCGAAGCTGTAGGCACCGGCGCCGTTCGCGGCGAGGGTGACGGCCACCCCGGCGTTGACCAGCGAGCCCGCGATGTTGGCCTTGGTCAGCCTGTCGTGCCCGAACCCGCGCATCAGCGAGCCCGCCCGCACGGCGGTGATCCCGTCGATGAGGATGATCGCGGTGAGCAGCCGGACCACCGGGGTGGCCTCCGCGCTTCCGGCCAGCTCCGCGAAGTACGGGGCCACCACCCAGAAGATCCCGTACATCCCGGTGCTGAACGCCACGGCCATCACCGTCGCCGTCGGCGCCATCTCCTCGACCCTGCCCCGCCACTGCACGGTGGCGGCGATGATGCCGACGTCGTTGACGTGCATGACGAAGGTGGTCGCGGCGAGCGCGATGGCGTAGAGGCCGAAGTCCTCCGGTACGAGCAGCCGGGCGAGCACCAGTCCCATGACGAAGGTGGTGGCCTTCGTCCCCAGGTTGCCGAGGAGACTCCAGCGCAGCCCGCGACCGGCTTTCCTGCCGATCGTCCCGACCTGCTCACCGGCCGTGCCGGCACCACCGGCCCCGCCGTCGGGGCCGGCCTCACCGGCCGAACCGGCCGACCCGGCCTCACCGACCGACCCGACCGACCCGGCCGAACCGACCGCGCCGACCGAACCGGCCGCGCCAACCGAATCAGCCGCGCGAGCCGAGTCAGCCGAGCCGGTTCCGTCGTCCGTCTCGTGGGACGGCCCGCTCAACGGGGCTCCTCGACGCGTTCGAGCCAGATCTCCCGCCAGAACGGCACGAACTCGCGCGGGCAGCTGACGTTGTACGCGCCCGCGCAGACGACGCCCTCCAGGATGATGCACGGGTTCTTCATCCGCAGCATCCGGCCGGTCTTCTCGTCCAGGCACCTCTCGACGCGGGCGCTCACCCGGGCGACGTGGCCGCAGTAGCGCGACATCTCCTCCTCGAACCCCATGCCGCGGTTGAGCAGGCCGTCGTTGAGCGTCTTGAGGATCTCCTCCTTCGACTTGACTCTGACGAGCTCTCCGGGTTGCAGGTCCAGGGTCTGCGTCGGGGTGGTCGGCCCGGCCTCGCCCCTGACGAACCCCCAGCGCATCCCGCCCCTGATCCACAGCCACCTGGGCAGGACGCGCTTGCTGGCCTGCTGGAAGCGGTTGAACAGCCCGACGAGGAACGAGCGCAGCATCCAGGTCACGCCCACGTTCCCGGTGCGCACGTCGGCGACGTACTGCCCGACGTCCTTGAACGGCAGGCAGGTGGGCGCGGCGCGCAGCAGCTCGGTCGCCTGGCAGGAGAAGCGCTCCTCCCCGTCGGGGCCGGGCTCCTTCCTGGTGGCGGCCTGCAGGATCGGCAGCAGCGGCCTGCCCGCCGCGAGACCGTTCCCCGTGGCGGAACCGTTCCCCGTGGCGAGACCGTTCCCCGAGGTAGAACCGTTCCCCGAGGTGGGACCGTTCCTCGTGATGGGAGTGACGGAGGAGTCCGGGTCCACCCGCTTGAGCCAGGACTCCTTCCAGTAGAACTGGCAGGCCGTCTGGCAGCCGCCGTGCGCCTGCCCGTCGCAGCGGGCCCCGGTCAGGTGGACGGCGCGCTCCATCCGCCGCATGCCGCTGCTGCTGATCGTGTCGCAGAGCTTGTGCGCCACCTTGTGCACCGTGAGCCGCCGCCCGCAGAAGGCGAGCATCTCCGGCATGAAGGGCAGCTCGTCCAGCTCCCCCTTCCCGTCCAGCGTGGCCAGGATCTCGGCCTCGCCGAGCACCTCCACCGTCTCGCCGACCCGGAGGTCGAGCGCCCCCGCCCTGGAGCCCGCCTTGGAGCCCGCCCTGGAGCCCGCCCGGGAGCCCGTCACGACCTGGAACCGCGTCACAGCGAACACTCCTTGAGAAGTCCCGAGCCGCGAAGGGCCCGTGCCGCCTCCGCCACGGCACCGAAGGGAAGATCGGACCGTTCCGCGATGTCCAGGAGGCTGTGCCTCCCGTCGGAGAGGTTCAGCACCCACAACATCGCCATCTGGGCCTCCTTGGTGTCGCTGCGCCCGCCCAGCGACCCGTACAGGCCGCGCCTGCCCAGCTGCGGTTCCCCGTGCGGGCTGAGGTTGAGGTAGGCGCGGTTGTCCTCCAGCACCCGGGTGACCTCCCAGCAGGTCTCCAGGGTGTCGGCCATCGCCTCGGGGGAGACGAGGTCCGGGTCGTCGGCGGAGGTGTGGTACTCCGGGTAGCCCGCGTACGGGGTCCTGGTGAGCGAGCCGACGGGCAGGTCGAAGCCGGGCGAGCAGAACTGCCGCTCGTCGTAGCCGTACGGGGAGAAGTCCACGACCGTGTGGGGGCGCCCCGAGCTGCGCAGGACGTGCCGCACGGCCCTGTCGATCTCGGCGTCGCCCCGCCTGCTGCGCTTGTACGTCAGCGGGCCCCGGTCCCCCGCGCAGGCCAGCACCAGGCCGTGCCTGATCCGCCCGGCGCGCTCCCGGTTGCGCGCCAGCCAGGTGATCGCGCCGATGGTGCCCGGCGCGAACAGGAAGCGGTAGGTGTACCACGGGTCGGCCCCGGCCAGCCGCCGGGCGAGCCGGACCGCCACCGCGACGCCCGCCAGGTTGTCGTTCGCCAGCGAGGGGTGGCACACGTGGCAGGAGACGAGCACCTCCTCGGCGACCCTGCCGGGCACCACGTGCTCGCCGTAGGTCAGGTGCCCGTCGGCGAGCGTGGAGTCGATCATGACCTCGTACGGCCCGTCGGGGAGCCCCTCCAGGGTGTCGTGGGCCAGGCAGAAGCCCCACGTCTCCGCGTAGTAGCTCGTGCGGTACGGGACCAGGCCGGGCTGCTCCGGGAGCGTGTGCAGGTGCCCGCGCAGCTCGTCCAGGGTCATGGTCGCCGACACCGGGACGCTGTAGCCGACCACGTGCAGGTTCGAGGCGCCGAAGTCGACGACCCTGTTCCCCGAGGCGTCCTTGACGTAGGCGTCGCGGATGTTCCACTCCCTGGGCACCGTCCAGTCGAGGACCTGGGTGCCCGTCGGCACCTCGCGGACCTGCAGGCGGAGGGACTCCCCGATGATCTCCAGGGTGCGGCGCACGCCGTCGCCGGTGATGCTCCTGCAGAGCGGGTAGAGCCGTTCCACCAGAGCGTGCATCTCGCGTCCCTCGTCATCGGCGTCACCCGTCACCGTTCACCGCCCCGCGTGGCCGCAGCGACCCGTCGACGGTTCCGGCCTCGCGGCGGGCCGACAGCCACGCCAGCCTGGTGAAGTGGCGCCGGAAGCCGTCCTCGGTCAGGCCGAACCGCCCGTAGGCCTCGGCCAGCTCGACCGCGCCCGCCTTCACCGTCCACATCGTCCGATAGCCGGGGAGCGCGTCCCGGATCCGGGAGAAGTCGACCCGGTAGGAGCGCGGGTCGGCCCCGGTCTCCCCGGTGATCACGACCTTGGAGCCGGGCACCGCCTCGGCGACCTCGGCGGCGATCTCCGCCACCGTCACGTTGTTCTCCTCGGTGCCGACGTTGAACGCCCTGGCGTGGACCGCGTCGCGCGGGGCGGTCAGCGCCAGGGCGAAGGCGTTCGCGATGTCGGCGGCGTGCACCAGCGGGCGCCACGGGGTGCCGTCGGACAGCACCCTGACCTCCCCGGACAGGAGGGCGTGCCCGACGAGGTTGTTCAGCACGATGTCCGCGCGCAGCCTGGGCGAGTACCCGAACGCGGTGGCGTTGCGCAGGAACACCGGGCTGAAGTCGTCGTCGGCCAGCTTGAGCAGGTCGCTCTCCACCCGGACCTTGGAGTCGGCGTACGGGGTGACCGGCCGCAGCGGCGCGTCCTCGTCGACCAGGTCCGAGCCGGAGGCGCCGTAGACCGAGCAGGTGGACGCGTACAGGAACCGGCGCACGCCCGCCTCGCGGGCCAGCCGGGCCAGCCGCACCGCGGCACGGTGGTTGATGTCGTAGGTCAGCTCGGGCGCCAGCGCGCCCAGCGGGTCGTTGGACAGCGCGGCGAGGTGCACCACCGCGTCCACCCCCGCCAGGAGCCCGGGGGTGACGTCCCGCAGGTCGACGGCGTATCCGGGCGGGTCGTCGGGCACGGGGCCCAGCACGCGTCCGGCGAAGAGCCCGGAGTCGAGCCCGGTCACCTCGTGGCCCTCGGCGGCGAGCACCGGGGCCATCACACTCCCCAGGTAGCCCTGGTGCCCGGTCAGCAGCACGCGCATCCGGTTCAGCCTCCAGCCAGGTCGAAGGTCAGCTTGTTGACGTGGAACGCCTCGGCGTAGCGGGCGTGGCACTCGATCCCGCGGATGCGGGCCAGCCCCAGGAACGCCTCGCGGTCGTACCAGGGGCGGTGGCGCTGGGAGGGGTAGTGGCGGTGCAGCAGGCCCACCTTCGCCTCGGCCACCTCGGGCGTGAGCGGCTGGTAGGCCGCGGGCCGCCCGAGGTCGCCGTCCCACTTGGCGATCTCGTAGCCGAGCACCTGGTGGTCGCGGAAGGCCGTGGGCACCAGCCTGGCCAGGCCCCGGTGGTCCTGGTGGGCGTCGGCGGGGTTCGGCGCGAACAGCAGGTCGGGGTCGGTGCGCGCCCGCAGCTCCTCCACGGCCTCCTTCGCCTCCTCCCAGCGCGCGGGCAGCCGTCCGTCGGGCAGCTTGAGCACGGTGAGCCGCAGATCCGCGCCGGGACAGAAGGCGGCCAGCGCGGCGCGCTCCTCGTCCTCCCGCTCGGTCCCGCCGCCGGAGAGCACCAGGGCGTCCACCCGGACGCCGGGGCGCGCGGAGCAGAGGGTGAGCAGGCTGCCGCCCGCCCCGATGGCGAGGTCGTCGCAGTGCGCGGCGAGCAGCGCGATCCGGCCCGTCCCGGCCGGCCTGAACCGGATCACGTGACCGTCACCGCCGCGGGCCCCCCGCCGAGCCCCGCCGGTCCTCCCCCGAGCCCCGCCGATCCTCCTCCGAGCCCCGCCGGTCCTCCTCCGAGCACCGTCGCGGGCCCTCCCCCGAGCACCGTCGCCGGTCCTCCGCCGAGCGGCGCCGCGGGTCCTCCGCCGAGCACCACCGGGGGCTCGTACGCGGGCGGCTGTCCCAGCACCGGCGCGGGCTCACGCTCCAGGACCGTCACGGATCCGCGTACGGGCACCGGCGCCCGCCCGTGCTCCCACAGCGCCCAGGGGCGGTCGCCGCGCGAGTAGGCCTCGTCCAGGGCCACCCGCTCCTTGACCGTGTCGGTCGGCCGCCAGTAGCCGCGGTGCGGGTACGCGAGCAGCCTGCCGCGCTTGGCCAGCTCGGCGCAGCCGTCCGCGACCAGGTCGCCGCCCTCCGGGATGTGGTCGAAGATCTCCTGGCGGAGCACGAAGTACCCGCCGTTGACCCAGAGCGGCATCTCGCTGACCGGGGTGATCCCGCCGACCGTGCCGCGCTCCCCCAGCTCGATGCAGTGGAAGGTGTCGGAGGGCGGCACCACCATCATCGACGCGCCCGCGCCCGACCGGGTGAAGCGGTCGACGATCTCCGGCAGCGGCGCGTCGGTGAGCACGTCGGCGTAGTTGGCCAGGAACATCTCCTCGCCGTCCAGGTGGTCGCGGACCCGGCGCAGCCGCTCGCCGATCGGCGACGCGATCCCGGTCTGCACGAACGAGATCGACCACTCGGAGATGTCGGTGGACAGCAGCTCGATCCTGCCCCCGCGCAGCACGAAGTCGTTGGACGTCGTCTCCTGGTAGTTGAGGAAGAAGTCCTTGATGTGGTGCGCGCCGTACCCCAGGCAGAGGACGAACTCCGTGTGCCCGAAGTGCGCGTAGTAGCGCATCACATGCCAGATGAGCGGCCGGGGGCCCACGAGCTGCATGGGCTTGGGCGCGTCGCCGGGGGTGCCGGTGCGCATCCTGGTGCCGTATCCGCCGCAGAAGAGGACGACCTTCACGGGTTCACCTCGACGATCTCCAGGTTGGGGATGGGGAAGACCAGCCGGCCTCCCCAGGCGTGCACGAAGGACAGCTGGCCGACGAGCTCGTCGCGGAGGTTCCACGGCAGGACCAGCACGTAGTCGGGCCGCTCCTCGGCGAGCCGCTCGGGCGGCAGGATCGGCACGCGCGTGCCGGGGGTGAACCTGCCGTGCTTGTACGGGTTGCGGTCGACCGTGAAGGGGAGCAGGTCGGGCCGGATGCCGCAGTGGTTGAGCAGGGTGTTGCCCTTGCCCGGCGCCCCGTAGCCCGCGACGGTCCTGCCCTCGCGGGCCGCGTCGAGCAGGAAGGCCAGCAGGTCGCGCCGCACCCGCGACACCCGCTCGCCGAACTCGGCGTACCCGGACAGCTCGTGCAGCCCGGCGGCCTTCTCGGCCGCGAGCAGCGCGGCCACCCGCTCGCCCGGCTCGCACTCCCTCACGGCCTCCACCGGCCTGGCCCACAGCCGGATCGAGCCGCCGTGCGTGGGCAGCGACTCGACGTCCACGAGGGCGAGCCCGCCGGTGGCGAGGGCGCGCTGGGCGGAGGCGACCGTGTAGTACTGGAAGTGCTCGTGGTAGATCGTGTCGTACTGGTTACGCTCCATCAGGGTCAGCAGGTGCTGGACCTCGATCGAGACCCAGCCGTCGTCGGCCACCAGGGCGCGCAGCCCCCGGGTGAACCCGGCGACGTCCGGGATGTGGGCGTAGACGTTGTTGGCCACCACCAGGTCGGCGGGCCCGTGCTCCGCGCGCACCGAGACGCCGGTCTCCGGGTCGAGGAACGCCGTGAAGGTCGTCACCCCGGCGTCCCTCGCCGCCCGGCCGACGTTCTCCGACGGCTCGATGCCCAGGCACCGGATGCCCCGCTCGACGACGTGCCGCAGCAGGTACCCGTCGTTGCTCGCCACCTCGACCACGAACGACCCGGCCCCCAGCCCGAGCCGGTCTGCCGTCTCGTCCACGAACTCCCGCGCGTGCTCCACCCACGAGGTGGAGTACGAGGAGAAGTAGGCGTACTCGGTGAAGGTCTCCTCCGGCGTGATCATCGGCGGGATCTGCGCCAGCCAGCAGCCGGTGCAGACCCGCAGGTGCAGCGGGTAGGTGACCTCGGGCTCCTCCAGCTGCCGCTCGGTGAGGAACCGCTCGCAGGGCGGGGTCGCCCCGAGGTCGACGACGCTGGCGAGGCTCGTCGAGCCGCACAGCCTGCAGGTTGTCATGTATGCGCTCCCTCGCCGCGTGACGCGGTCCGACGGTTCTCCGACTCGATCGCTCCCGTGCCCGGCTCCCCGCGGGGACCGGCCTCGCCCCCGTCAGCCCGCCGCGAGCACACGGGACTCCCTCAGCGCCTCTCGCCAGTGCCGCATCGGCGGCAGCCCGGCCGCGCGCCAGCCGTCGTGCCCGAGCACGCTGTACGCGGGCCGGGGCGCGGGACGCGGGAAGTCCTTGGAGGAGACCTCGGCCACCCGGGCGGGATCGGCGCCGAGCAGCGTGAAGACCTCCCTGGCCAGGCCGCACCAGCTCGTCCGGCCCGAGTTGGTCGCGTGGTAGACGCCGGGCGGCGCCTCGCTCCCGGCCAGGTCGACGATCCTCGCCGCCAGGTCTCCGGCCCAGGTGGGCTGGCCGAACTGGTCGCCGACGACGTCGGGGTCCACCCCCTGCCTCTCCAGGCGGGCCATCGTGCGGACGAAGTTGTGGCCGGACGCGGCGTACAGCCAGGCGGTGCGCACCACGTAGCCGCCGCGCGGCAGCACCTCCAGCACGGCACGCTCACCGGCGAGCTTGGTCCTGCCGTACGCGTTGACCGGGCAGGGCCGCGCGTCCTCGGGGTAGGGGTCCAGCGCGGTGCCGTCGAAGACGTAGTCGCTGGAGGGCTGGATCATCCGCGCACCCGCCTGCGCGCACGCCTCGGCGAGCGCGCGCACCCCGGTGCCGTTGACCGCGAGCGCCTCGTCCTCCCGCGTCTCCGCGTCGTCGACGGCGTTCCACGCGGCGCAGTTCACCACGACGTCGGGCCTGCGGGCCGCGACCAGGCGGCGCACGGCGGAGGTGTCGCGGAGGTCCAGCTCCCGCCTGCCCAGCGCGAGGACGGACCGCCCCCCGGCGCGCAGGCGGGCCGTCAGCTCGGTCCCGAGCATGCCGGAGGCACCGACGATCATCCAGCGGGTCATCCGGTCTCCCCTCCCCGCCGCCCGCCCACCGCGCCGTCCGAACCCGCCGAGCCGTCCGGACCCGCCGCGTTCACCGCGTTCACCGCACCCGCCGACCTCGCCGGACCCGCCGCGTTCACCGCACCCGCCGACCTCGTCGACCTCGCCGGACCCGGTGGCGGGCCCGCGGCGTTCGGCGAGCCCGGCGGCGGGCTCCCGCCCGGCTCCTCCGCCGTCGCCTCCCACCAGCCGGGGTTGTCCTCGTACCAGCGGACCGTCTCCAGCAGGCCCCGCTCGAACGGCACGGACGGCCGGTAGCCGAGCGCGCGGAGCCGGGAGTCGTCCAGGGAGTAACGGCGGTCGTGCCCCTTTCGGTCGGGGACGCGCTCGACCATGTCCCACCCGGCGCCGCAGGCCTCCAGGAGCCGGGCGGTGAGGTCGAGGTTGCTCAGCTCCGCCGTACCGCCGATGTGGTAGACCTCGCCGCACTCGCCGCGCTCCGCGACGAGGCGGATGCCCGCGCAGTGGTCGTCGACGTGGACCCAGTCGCGGACGTTGCCGCCGTCGCCGTAGAGCGGGACCCTGCGGCCCCGCAGGAGATGGGTGACGAAGCGCGGGATCAGCTTCTCCGGGTGCTGGCGGGGGCCGTAGTTGTTGCCGCAGCGCGTGATGGAGACCGGCAGGCCGTGGGTGACCGCGTACGCCTGGGCGACCATGTCACCGCTCGCCTTGGCGGCGGAGTAGGGCGAGCGCGGGCTGAGCGGCGCGCGCTCGTCCCAGGACCCCATCTCGATCGACCCGTACACCTCGTCGGTCGAGACCTGCACCACCCGCGGGGTGCCCGCGTCCAGGCAAGCCTGCATCAGCGCCTGCGTGCCGAGGACGTTGGTCCGTACGAAGTCGGCGGCCCCGTCGATCGACCGGTCGACGTGGGACTCGGCGGCGAAGTTGACGACGAGGTCGTGCCCGGGGACCAGGGCGGCCAGGAGCTCGCCGTCGCAGACGTCGCCGTGCACGAAGTCGTGGGGCGTCCCCTCCAGGTTGGCCGGGTTCCCGGCGTAGGTGAGCTTGTCGAGGACCGTCACGGTGGCCCCGCCCGCGGCGAGCATGCGGGCGAAGTGGGAACCGATGAATCCGGCACCCCCGGTGACCAGGACCTTCGCTGGGGCAGGAGTCGCCCCCCTGTCGGCTGCTGTCATGAACTTATCTGGACCTTGCTGTGATCGCCCAGTACGAGACGGTGGGCTCGGGGGGTGGCGGGGGCGGGGGTGACCTCGACGTCGTGGCCGATGAGGGACGCCTCGATCCGCGAGACTCCGGCGATCGACGATCTGGGCAGGACGATCGAGTACTCGATCTCGCTGCCGCTGATCGCGCAGCCCGCCGCGATCGAGGTGAAGGGGCCGATGTAGCTGTCGCGGATCCGGGCCCCGGGACCGATGATCGCGGGCCCGACGACGCGGGACCGCTCGATCTCGGCGCCCGGCTCGACGACCACCCGGCCGATCAGCTGGCTGGCGTCGTCGACCAGGCCGTCCACCCGGGGCTCCAGGGACTCCAGCACCAGCCGGTTGACCTCCAGCATGTCGGTGACGTTGCCGGTGTCCTTCCAGTAGCCGGAGATGACGGAGGACTCGACCCTGCGCCCGTCGGCGATCAGCCAGTGGACGGCGTCGGTGATCTCCAGCTCTCCCCGCCACGAGGGCTTGAGCTCGGCCACCGCCTCGTGGATCGCGGCGGTGAACAGGTAGACGCCGACCAGGGCGAGGTCGCTCTTGGGGACGGGCGGCTTCTCCTCCAGCCCGACCACCCGGCCGGTGGCGTCGAGTTCGGCGACCCCGAACTGCCGGGGGTCGCCGACCGTGGTGAGCATGATGTGGGCGGCGGGCCGCTCGCGGGTGAAGCGCTCGACGACGTCGTCGATGCCGCCGACGATGAAGTTGTCGCCGAGATACATGACGAAGTCGTCGTCGCCGAGGTAGTCGCGGGCGACGAGCACCGCGTGGGCCAGGCCCAGCGGCGCCCGCTGGCGGATGTAGGTGACCTCCAGGCCGAACGCGCGCCCGTCGCCGACGGCCGCCTCGATCTCGGCGTGCGTGTCGCCCACGACGATCCCGATCTCGCGGACGCCCGCGGCGGCGATGGCCTCCAGGCCGTAGAACAGGACGGGCTTGTTGGCGACGGGGACGAGTTGCTTGGCGGAGGTGTGGGTGATCGGCCGCAGCCGGGTGCCCGACCCCCCGGCGAGCACGAGCGCTTTCACTAGTAGGCCCCTTCTCCGCCGGTCACGGCGCTCCAGGTCTTCCAGAGGATCTGCAGGTCCAGGAAGAGCGACCAGTTCTCGACGTACCGGAGGTCGAGGCGGACCGACTCCTCCCAGGTCAGGTCCGAGCGCCCGCTGACCTGCCACAGGCCGGTCATCCCGGGTCTCACGACCAGGCGGCGGCGCACGTCCGCGCCGTACTGCCTGACCTCGTCGGGGAGGGGCGGGCGCGGGCCGACGAGGGACATCTCGCCGCGCAGCACGTTGAGCAGCTGGGGCAGCTCGTCGATGGAGTATCGGCGCAGGAAGGCGCCCACGCGGGTGATCCTTGGATCGTTCCTAATCTTGAAGAGGACGCCGTCGAACTCGTTCTCCCGCTCCAGGTCGATCTTGAGCTGCTCCGCGTCGACCACCATGGTGCGAAATTTCACGACATGGAACTCCATGCCCCCCTTACCTACCCTGACCTGGTGGAAGAGGGCGGGTCCCGGGCTCGTCGCGCGGATCAGCGCGGCGATCACGAGCATCGGCGCGCCCAGCGCCAGGAGGGCGAGGCCCGCGCCCGTCCGGTCGAACAGGCTCTTCGCCAGCCGCCGGGCGCCGCGGAAGTCGGGGTGCTCGACGTGCAGGAGCGGCATTCCGGCGACCGGGCTGATGCTGATGCGCGGGCCGGCCACGTCCATGAGGGCGGGGGCCACGAACAGGTCGGTGCGGGCGTCTTCCAGGCCCCAGGCGAGCCTGCGCAGCGCCGCGCCGTCCAGTTCCGGGCAGGCCAGGACGGCGACGGCGTCGGCGTTGACCTCGGCCACCACCGTGGGGACGTCGGAGAAGTTGCCGAGGACCGGAACCCCGTCGACCTCCACCAGGTCGGGCCCCGCGGGCAGGCACGCGGCGACGACGGTCATGCCGTGGTGCGGCTGCCTGCGCAGCTGCATCACCAGGTCGAGCACCGACTCCCGGTGGCCGACGGCGACCATGTGGCGCATGTAGTCGCCGCGCGAGCGCCTGCGGTGCAGCCGCTTGCGCATCCGGTAGCGGAAGAAGAGGGTGAGGGCGAAAGCGAGCGGGAACATCGCCATGACAAAGCTGCGGGCGATCGGAGTTTGCGTGATGTACGCACCGATCGCGACCGCCGCCGTCAGACCGGCGGCGCCATTGAAAACCGCTCGGAATTCGTCCGTTCCCTCGCCGTGAGTACGCTTGCGATAGGCGCCTCCGGACGCCAGGGCGAGCGGCCAGATCAGGGCGAGACTCAGCCCGAGCAGGGCCTCCGTCTCGGGGATAAAGGCACCGAACCAGAGCCGGACCCCCAGAACGGTCTCGCAGGCGACCACGGAACACGCGACGTCTCCGGCAAGCAGAATACGGACATAAGAGCGCGTCCAAATGCTTGGAGCAGTGCGTGCAGGACCTTTGAGAAGCCCGACGACGAGCTCCTCAGTTTCCACTCTCATACCACCCCGTCCCACCCAAGATGCCCGGACGCGACAGGATAAAGCACCGCGCATCTCATTCAATGGTTGACAGCATTTCCTTATGCATCAGGAGCGTGGATACCCATGGAAATCCTAGTGATCACCATTGAGTAGGGGAATACCGCTAACTGTCCACTATTGGCCGAACTGGGCAGAGATGGCATCTTGACGGAACGGTCCAAACGTGTAAGTTTGGCCGTCGCATTTGCGCGATAATGGGAAATTAGTCGTATTCAAAATCCGGCAGTGCCGAAGGCGGTTCCGGGCTGCGCCATACGACGACGTAATCGTCGCGCGCTGACTCCACCGCCGCACCGAGCCGGTCGAGATCGAAATCCGGGAGATACCGGAGACGGGCGAGGAAGGTCGCGTCGGTCGCCGAATTGGGCACCACGCACCCCTCTCCCTGCCGATCAAGAAGGATGTACAGGATGTCCGAGTCCGTGTCGCCCACTACCCGCACCTCGACGACGTCCTCCCACGCGAGGGCGTCGACGCTGCCGTCCGCGTAGTGACGGGTCACGCCTTCTTCGGTGACATACACGTAGGAGTCCGGCACTGAGTTGCCGTGCATGGGCGCGATTGTGACGACTGCAGGGCTCCGCGTGCAATAGAGCCATGCAAGTCGAGTCCCTAATGATCGCCCCAGCCGTGGTCGAGGTGCGCGGCGACCGCCTCCCTCGCGGCCTCCCCGGGCCCCCGGCCGATCGCGTCGAGCAGGTCCCGGTGCTCGGCGACCAGCACGTGCCGGTCGGAGTAGACCGCGCGCAACCTGACCAGGCCGAGCCTGGTCTCGGCGGCGAGCATGCCGTAGAGCCGCTCCAGGCGGGGGCTGCCCACCGCGACGACCAGCGCCTGGTGCAGGGCCATGTGCTCGGCCACCGCCTCCGACCAGGGGGCGTCGGCGGGCAGCGCGGCCATCCGCGCCAGCGCCGCGTCGGCCTCCCCGACCCGCCGCCCCGCCAGCGAGGTGGCCATCAGCTCCTCCAGCGGGCGCCGGACGAACATCAGGTCGTCCAGGTCGGCCGCGGTCACCTCGGCCACCTGGGCGCTGCGGTGCCGCTCGCGCCTGAGCAGCCCCTCGTGCACGAGCACGGCGAGCGCCTCGCGGACGGTCGGGCGGGCCACCCCGTACAGGGCAGAGAGCTCCTGCTCCGGCAGCGTGGTGCCCGGCGGGATCTCGCCGGACAGCACCCTCCGGCGCAGGGCGTCGGCGAGCGCGCCGACGGCGGAGACGGGATGGAGCGGGAGGGTCACGCCGACGACCCTATTGCCCCCCGGTCCCGGCTTCCCGGACTTCCCGGGTGGGCGCGCCCGGGCAGGGAGACCGCGACGAGGCTGGCGCCGAGCAGGACGAGCCCGGCGACCGAGACGGGCGCGAGCCGCTCGCCGAGCACGACGACGCCGAGCAGGGCCGCCACCGCGGGCTCGGCCAGGGCGAGGGTGGCCGCGGTCGCGACCGGGGTCGTGCGCAGCCCCCTGCCGTACAGGAAGTAGGCGAGCGCGGTGGTGGCGCAGCCCAGGTAGAGGGCGGTGAGCAGGCCGCGCGGCTCGGCCAGCCAGCCGGTGCCCGTCCACAGCAGGACGGGCGCCATGACGACGGCGGCACCGCCGAACATCAGCCCCATCACCGCGTCGGAGGGCGCCCCCGCGCCGATCGCCCGCGCCGCGGTGACCGCGTAGAACGCGTACAGCAGGCCGCCGAGCAGCGCGAGCAGGACACCGTCGGCCCGCACCTCGCCTCCCCCGCCGGTGAGCACGGCGCAGCCGGCGATCGCCACCGCGGTCGCCCCCGCCCAGCGGCGGCCGGGCCACGCGCGGTCGAGCAGCCGGGACAGCAACCCGGTGAAGACGGGACCGCTGCCGATGGCGACCACCGTGCCGACAGCCACCCCGGTCTTGCCGACCGCGGCGAAGTAGCACAGCTGGTACGCGGCCACGGCCACCGCCGCCGCCACGAGCGGGCCCGGACGCGCCCCGGGACCGCGTCTCCGGCCCCCGCCCTCCCCGCCGCCGGGGGAGCCCGCCTGACCGGGAGCGCCGGCCTCGCCGGGAGAGCCCGCCTCACCGGAAGTGCCCGCCTGATCGGGAGCGCCCGCCTCGCCGGAAGAGCCCGTGGGAGAGAGCAGGAGCCGCGCCGCGGGTGCGGTGACGGCCGCGAGGACGAGGCCGCCGATCACCAGGCGGGCGGAGGCCAGGGAGACGGGATCGACCCCGGTGACGAGCAGGCCCGCGGTCCCCGCGGTCCCCCAGAGCACGGCGGCTCCGATCACGGCGATTTTCATGAGCCGATTGTAGGCAGATTGTATGACAACTAGACAATCCAATAAACGGCGATCCAGCGGCCGACAGCGACGACGACACGCCCGGCACCCCGTTTTCGCGGCTCCGCGGGCGGGTAGTTCGGCGGGGTGAGAGGTCCGAGAGACAGCGCGAACCAGCAGCTCAGGGGGCACGGCCGATGACGGTCCAGGACGTCGCCCGCGAGTGCGACCGCGCGGGCACCCGGGGCGTGCCCGTCACCGGCCGGGGGCGAGGATGACCACGGTCTCCAGGGGCACGTTCCGCCAGGGCACGGCCGACGAGGTGGAGTCCATGCTCGGATCCGCCACGCCGCATCGGCTGGACGGTGCGAAGATCACCACCTCGGCCGAGGCGATGGACGCGATCGCCGAGGCCCTCGACCTGCCCGGCCGTTTCGGGCACAACCTCGACGCGCTCTACGACGTGCTCACCGACCTGTCGTGGCTGCCGCCGGGCGAGCACCTGCTGATCTGGCCGGAGCCGTCGACGCTCCGGGCCGGGGACCGCCCGGCCTACGACGCGATCCGGACCGTTCTCGCCGAGGCGGTCACCGACGGCGCGACGGGAGAGTCCTTCCTGTCCGTCCTGATCCTGACCGACTGAGCCGTCGCCACGCAGTGGGCGCAGAAGACGCCGTTCCTGCCCTCGGGGCAGCTGCAGTGCCAGAGAAGGGTGTCGTCGACGAGCCGGAACTCGACGCACGCGGCGCCGTCGTCGACCTCGGCGGTCACCCGCGGCGGGCTGAAGCGGACCAGCTGCACCGCCCCCGCCCTCGCCAGCTCGCCACCACGGGCCAGCGTCGCCTGGTCGGCGCGCTCGGCCTCGGTTCCGATCAGGTCCGCGATCTTCTGCATCGTCGACCCCCCTCCTGTCTAACAGAGACGTACGCGAGGGGCCGATGGTTCCGGACCGCCACATCGCGATAAATCATCTCAACGGGGCCCACGTGTACGTCTAGTCCCAAGTGACCCACATTGCTATGTTTGGCCATTGTTAACCACGCATCTCAAGGTGTGCGAGGTATTATGGCCAGCCGAAAATACTCAATCAGGGTAAAGATTTTTACCTTACTCCTCGTACCCATTATATCCCTTGTAGTGATTTGGGTATTTGCGGCCAGCATCACGGTCCAAGATGGGCAGCAGCTGCTCAGGATCCGGGGCGGTTACGAGCAGGTGGTCGTCCCCGCCAGGAAGGTGACCACCGCGCTCCAGCACGAGCGGATGCTGTCGCTGTCCGTCCTGGGGGACGTCGGCGTCTCGCGCAAGGAGCTGGACGACCAGCGCCTGCGGACGAACGCCGCCCAGGCCGAGCTGGAACGGCTGACCTCCGCCGTCCGGGCCGACATGGACCCCGCCACCTGGGGACGCCTGAGCCGGCTCCTCGCCTCGCTGGACCGGCTCACCGAGATCCGCAGCGGGGTCGACACCCGTACCGAGACCCGGCTGCGGACCCTCGACGCCTACAGCGCGATCATCGCGGCCGCCTTCGACGCCTACGAGAAGATCCGGATATCCGCCGACGTCGAGCTGAGCGACCAGACGCGAGCCGTCGTCATGATCGGCCGGAGCCGCGAGATGCTCAGCCAGCAGGCCGCGCTGATCTCCGGGGCCGTCGTCGAGGGGGCCATGAGCCCCGCGGAGCGCGTGCGGTTCGGCCAGCTGGTCACCGGCCGCAGGCTCCTCCTCTCCATGGGCTTCGACCAGCTCGACGCCGGGTTCCAGACCCTCTACAGGCCGCTGCGCGACTCCTCCGACCACGCCTCGTTCGAGAGGATCGAGGACGCCCTCTCGGCCTCGGCCGTGCCCGACCCCTCCTGGGCCGGGATCGCCACGCGGCTCTCCGACGACTTCGACAAGCTCGCCGGGGACGCCAGCAGGCACATCAGCGAACGGTCCATGCCCCTCGCCAGGGACATCATGGTCAGGATCGGCCTCGCCGCGGGGCTCGGGCTGCTCGCGGTCGGACTGTCCGTCTTCGTCTCGGTGCGGTTCGGCCGGAGGCTCGGCGCCGAGCTCGTCGGCCTCCAGCAGGCGGCCCTCGACCTCGCCGACAAGCGGCTGCCGGACGTGGTCCAGCGGCTCCGCCGGGGCGAGGACGTGTGCTCCGAGGCCCCCAAGATCGAGGTCGGCGACACCGCCGAGGTCGCCGGGGTCGCCGAGGCGTTCTCCACCGTGCAGCGGACCGCGGTCGAGGCGGCCGTCGGCCAGGCCGAGATGCGCAAGGGCGTCAACAAGGTCTTCGTGAACCTGGCCAGGCGCAGCCAGTCCCTGCTGTACCGGCAGCTGGCCATGCTGGAGACCATGCAGCGGCGGGCCAGCGACCCGGCGACCCTGGAGGACCTCTTCGGCCTGGACCACCTGACCACCCGGATGCGCCGCCACTCCGAGGGCCTGATCATCCTGTCCGGCGCCGCTCCCGGCCGGGGGTGGCGCAACCCGGTCACGATCTACGACGTGGTCCGCGCCGCGGTCGAGGAGATCGAGGACTACCCGCGCGTGACGATCGGCGTCCCGCACGGCCCGTCCGTGATCGGCGCGGTCGCCACCGACGTGATCCACCTGGTCGCCGAGCTGGTCGAGAACGCCGCGATGTTCTCTCCCCCGCACACCTCCGTACGCGTCAACGGCGACCTGGTCGCCAGGGGCTACGCCATCGAGGTCGAGGACAGGGGGCTCGGCATCTCCCCCGAGGAGACGGCCCGGCTCAACGCGCTGCTGGCCGACCCGCCGGAGTTCGACCTGGCCGACAGCGACCGGCTCGGCCTGTTCGTCGTCGCGCAGCTCGCCGTACGGCACGGCATCCGCGTCTCCCTGCGGCCCTCCCCCTTCGGCGGCACCACGGCGATCGTGATGCTCCCGAGCGAGCTGGTGGTCGAACCGGTCGATCCGCGGTTCACCTACTCGGTCGAGGTCGAACGGTTACCCTCGGCCGACGGCCTGCCCAAACGGGTGCGCCAGACCGTACCCGCCGAGCGGGCCGCCGGCGGGGTCCCTGGCGCGGGAAGCCGGGGGACCCGCGGGGGCGGGGCGGGCGGGGGCGCCGTCCCGAGCGGCGTGTCCGGGACGCTTCGCGACGGACGGCGGCCCGCCGGGCAGGAGGGTGGACCGTGACATCGGAGCACTCACCCGGCCGGTCGGACCGGTCAGGCCGGTCAGGCCGATCCGACCAGTCCAACTGGCCCGGCCAGTCCGACCGATTCGATCGGTCCGACCAGTTCGATCGGTCCGATCGGTCCAGCCAGTTCGATCGGTCCGATCGGTCCGACCGTTTCGATCGGTCCGACCAGCACCACCGGTCTGGCCAGTTCGACCGTTTCGACCAGTCGGACCGGCCCGACCAGTTCGACCGGTCCGGCCAGTTCGACCGTTTCGACCAGTCGGATCGGTCCGGCCAGTTCGACCGGTCCGGCCAATCGGACCGGTCCGGCCAGTTCGATCAGTTCGATCAGCCCAACCGGTCCGACCGGTCCGGCCGGTCCGGTCAGTCCGGTCAGTCCGACCGGTTCGGGCAGGAGACCGGCCCGGTCGTCCGCCCCTACACGATGACGCGCGGCCGGACCAAGCCCGCCGGAGCCCACTTCGACCTGATGGCCGTGGTGGTGGCGATCGGGGCACCGCACCGGGAGCTGCAGCCCGAGCACCTGTCGATCCTGGACGCCTGCCGCGCGCCGATCCCGGTCGTCGAGCTGGCCGCGCGGACCGCCCTCGCCGTCGGGGTGCTCCGGGTGCTCCTCGGCGACCTGCGCGACAGCGGCCTCATCACCGTACGGGCCCCCACGCCCCCGTCCGCGGTTCCCCGCGAGAACCTGCTCCGAGACCTGCTCGCCGGTCTCAGAACCCTCTGACCGCTTACCGGTTCCCGGCGTCACCCCGGAAACTCCGGAGGCGCCGACGAACGGTCACTCCGGGAGACCGGCGAACCGCCTCCCGGGAGCACCGGCGAACGGTTCCCGCGGGAGCGCCGAAAAACGCCGGAGAGAACCCCGGACAGAACCCCGGCGAGAAAGCGGGCGAGAAGCCGGGCGGCTCCCGGCCCCGCGTCGCTCAGTCGGTGGCCAGGCGGGCGTGCCGCTCCACGTCGTAGCGGACGCCCTCGTAGCTCAGCTTGGCCCGTTCGATCCCCTCGGGCAGGAACCCGGCCCTGGTGGCCACCGCGCAGGAGGCCTCGTTGCCGACCCGGTGCGCCAGCTCCAGGCGGAACAGCTCTCGTTCCCCGAACGCCCACGCGGTCATCTTCCTGACGGCGGCCACGGCCACGCCCCGCCCCCTGGCGCGCGGGAGCGTCCAGTAGGAGACCCAGCCGGTGCCGTGCGCGTCGATGTTGCTCACCGCGACGTTCCCCACGACCTCGCCGTTGGACACCACCGCGAACGCCCGCGCGTCGTCGCGGAACCCCCAGACCCCCATCCACTCCAGCGCCGCCTGGGCGGTGTCGATGGGCCGGGCCGCCTGTTCCGCCATGTCCGGGGAGCCGAACGCGTCGAGCACGACCGGCATGTCGTCCGGCCGCCATCCGCGCAACTCCACTTCCGTCATCCGTGCAGGGTAATGCCCGGCGACCGGCCCGTGAAAGGCTCCGGCGACCGGAGCCGGCACGGGAGGGCCCGGCCCCCGGCCCCGGACCGGCTACCTGCCCCGGCCGGAGAACGGGCCGGACAGCGCCGCCCACTGCAGCAGCATGATGGTCTTCGCGTCGGCGATCTCACCCGAGGCGATCATGCCCAGGGCCTTCGCGAAGGGCAGCTCCACCACCTCGATGTCCTCGCCGTCGTCGGCCAGCCCGCCGCCCTCGGAGGTCCGCCGGTCCGCGCTGTACGGGGCGGCGAAGAAGTGGACGCGCTCGGTCACCGAGCCGGGGCTCATGTAGACGTCGAAGACGTGCTCCACCTCACCGATGTCGTAGCCGGTCTCCTCCGAGGCCTCCCTGCGGATCGCGGTCTCCGGGTCGTCGTCGTCGAGCAGACCCCCCGCCGTCTCCAGCAGGAACCCGTCGGGGTGGTCGTTCACGTAGGCCGGATAGCGGAACTGCCTGATCAGCAGCACGGTCGCCCGCCCGGCGTCGTAGAGCAGCACCGTCGCGCCGTTGCCACGGTCGTAGGTCTCCCGCTGCTCGGTGCTCCAGCCGCCGTCCCTGCGCCGGTAGTCGAACGTCGTCTTGCGCAGCACGTACCAGCTGGACGAGAGCAGCCGCACCTCCCGCACCCGGACGCGGGGGTTGCCGGTCAGATCCAGCCCCATCCTGTCCAGTCCCGTACGACCCCGCCCGTCCGGGACGTTCACCCCGGGTACCTCACCCGACACTGGCTTCCCACCCTCATCTCGGCACCGCGCCGCGCGCCGGTATCGCCCGCGCGACCGGGTCACCGCCCCCGAGGGACGGTGGCACCCGGAGGACAAGTCTGCACCAATGGGCGGAAAGACCCGCGAACCATCTCACGCGTACGGGACCAGAGGTGGAGATGTGGTGAACACGACGGCGGGCGGAGCGGGAAGCCTCACCCCGTACCGGAGGGCGGCTTCGCGTCCGGAGCGGACGGAGCAGATGGAGCGGACGGAGCAGATGAAGCGGACGGTGACACGGATGGAGACGCGGACGGAGACACCGCCGGAGGCTTCGTGGCCCGAGCGAGGGAGGACGCGGCCCGCAGCGACGCGGGGACGTCGGGGTCGAGGGAGAACGCGCCCGCGAGGCCGGTGATCGTCAGGATCCGTTTCAGGACCCCGTGGACACCGGCCAGCCGCAGGCAACCCCCGGCCGCGCCCGCGCGCCGCTGGAACTCCAGCATGGTCCACAGGCCGGTGGAATCGCAGAATCTCAGGCGGGTGACATCGAGGACCAGATGACACGACCCGTCGTCCAGCTCCGTGACCATGACATCACGGAGCCGAGGGCTGGACAGCTTGTCCAGCTCACCGGCGATCGCGATCACCGAGGCGCCCTCGTGCCTGCGGACCGAGAGATCAAGCCGCGTCGTCATCCTCCACAATCCTTACGCCGGGTGCATCGAGGCTATTTTAAAGATCTTGGTGAGAAGACACTCTCCGGCCAACCGCAACACGCCCGTAAGCGAATCGCGCCCTGGGCATGGAACGGGCCCCGGATCCGGCTCGCGGCTCCCACGTCGGGAAATCGTCCACATCGGATCGGAAGTCACAGATAGATCTAGGACGTGCGGGGCACTCAGCAGCTATGAGCGACGATTCGGAGCACCGCGACTTCACCGGGAAGGGGTTCGGCGACGAGCTTTCGGGCCGGCCCAGGACAATGGGAGAGATAGCCGTGAATCTGGCGGTCAGCGAATCACTCGCCAATCACGGCCACCACGCGCTGGTCAACGCCCACGAGGCGGCGGCGAGCAGCCATCAGCTCATGGCCGAGGCGGGTGTGGGCGACGTGGACGAACATCTGGATCTGGCGCGGTGGCACCGCTGGTGCGCCATCGTCGAGGACCAGCTGGCCGACGAGGCCGATCAACGCACCCCCGCCAGACGGAACAAGGACGACTGAACCCGACGGGCACACCGGGGAGCGGGGAAACGCGTACCCACGTATCCACGTACCGGCGGGTGGCGCGATCACGGTGAGGGTGACCGCGCCTCCCGTCGGTACGGGAAAGGTTCGCGGGAGGCCCCTGCGGGCGGAGAACGGCGGGAGCGGGCACGGCGAGCGCGCCGTCACCCCGGCCGGTTACGCGATGTTCCGGTTCACGTCCCGGAGCACCCCGCCGTGGGAGGAGCAGGCTCCCATGATCCCGCCCGACAGGCTCACCCTGCCGTCCACGCACATGACCAGGTGGCCCCTCCCGTTGGGGAAGTTCTCGATGCACGTGAAGACCTGGCAGACGCCGTCGGCGGGCGCGTACACCTTGTTCACCGTGGAGCAGAACGTGAACCCGTAGGGGTTGGGGGGCGCGTCGCAGAGCGGGCCGGTCACGGTCACGGAGGGGCTCAGCGAGGGCGAGGGGGTCGGTGTGGGGGTCGGCGTGGGGGTGGCGGTGACCGTCGCGGTGGCGGTCACGGTCGCGGTGGCCATCACGGTCGCCGTCACGGTGGTGGTCACGGTCTCGGTCACCGTGACCGTGGTGCTCACGGCCGGAGCGGTCACCGTCGCGGTGACGGTCACCCGGGGGGCGGGGGTCGTCCGGGCCGGCGGCGTCGTCGTGGCAACGGAGAAATTACCGCTTTTCTTATAGGTGGCGGTACCGAGATACGTTTCGTGCCAGGCCGTCCGCCCGGCGCTCACCGACAGGGCGGCCGTCACCGTCCGGCACTTCTTCTTCACGCAGACGCGTTGTTTCACGGAGAACCGCTTGGCGGTTCCGTATCCGTTCGTCACCTGCACCCTGAGATAGGACTTGCCGCCGACCCTGGTCACGGAGGTTTTGACCACCCGCTTGGCCGGTGCCGAGGGAGCGGCGTTCACCCATTTGTCCACCAACGCGGAAGCGCCGCTCACCCCCTTGTCCGCCTCGATGAAGCTTCTGATCGCCCGCCTGTCCGCGCTCGCGGTGGGACCTGTGGCGGAGCTCACGGCCGAGGCGGAGAAGGTGTCCCGGATATCGATGGCACCCAGCCAGCCGATGACGGCGATCAGGGTGCCAACGGCCGCCACGGACCAAATGAAAACTCTCATAACACCACAAATGTCCTGTATGTCAGAATTGACGTAGATAAATAATTTATCAGCACTTATATCACCTCCCTCCGCTGGTTTCAGCCGAACGGGACTTGTCGCGAGGGCCCCCGGACCCCGCGCCTTTCGGGGCCGGAGGGACACCCCGCGCCCGGCGTACGGTCACCTCCACGGGTGTGACCGGGCCGGGCGCCACGACGGACCTTCATTCAAGGAAACTCAGGGAAGCTCAGGGAAGCAGCAACCCCCAGTAGAGGGCCCAGGGGACGAACATCGCCCCACCGGCGAGCAGGAGGCCGAGCCGTACCCGCTCCCCCCTCGGCACCGAGGCGCGGGCGCGGCGCCAGGCCAGCGCGGTGAGGACCGCCGCGACCACGGAGACCACCGCGAGGGCCTGCAGCGCCAGCCAGAGCACCGGACGCTCCGCCACCACGGGCCCGGGAGCGGCCAGCTTGCCCCCGGTCATCACCAGGTAGAACAGGTAGGAGAACGATCCGAGCACCGCCACGAGCCCTCCGGCGCTGAGCAGCCGCGCGGCCCTGGTCACCGGGGGACGCGACCGCCCGCCGAGACGCCGTACCAGCGCGGTCACCGGGTAGGCGGTGAAGGCGACCAGGATCAGCAGCAGGACCGCCAGCTGGACCGGCGCCGACTCCCACGGGGCGGGAGGATTCACCGGCACGGTCCGCGAGGCCTGCACGGGAGCGGGCCCGGACGTTCCCGCCGCCGGCGGCCTGCCCGCCGTGACGTCGCCGACCCAGGAGCCGACCAGATCCGCGTAGCCCGGGGCGAGTTCGGGCAGCCGGGTGACGCCGCCGTCGGGACTCAGGTGGGCGGCGTGCTCCGCACCGGCGAAGAAGCGGAACGTGTAGTGCTCGTTGCCTCCCTTCTCCAGCGCCCTGACGAAGAGCGGGGGGCTCTCCTCGGGCGGGGTCAGCAGGTCGTGGGTCCCCCAGATGCCGAGCACCGGCTGGCGCACCCTGGCGATCGTCGGCCCGGGGTCGTAGTACGGCTCGGGGAACATGCCTCCGTCGGCGATCGTCCGGTACAGGTTGAACTCGGCCCGGTCGATCAGCGATCCCGACACCCCCGCCTTGCGCAGCCCGGCCGCCACGGCCCAGGTCTGCTGCCGCAGCGGTGACAGGCCGTTGGCGCCCACGAGCACGACGAAGGCGATGTCGCTCGACCGCGCCGCCGCGATGGGGACCACCCAGCCGCCCTCGCTCAGCCCCCACATGCCGACCTTCGCCGGGTCGACGCCCGGCTGGGAGCGGAGCACGCCGAGGGCGCCGATCGCGTCGTCGGCGAGCAGCGAGTAGGAGCGCTCGAAGAGCGAGTAGTCCTTCGAACGCTTGTCGTAGACCAGCACGGACATCCCCTGGCGGGCGAACGCGACGGCCTCGCCCATCAGCTTCCCGCGGGGCGTGCCGGTGCCCGCGCCGTGGACCAGAACCATGCCCGGACGCGCGGATCGCGCGCCGGTGGGCGAGACGACCGTGCCGCGCATGGCGAGGCCCCCGCCCCCGCGGAAACCCACCTCCGTCGCCGCGAGGTCGGGCGGGACACCGGGAGACGCGGCGCTCGCCGGGACCGTGCCCGCGAGCCCGGCTCTCGTGGTCGCGACAGCCGGGCTCGTGGTCGCGGCCCCCGCGGTGTTGAGGGAAAGAGCGGTGACGGGAGCCGCAGCGGTGGCGGGGGTCCTGGCTGTGGGCGCGGACGCGGATGTGAACGCGGACGGGTGGGCGGATGTGAACGCGGACGGGTGGGCGGATGTGAACGTGGACGGGTGGGCGGATGTGAACGTGGACGGGGGCACGGACAGAGGCACGGACAGAGGCGCGGACAGAGGCGCGGACAGGGGCGCGGACGTGGCGGCGGCGGTCGCTGGAATCGCGAGCAGGCATAGAGCGGTGGTGGCGACCACCGCCCGGAGTCCCAAGGAGGCCGGGGGGATTCTTCTCATGTCCCGAAACTACTCTGCAG
Organism: Streptosporangium sp. NPDC002524; assembly: GCF_040295985.1. NCBI lineage: Bacteria > Bacillati > Actinomycetota > Actinomycetes > Streptosporangiales > Streptosporangiaceae > Streptosporangium > Streptosporangium sp. NPDC002524. The sequence continues at coordinate 199,233 of NZ_JBEOWK010000006.1, read as the reverse complement.
AGAGTTCTCGGCAAAGCTTTGTCTGCAGATATCGTTCTGCAGGACTAGGCTGCTCCTCATGAAGGATGACGAGCCGTTCCTGCTCGACGACCCCGGGAAGCTCAAGGCCCTCGCTCACCCCATGCGGCGGCTCATGCTGCGCCATCTCACCGTGCACGGCCCCGCGACCTCCACCACGCTCGGCGAGCTGCTCGGCGCGAAGACCGGCACGACGAGCTACCACCTGCGCCAGCTGGAGAAGTACGGCTTCATCGAGGAGGTCCCGGAGCGCTCGACCGGCAGGGAACGCTGGTGGCGCAAAGCAAAGGGCCCGCGTGACCTGCGGCTTCCCACGCCCGGGCAGCTCGCCCCCGAGGACCGGCCCGTGCTCGCCGAGTTCCACCGGGTCGGCATGGAGGAGGACCGCGAGCTGATGGAGCGGTTCCCCGAGGCCTACCTGCGCGATCCCGAGTGGGCCACCGGATCGCGCGGCCTGGGCCGGATGACCAAGGCCGAGTTCAAGGAGTTCTTCGAGGAGTACATCGCGTTGCTGAAGAGGTACAGCCCCCTGCCCGAGAACGCGTCCCCCGGCGCGCGTCCCATGCACATCCGGCTCTTCGCCATGCCCGCCGACGAGGACTGACAGCCCGAGCCCGCCGTACGACCACCACCGGCCCCGCCCGCGCACAGACCCGGGTCGGCGCCCGCTCCACCGCGCGGCGCAGAGACCCGGACCGGCGCGCCCGGCGCGCCGCATGAGGACCGGGTCGCGCGCCCGGCCCCGCCGCGCAGAGGGACGTCCCCCCGAGCGAAGCGCTGGCGTAGTCGCGGTTCGTGGGACCCTCCAACCGCGCTCGGGACGTCCCCCCGAGCGAAGCGCTGGCGGCGACGTCGTGCGCCCGGCCCCGCCGCCCACAGACCCGGGTCGGCCCGCACCTCCGCGGCCAAGAAGTCTCACACCTTCGCCGTCCAGAAATCTCGCGCCTCCCGCCGCGCGGAAGTCTCGCGCCCCCGCCGCGCGGAAACCCCGCGCCCTCGCCGTGCGGAAGCCCGGGTCAGTGCCCAGATCCGCCACGCGGAGACCCGAGCCGGTCCCCGGCTCGCGGACGGGCCCGCGACCGGCGGGAGTGCCGAACCGTTCCCAAAACGGCCATCCATGACTTTTGACCCATTGACGCCATGTTTCCGACAAGTTAAATTAAGTGTAGAAATAAGGCGTTGATTTACCGTTCCCCGTAAGTCGCCCTTCACCTGCAGTTAGACCTTCCACCCCCCGGATCCGCAGTGGAGACATGCATGAGAGGTCTGTTCCGTCCTGCCGCCTTATGGACTGCCACGGCAGTCGCGGCAGCTCTGCTCGCAGTACCGTCGACTCCCGCCTTCGCCGACACGTTGTTGTCGCAGGGCAAGACCGCGACGGCCTCGTCGACCGAGAACGCCGGCACCCCGGCGAGCGCCGCGGTCGACGGTAACGCCGGCACCCGCTGGTCCAGCGCCAACACCGACGCCCAATGGCTCCAGGTGGACCTCGGCGCCTCGACCAGTGTCAACAAGGTCGTGTTGAACTGGGAAGCCGCGTACGCCAGCGGATACAAAGTCCAGCTCTCCACGAACGGGACCACCTGGACGGACCTGAAGACCGTCACCGGCGGTGACGGCGGGATCGACACCTGGGACGTCACCGGCACCGGCCGGTACGTCCGGGTGCAGGGCGTCACGCGGGCCACCGGCTACGGCTACTCCCTCTGGGAGTTCCAGGTCTTCGGTCCTGACGGCGGCCCCGGCCCCGGCGGGCCGTGCGGCACCACCAACGCCGCGCTGAACAAGACCTACAGCGCCTCGTCGATCCAGGGCGCCGGCCTTCCCGCGAGCGCCGCCTTCGACGGCAACAACGGGACCCGCTGGGCCAGCGCGGCCGGCGACCCGCAGTGGGTCCAGGTCGACCTCGGCTCGGCGCAGACCCTCTGCAAGATCGACTTGAGGTGGGAGGCCGCGTACGCGAGCGCCTTCAAGCTCCAGGGCTCGACCAACGGCACCACCTGGACCGACCTGAAGACCGTCACCGGCGCCACCGGCGGTGTCCAGTCGCATGACGTGACCGGCTCCGCCCGGTACGTCCGGATGCTGGGCAGCGCGCGGGGCACCGCCTACGGCTACTCACTGTGGGAGTTCGCGGTGTACACCACCTCGGGCGGCGACCCCGAGCTCCCCGGTGGCGGTCCGCTGGGCCCGAACGTCCACGTCTTCGACCCGTCGATGTCCAGCGCCACCATCCAGAGCCAGCTGGACTCGGTCTTCACCCAGCAGGAGTCGGCCCAGTTCGGCACCGGGCGCCACGCCTTCCTGTTCAAGCCGGGCACCTACAACGTGAACGCCAAGGTCGGCTTCTACACCTCGATCATCGGCCTGGGCCAGAACCCCGACGACGTCACCCTCAACGGCGTGACCGTCGACGCGGGCTGGTTCGGCGGCAACGCGACCCAGAACTTCTGGCGCTCGACGGAGAACCTGTCGGTCCAGCCTCCCGGCGGCACCAACCAGTGGGCCGTCTCCCAGGCCGCGCCGTTCCGCCGCATGCACATCAAGGGCGCGCTGAACCTGGCCCCCACCGGCTACGGCTGGGCGAGCGGCGGCTACATCGCCGACAGCAAGATCGACGGCGCCGTCGGCCCGTACTCGCAGCAGCAGTGGTACACCCGTGACAGCTCCGTCGGCGGCTGGGTCAACGGCGTGTGGAACATGGTCTTCTCCGGGGTGCAGGGCGCTCCCGCGACCAACTTCCTCGACCAGTCGTACACCACGCTGGAGAACACCCCGATCAGCCGCGAGAAGCCGTACCTCTACGTGGACGGCGCCGGCGCCTACCGCGTGTTCGTCCCGGCCAAGCGGACCAACGCTCGCGGCGTGAGCTGGGCGAACGGCCCCACCCCGGGCAGCTCGCTCCCGCTCAGCCAGTTCTTCGTCGCCAAGCCCGGCGACTCGGCCGCGACCATCAACGCCGCGCTCAACCAGGGTCTGCACCTGCTGCTCACCCCCGGCATCTACAACCTCACCCAGCCGATCAACGTGACCCGCGCGAACACCGTGGTCCTCGGCCTCGGTCTCGCGACGATCATCCCCGGCGGCGGCTCCACCGCGGTCAAGGTGGCCGACGTGGACGGCGTGAAGCTCGCCGGGTTCCTGGTCGACGCGGGCCCGCAGAAGTCCGACGTGCTCATCGAGGTCGGCCCGGCGGGGTCGAGCGCGGACCACGCCGCCAACCCGACCACCCTGCAGGACGTCTTCGTCCGCATCGGCGGCGCCTTCGCCGGCAACGCCACCACCAGCGTCGTCGTCAACAGCGACGACGTGATCATCGACCACACCTGGCTGTGGCGCGGTGACCACGGTGAGGGCATCGGCTGGAACGTCAACACCGCCGAGACGGGCCTCATCGTGAACGGCGACGACGTCCTGGCCACCGGCCTGTTCGTCGAGCACTACCGCAAGTACGACGTCGAGTGGTACGGCGAGCGCGGCCGGACGATCTTCTTCCAGAACGAGAAGGCGTACGACCCGCCGAACCAGGCGGCCTACATGAACGGCACCAGCAAGGGGTGGGCGGCCTACAAGGTCGGCCCCGCGGTCAACACCCACGAGGGCTGGGGACTCGGCAGCTACGTCTACTTCAACGTCGACCCGACGATCGAGGTGGAGAGCGCGTTCGAGACTCCGGTGAAGCCGGGCGTGAAGTTCCACAGCCTGCTCACCGTCTCCCTCGGCGGCAACGGCCGGATCAACCACGTGATCAACGGTGTGGGCGGTCCCGCCTACGGCACCGCGACGATCCCGTCCAAGCTCGTCTCCTACCCCTGAGGTCCTGAGCCCGCCTGATCAGCGGTGGTCATAGCGCTCTCCTCGCTGATCAGGCGTTCCACCCCACGCCGTGGGTCCCCGCTGACCGCGGGGGCCCACGGCTTCTTCATGCCCGTTTATGCCCGTCGCCGGTTCCGTACGCCGGCCCATGCCGGTTCCGTACGCCGGCCGGGTCCCGCGTCAGGGCGCGGCGGCGGCGCGGTAGCGCAGGCCGTCCATCAGCAGGTCGAGCAGGCGGCGGGCCTGGTCGCGCTGCTCGGGCTCCCCCGCGGCGAGGGACACGCCGCCCATGCTCGCGATCACGTCGATCGGCTCGACGTCCGACCGCACGGTCCCGGCGGCGGCACCGGCCCGCAGCAGCGTCGTGATCGCCTCGACCAGCCGGTCGCGGCTCTGCGCGTACGGGTTCCCGCCGGACGCGATGACCACGCGCAACGCGTCGGCCATGCCGCGCTTGGTCGTCATGTAGTCGACGAAGCGATCCATCCAGGCGCGCGTCGCCTCGTCCGGCGGCATGCCCGCCAGCAGGTCCGGCACGACGTCGCACAGCTTGTCCAGCTCGCTGCGGTACGCCTCCTCGATGAGCGCCTCGCGGGTGGGGAAATGGCGGTAGAGGGTGCCGATGCCGACGCCCGCGGCCTTCGCGATCGCGTCGAGCGTCACGTCCGGCCCCTCGTGGGAGAACGCGCGCACCGCGACCTCCAGCAGCCGTTCGCGGTTGCGCCGCGCGTCGGCGCGCAACGGTCGGGGGCCGGTGGCCGACACGGTCTCTCCTCGTCAGTCCCTGTGGACGCTCGGTCCGTGGACGCTCGGTCTCTCTGGACGTGGTGGCCGGCGCGCGGGACGCCGGGGGGCGATTTGCTAAACGGAGGAAACTCCACTTACAGTGGCTCGTAGTGGAGGCTCCTCCGTTTTCACATCGTACCGGCCGGGTCTCCCTTCGTACAGCCGAGCACGGCCGAGCACAGCCATGCACGACCGTGCACAGCGGTGCACGGCCGAGAACACCGCCGACAGGACAGGCACGATCATGACCGAGACCACCCGTATCACCACCCCGTTCAGCGCCACGTCCACCGCCGCCGAGGTCGTGGACGGCATCGACCTCACCGGCCACCGCGCCGTCGTGACCGGCGGAGCGTCCGGCATCGGCGTCGAGACCGCGCGGGCGCTCGCCGGGGCGGGCGCGGAGGTGACGCTGGCGGTACGCGACCTCGACGCCGGGGAGCGCACCGCGAACGACATCATCGCGACCACTGGCAACAAGCGGGTCCTCGTCGCGCCGCTGGACCTCGCCGACCAGGCGTCCGTGGCGTCGTTCACGGCCGCCTGGGACGGCCCGCTGCACCTCCTCGTCAACAACGCCGGCGTCATGGCCTCGCCGGAGACGCGCACGCCGGAGGGCTGGGAGCTGCAGTTCGCCACCAACCACCTCGGCCACTTCGCCCTCGCCACCGGGCTGCACCGGGCACTCGCGGCGGCCGGCGGCGCCCGCGTCGTGTCCGTCAGTTCGAGCGCGCACCTGCGCTCGCCGATCGTCTTCGAGGACATCCACTTCGAGGAGCGCGCCTACGAGCCGTGGTCCGCGTACGGGCAGTCGAAGACGGCCAACGTACTGTTCGGCGTCGAGGCGACGAAGCGCTGGGAGAGCGACGGCATCACCGTCAACGCGCTCATGCCCGGCGGCATCCGGACCAACCTGCAGCGGCACGTCTCCCAGGAGGACCTCGACCGCGCGGTCGCGGCGGCCGGTGGCTCGGGCATCACGTGGAAGACGCCCGAGCAGGGTGCCGCCACGTCCGTGCTGGTCGCGACGTCGCCGCTGCTCGAAGGCGTCGGCGGGCGCTACTTCGAGGACTGCAACGAGGCGGGCCCGAACCTGCCGGGCACCCGCAACGGGGTCGCCGCATACGCCCTCGACCCCGAGGCGGCCGCCCGCCTCTGGAAGGTGTCCGCCGAGACGCTCGCCCGGTGATCCGCCGATCCGCGCCTTGACCGGCACGGTGTATCCGTATATTCGTATGTCCGTATATCAATAACAGCGGCCAAGCCTTTCTCTCATAGAGCAAAAACGAGAAATGGCAATTAAAAAGCCCTTATCGTTTTCAGCATGATGTTTTATTGGACCGTCGTCGTGCACGCGTTGTAATTTCGCCACAACGCCTATATCCGAGCCTCACGTCCCGGAGTGAACAATGCACACGACCGACCGTTCGTCACCCACGCGCCCCAGGAGCGGGCTCGCCGTCGTCGCCATCTGCTTCTTCACGATCGTCTTCGACGGCTACGACCTGATCGTCTACGGGTCGGTGGTTCCCAGCCTGCTCGGCAACCCGGAGTGGGGTCTCACTCCCGCGCAGGCGGGGGCCATCGGCAGCTACGCCCTGATCGGGATGCTGATCGGCGCGGTCGTCGCGGGCATGATCACCGACGTCGTCGGGCGGCGAAAGATCATCCTGGTCAGCATCGCGTGGTTCTCCGTGGCCATGGTGCTGTGCGCCACGGCCACGTCACCGGAGACGCTCGGCCTGTTCCGCTTCGTCGCGGGACTCGGCCTCGGAGGCGTCGTACCGACGACGATCGCCCTCACCGTCGAATACGCCCCGAGAAACCGGCGCAACCTCTACAACGCGCTCATGTTCTGCGGTTACCCGGTGGGCGGCTGCCTCACCGCGCTGGTGGCGATGGCGCTTCTCGCCGACCACGGCTGGCGCGCGATGTTCCTGGTCGGAGCCGCGCCCATCGTGCTGATCCTGCCGCTCGCGATCTGGCTGCTCCCCGAGTCGGCGAGCTACCTGCTGGCGCGGGGGCGCCGGGCCGAGGCCGAGGCCGTGGCCGCCCGCTACGGGCTGGACCTCGCCGACGGCCGCGACGAGCCCGCCGGGCCGCGCGGCGGGAAGGGTGTCACGCTGCCGTTCCGGCGGGGCTACCTCGCCGCCACCCTGCTCTTCGGGGCCGCCAGCTTCTGCGGCCTGCTGCTGGTCTACGGCCTCAACACCTGGCTGCCGCAGATCATGCGCGAGGCCGGCTACCCCCTCGGGCCCGCGCTGCAGTTCCTGCTCGTCCTGAACATCGGGGCGATCGCCGGCACCATTGTGATGTCGGTCCTCGCCGACAGGATCGGGGCCAAGGCCATCACGGTCTGCGCCTTCCTCGCCGCCACCGTCTCCATTTACCTGATGAGCCTCGACCTCGGCACCGGCCTGCTGATGCTCTGCGTCGCCGTCGCGGGACTGGGCAGCGTGGGAACCCAGATCCTGGTCAACGGCTATGTGGCGATCTTCTACCCGGCCGCGGGCAGGGGCTCCGCCCTCGGCTGGACGCTCGGCGTGGGCAGGGCCGGCGCGATCGCCGGTCCGCTCCTGGGCGGCTGGCTGCTGGGCTCCGGCCTCGCGTTCGAATGGAACTTCTACGGGTTCGTGCTGCCCGCCCTGCTGGGCGCGCTGTTCGTCGCCGCGGTACCGCGCCTCGGCCGCCACCGGCGGACTCCGTCCGTCGAGGAGACGCCGACGGAGAGGCCGGTGGAGACCCCGGTGGAGAACGACGCGCTCGGCGGCATCCCGCTCCAGAGACAGGCGCACGACCACCAGAGCGTCATGAGGTGACGGACCGGGCGTCCACCCGCCGGCCGTCAGCCGCCGGCATCGGGACCCGCGGGAGTAGGGGCGGTTTCCCGTGGCCCGCCGGAAAGGATCATCCGGCGGGCCACCCCGGCCATCCAGACGAACGTGAAGGCGATCACCGTCGGGTTCTTGGCGGAGACGAGGACCGACGTCACCAGCTCCCGCCGGTCCTCCGCGACCCAGTGCGCGACGGCGAGGTTGGGCAGGACGTCCAGCACGAGGAAGGCCGCCCCCAGGACGAGACACTGGACGACGATCTCGTACCTCCCGCGTTCGACGAACGCCCCCAGACGCTTCCAGCGGGCGTCGCGGCCGAGTGGCCCCAGCTCGGGGTCGTTCACGATCGCCAGCCGCAGGATCACGTAGAGCAGCAGGACCCGGCTCGCCCCGGTGAGGATCTCGGCGGCGACGTCCGCCGCCGGGAGGTCCTGTCCCCAGCGCACGGCGACGAAGCGCTGGACCGTCGGGATCAGGGAGAGCCCCAGGATGACCCAGAGGTGCCGGACGTAGAAGCGGACGCCCCAGCGCGCCGCGTCGGCGCTGAGCCGCAGTCCCGAGGAGAGAGTCATACCGCTAAGATACTTCAAGATAGTGAACTATTCACTACATCGAAGTATTGGAGCGAGGATGAACGGCGACGAGCTGGGCCGGGAGCTGAGCACCGCGGTCGTGCTCTTCCACGAGGCGGTCGCCCGGCGGCTCGGGCTGAGCGCCGTCGACCACAAGGCCCTGGGATTCGTCACCGGGAACGGCCCGCTGCCCGCCGGGGCGCTCGCCGCCGAACTCGGGCTCGGCGCCAGCGCGATCACCGCGCTGGTCGACCGGCTGGAACGGGCCGGCTACGTGCGACGCGTCCCCGACCCCGGCGACCGCCGCCGCGTGCTCGTCTCCGCCGTCACCGGGAGCACCCCCGACCTCGGCGGCATCTTCGCCGACCTCGGCCGCGAGATGGGCGCCTTCATGACGAAGTACGACGAGCGCGAGCTGGCCGCGATCCTCGACTACGTCACCAACACCATCGCGGTCCTCAAAGCCCAGACCGCCCGCCTGGCGTCACCCGACGGCCCGTGACGCGGGCGCGAGCGGGTTCGGGGCCCCGGCCGTTCCCTCGTGATCAATCCCGCCGCGGGCCGGTCGCCGAGGTGAGGAACTCCCGGACGACCTTGACGAATCCTGCGGGGTCGTTCGCGTAGACGAAATGGTCGGTGTCCAGCTCGGCGAGGCGGGTGCCCGGGCGCCGTTCGACCATGGCCCGCGCCTGGTCGGCGGGGATGACGCCCTGGGTGCCCCGGACCAGCAGGGCGGGACAGGTGGTCGCGAGCCAGTCGTCCCAGTGGTCGCCGTGGACCAGGTCCTCGGAGTCGACCATGTCCTGGGGATGGAAGGGCAGCCGCCAGGTGCCGTCGGCGTTCTCCCGCACCGTGGGAGCGAAGAAGGGGGCCATCTCGCCGAGCCCTTCGAGGAGCTCCCGGCGGGTGGGGGCCTGGTCGCGCAGGGCGAGGACGAAGGCCAGCGGGTTGGGGCCGTGCGGGTCGAGCGAGACCGGCCCCTCGGCGTTGACGAGGACCTCGACCCGGCCGGGGTGACGGGCGGCGAACTGGTAGGCGTTGACGGCGCCCAGCGAATGGCCCAGGATCGCGACCCGGTCGAGGCCGAGATGGTCCAGCAGGGCGAGGACGTCGTCGAGGTATCCCCGGCGGGAGTAGTCGGGCGCCCGGTCCGAGTCCCCGTGGCCGCGCTGGTCGGGGGCGATGACACGCCAGCCGGGAGCCAGCCCGGCGGCCAGGTCGGCGAAACTCGCGCCCTCGGACAGGTGGCCGTGCAGGGCGAGCAGGGGACGGCCCGTGCGGCCGAAGTCGAGATAGGACAGGCGGCGGCCGTCGACGCGCAGCTCGGCGCGGATGGGACTGGTCACTGCGGGTCTCCCTGGTGTCGTCGCTCGGTTATAACGGCGACCCTAGTGCGGATTTGGGCGCTTGCGCAAGACGGATGCATTAGGCAAACGCCTGATTCGTCCGTCCCAGGCGTGGATAGCATGCCTGGCATGGGAAATCGCGAAGACCTGCTGGCCGGGGCCCGGCGCTGCCTGGAGGAGAAGGGGTGGGCGCGCACCACCATCCGCGACATCACGGCCGCGGCGGGCGGGGTCAGCATGGCCGCCATCGGCTACCACTTCGGCTCGCGCGAGGCACTGCTGAACGCGGCCCTCATCGAGGCCATCGACGAGTGGGGCACCGAGACCGGCCGTACCCTGTCCGGCTACGCCAGGCCGGGCGCCGGTCCGGCCGAGCAGTACGAGGCCATGTGGGCGAGCATCATCGAGTCCTTCATCGCGCACCGGCCGCTGTGGATCGCCAGTTTCGAGGCGCTCCTGCAGGCCGAGCACTACCCCGAGCTGCGGGAGCACCTGGCGCGCGGCCAGGCCGAGGGCCGCCGCGGGCTGGCGGCGATCCTGACGGGTGTTCGGGAGGACACGATCGACGACGACGTGACGCGCACCCTGGGCGCGGTGCAGCTGGCCCTGATGAGCGGCGTCATGATGCAGTGGCTGCTCGACCCCGGGCGGGCGCCGTCCGCGGCGCAGGTGGTGGCCGGCCTGAGAGCGGTCGTGGGCGGCCTCGACCCCGCGCCGGAGTGACCCCCCGGCCGGCCCCCGGAGCCGCGCGGCCCTCCGTCGCGACGACCGGTCGACCGGTCGGCCGGGTCGTCGAGCCGTCGAGCCGTTGAGTCGTCGGATCACCGAGTCACCAGAGTCACCGGGTCATTGGGGCGCCGGGTCGCTGAGTCGCCGGGGCGTTGAAGCCCGGGGGAATGCACCTCTCGTACTTTGGGCCGATCCGAAGTGATGCGTGCTCTCGTACCATGATGAGGTGCTCCCCCTAGTGCGCTCCCTGTGGGACGAGCCCCGTCCCCCCGACCCGCCGGCGCGGGTGTGGCGGGACTGGGCGCTGGTGGGGGTGCTCGTGCCGGTCGCGCTGCTCGAAGGGGTGCTGCGGCCGGACCTTCCGTGGCGGGTCGTCTCGGTGGCGGTCACCGTCGCGCTGGTCCCCACGCTGTTGTGGCGCCGGAGCAGGCCGCTGCCGGTGGTCATGATCGTCTTCGGCACCACGAGCCTCGCCCCCCTGCTGACGGGCGGCGACCCCATGGAGACGTACACGATGGGCTACCTGCTGCTCGTCGTGTACTCGCTGGTCCGGTGGGGGTCCGGGCGCGAGGTGGTGGCCGGGCTGGCGATCATGCTCGTCGCGGTGCACCTCTCGATCGTCTTCGACCGTCTCGCCCCGGGCGACGTGGTCGCCGCGTTCGCCGTCATGTTCTCCGCCGTCGCCCTGGGCGGGGCGCTCCGGTACCGGGCGAGGGCGAGGATGCGCGAGCTCGACCAGGTCAAGATGCTCGAACGCGAGCAGCTCGCCCGCGACCTGCACGACATCGTCGCCCATCACGTCTCGGCGATGGCGATCCGCGCCCAGGCCGGTCTCGCCACCTCGGCGGCGCGGCCGAACGCCGCGACCGAGGCGCTCCACGTGATCGAGGCCGAGGCGTCGCGCGCCCTCGCCGAGATGCGCGCCATGGTCCGCGTCCTGCGCCGGGACCAACCGGCGGACCTCGCGCCCGGCCGGCGCGTCACCGACCTCCGGCAGCTCGCGAGCCGGGGCACGTCCGGCCCGTCCGTCGACGTGGAGATCCCGGACGACCTCGGCGACCTCCCCCCGTCGGTCGAGGCCGCCGTCTACCGCCTCGCCCAGGAGTCGGTCACCAACGCCCGGCGGCACGCCCGTCACGCCACCCGCGTCGAGGTCCGCGTCACCGCCGACGACACGTCGGTGCGCCTGCGCGTGAGCGACGACGGCGACACCGGTTCCGTACGCCCGGCCGCGACGCCGGGGTACGGGCTCATCGGCATGATCGAACGCGCCGAGCTGCTCGGCGGCACCTGCGAGGCAGGCCCGGCCCCCGGCCGGGGCTGGACCGTCACCGCCGTACTGCCCAGGGCCGGGGCGGCGACGTGAGCATCAGGGTGCTCGTCGCCGACGACCAGGAGATCGTCCGCACCGGGCTCGTGATGATCCTCGACGCCCAGCCGGACATCGAGGTCGTCGGCGAGGCCGCCGACGGGCGGCGGGCCGTCGAGCTCGCGCGGCGCCTGCGCCCCGACGTGTGCCTGTTCGACATCCGCATGCCCGGCCTCGACGGCATCCAGGCCACCCGCCTCCTCGCCGGGCCGGACGTCGACGACCCCCTCGCCGTCGTCGTCATCACCACGTTCGACCTCGACGAGTACGTCTACGCCGCGCTGCGGGCCGGTGCCCGGGGCTTCCTGCTCAAGGACGCCGGCACCGTGCTGCTCTCCCAGGCCGTCCACGCCGCCGCCGACGGTGACGCGCTCATCGCCCCGAGCGTCACCGCGCGGCTGCTCGGCGCCTTCGCCGACAACGGGCCCGCCTCACCGTCGCTGCCGCACCCCGTCGAGGCGCTCACGGAACGGGAGGAGCAGATCCTCGTCACCGTGGCGCGGGGACGGACCAACAGCGAGATCGCCGGCGAGTTCCACATCTCCCTCAGCACCGTGAAGACCCACATCGCGAGCCTGATGGCCAAGCTCGGTGCCCGCAACCGCGTCGAGATCGCCATGTGGGCCTACGAGACCAAACGCGTCAGGAACTGAGCCGGACCTCGTTCCGCCGGGCGTTCCCGGGCGGTGGCGTTCCATCGGTGGAACAGCCCGTCTCCCCGGGCGCTCCTAGGCGGCGCGGAAACGGCCCGGACGGTGGCGTTTCCCCGGCGGGACGGCCCGCCCCGGACCGGCCGATCATCCATCGATCGGGCGTACTTTCGGCTGATGAGTCCCTCGCGGGGCTCTTCTACCGTGATTCCCGTGGCACGGGACATCCTCGGCGCCACCCGGCCGGCGACACCTCCGATACACCGCCACCGGCCACGACGCCGGTCCGCGAGCACGGCGCCCCGGCAGACCCGTACCCCACCCGCGATGGATGAGGAGAATGCGTTGAAAGCGTTCGTCCTGCGCTCGTACGGCTCCCCCGACGTCCTCGACCTGACGGAGGTCGACACGCCCGTCCCCGGCGACGGCGAGGTGCTCGTCCGGGTGCGCGCCACCTCCGTCAACCCCTACGACTGGCACAACATGAGAGGCGAGCCGTACGTCGCGCGCCTGATGCCCGGCGGCCTGGGCTTCCGCGCCCCGAAGCTCGGCGTCCTGGGCGCCGACATGGCCGGGCAGGTCGAGGCGGTCGGCGCGAACGTGACGGCGTTCCGCCCCGGCGACGAGGTGTTCGCGCTGCTCAAGGGGGGCGGCTTCGCCGAGTACGTGTGCGTCGGGGAGGACGAGCTGGCGCCGAAACCGAGGAACCTGTCGTACGAGCAGGCGGCAGCGGTGCCGATGGCGGCGGGCACCGCCCTGCTGGGCCTGCGCGACGACGGGCGGATCCAGCCGGGGCAGCGGGTCCTCGTCAACGGCGCCTCGGGAGGGGTGGGGACGTTCGCCGTGCAGATCGCCCGCGCGTTCGGCGCGGAGGTCACCGGCGTCTGCGGTACGGGGAACGTGGGCATGGTCCGCTCGATCGGCGCCGACGAGGTCGTCGACTACACCAAGGAGGACTTCACCCGGAGGGAGCGGCGCTACGACCTCCTGCTGGACGTCGCGGGAGGCCGCCCGGTGTCGGCCTGCCGCCGGACGCTGACTCCCAAGGGGACCTACGTCATCGTCGGCGGGCCCGGCGGCCGATGGCTGCGTCCCGTCGGCCACATGGTCTCGGCCCTCGCGACCGCGCCGTTCGTGTCCCAGCGGACGGCCAGGACGGACATCGTCCAATGCCCGGACAACACGAGGAACCTGGTGACGCTGACCGAGCTCATCGAGGCCGGGAAGGTCACCCCGGTCATCGACCGGCTCTACCCGTTCGAGGAGATCCGGGCGGCCGTCAGATACCAGGAGGAGGGGCACGTGCCGGGAAAGGTCGTCGTCACGCTGTGAGACGGCGGACCCGGCCCCTCCACGCGTACGACAACCACGACCACGACCACGACCACGACCACGACGCCGACGCCGACACCGTCGCCGTCGCCGTCGCCGGAACGGGTGACCCGCGTCCCCGGGACGCGGGTCACCCGCGATCAGCTCGCCTTCACATCGAACGCGTAACCGTAACCCCAGACCACCGTGCCGTCACGGTCCAGGGCCTCGACGTAGACCAGGTTCAGGCCGGCCTCCGTGGGAGTGAGGGTCGCCTTCGCCGATCCGCTCCCGTCCACGGCCACCTCCGCCTGGACCTCGCCGTAGGAGTAGCGGAAGGCGGTGACGACGTCCCGCAGGTCTCCGGAGCCGAAGACGAACTCGCCCGGGATCCCGACGCCCCCGCCCGGCTCGCCGCCGGATTCGGGGTAGGTGCCGGAAGAGACGCCGGGCGGGTGCTCCAGCCCCCTGACGTCGAAACAGTACTCGGACTCGGGACCGCGGTTTCCCGCGCGGTCGACGCTCCGCACGCGCAGGCAGTTGCCGGTCTCGCGAGACGGTTTCAACGTGACGGTGGCGGAACCGCCGGTGCCCGCAGGCGTCTCCTCGAACAGCCCGTCGAAGTCGTAGACGTAGGCCGCGACGTCGTCGACGCCGTTGGGCGTGAAGGTGAACGCGCCCGGCAGGTAGACGTGCCCGCCCGGCGTCTCCCTCGGATAATCCGTGGAGGACACCAGCGGCGGCTTCTCGGGGGCGGTCATGTCGACGGTGAACTCCTGCCACGGGGTCCACTCGCTGACGTCGTGGTCCGGCTCTCCGGCCTCGTTGGTGTACGGATTCTCGGCCCTGACCCGCCAGCGGTACGACGAACCGGCGGTGAGCTGCCCCTCCGGCACCGTCACGCAGTAACGGGTGTCGACGTCCCCCAGGTCACTGACCAGCTCACCCAGCCTGGTCCCGTCCTGGGCCGCCCACTCGAAACGGCCTCGCACCAGCTCCCGATAGGTGCCCCTGTCCGGGTCGGACAGCTTGGCGCCCAGTGCCGGCGTGACCGAGTTCACGTACCGGCCGGCCGTCCCGGAGGTGTGGCAGGAGTCGAGATCGGACGTGACCGAGGTCTCCGCGGGGAGGTCGGGGGGAGCGTTGTGGGTGACCGACAGATCGGCGAGGTTGAGGAGTTCGTGGTTGATCTCCGGGTTCGTCTCGTCGACGGACCTGATGCCCAGCGTGATGTGGTCCTTCCCCGCGGCCACCGCCTCCCTGACGACGGCGGTGATCCTGAAGGGCAGCGACTCGATGCAGAACCAGCCGGGAGCGACCAGGAGCGGGCGTTTCCACTTCGGCTGCCTCTTCCAGCTGGTCGAGGGTTTGATGTCCCCGGTCTCCCAGAGTTCGACGTCGCGGCGGCACTCCGAGGAATGGGTCCTCCTCACGCCGAACCAGGCCTCGGTGATCCGCTCCACGTCGGCGAGCGAGGTCAGGTCCATCTGGAAGAACGCCCGGGTGATGTTCCTGGGCCGTTCCTGGAACCCGACGAAGACCCGGTCCTCCTGCCAGTGCGTCGCGTTCTGGTGCTTGGAGGAGACGTAGGTCCAGTGGGTCCGGGGGATGGTGGTGCTCCCCTGCGCCTGGGCCGCCGCCGGGGCCACGAGCACCGGCAGCACCGCCAGTACCGCCGTCAGCGCCATCAGTGCCGCGAAGGCGGCACGTGGTCGTAAGTGGTTCAAAGCGTTCTCTCCCCTGAAGAGTGCCCGCGACCCGCCCCCGGTTCCTCCGAGGACGCCCCTCTGGCCGCCGCGCACGCCCATGGTGACCGCACCCCGTTGAGGGAACCGTATATTCCGCCTTTAATGCGCTTTAGAAACTTTCATCGTCATTCATCCGTTATCACCGGATGCTTGGGGGGATCGGCGGGGGCCTGTACGGGGGGAACCGGACATGGAGTTTCGAGTATTGGGGCGACTCGAGGTATGGCGTGATGGATTGTGTGCCGACATCTCGGCTCCCAAACAGCGCGTGCTTCTCGCGACGCTGCTGTGCCATGCCAACGAGGCGGTCTCCCGCGACCGCCTGATCGACACCCTGTGGGGAGAGCGCCCACCCCGCTCGGCCGGGGACAACCTCCGGATCTACGTGTACCACCTGCGGCGGATCCTGGGCGACGAGGGCAGGATCGTCCGGCGCGTGTACGGCTACGCCCTCGAAGTCCGGCCAGGAGAGCTGGACGCCGACACCTTCACCGAGCTGTCCGACCGAGGACTGGCCGCCCGCGCCGCCGGAGACCCGGCCGCCGCGAGCCGCTCGTTCGGCGGCGCGCTGGCGCTGTGGCGAGGAGGTACGTCGTTCGCGGAGGTACCGCGGCGCGGCCCGATCGGCGCGACGGCCGACGCCCTCGACGAGCGGCGCGAGGTCGTGGCGGAGTCGCGCGTGGAGGCCGAGCTCTCCCTCGGCCACTCCGGTGAGCTGGTCGGCGAGCTGCGCCGCCTGGTGGCGGCCAACCCGCTGCGGGAGAAGCCGTACGCCCAGCTCATGCTCGCCCTCTACCGCGGCGGGCGGCGGGCCGAGGCGCTCGACGTCTACCGGAGGGCCCGCCGGGTGCTGGTCGAGGAACTCGGCCTCGAACCCGGACCGGAACTGCGCGCCATGGAGGCCGCCGTACTCAACGGCGACGCGGCCCTGCTGCCGTCATCGAGGTCGTCGGCATCGGCGCCACCGGCATCGGCGCCACCGGTGTTGGCGCCACCGGTGTTGGCGCCACCGGCATCAGGGCCGCCGCCATCCGGTCCGCCTGTATCCGGGCCGCCGCCATTTGGGCCACCGGTATCAAGTCCGCAGGCATCCGGGCCGCCCGCACCGGAGTCGTTGGCACCGGGGTTATCGGCACCGGAGTCACCGGCATCAGGCCCGCGGCGGGCGCGCTTCCCGGACGTCCTCCTCAGATGAGGCCAGGAAAGCGCGCCGGTTCCCGGGGTTCGAGCCGGTCATGGACGGTGACGGTAGGCCCCTGACGCGGGGACAAGGTCAACACGAGGGGGCGAGATGTGGCGGACCGGACAACTGGCGCGCATGGCCGGCGTCACTGAGCGCACCCTGCGCCACCACGACAAGACCGGACTGCTCACGCCCGCCGCGATCGCGGGTTCAGTGCTCCGGCGGGGCAACCGTGCGGCCCCGGACCTCAGTTTCCCTTCGGGGAGGTTTCGAGCGTCACCGGCGACTCCCCGAACAGGTCGAACCCGGAAAGTTCCTCGGGAAGGTCCTCGGCCTTGACGACCAGGTCCTCGGGCGGCGGCTCGATGGTCACCCTGGCGCCCCAGCCGGTGAAGCGCAGGTCGGAGCTGATGCCCAGCTCGACGTTGTCGTTCGTCATCTGAGAGGTCCTGGTGGTCAGGCGGGTGACCCTGCCCCTCGCGTCGAACCAGAGGGCCCAGGTGAGCTTCTCGCCGCGTTCCGACGGGATCCCGCCGAAGGGCAGGCCGGGGATCTTGGAGGTGCGGATGGTGCCCTTCGCGGCACGTGGGCCGACGGAGGAGGCGGTGTCGAGCAGCGCCCGCAGCGCGCCCGGCTGGAAGAGATCGACCGCGATGTCCGCCGGACTGCTCTCCGGCCATTGGCTGCGTACCCACTTCTTGCCCAGCGGCAGCCTGCCGACCAGCTCACCACCCGAGGTGTAGTGCGCGTCCCTGACCCTGATGAGCAGTGCCGGGAAGAGTATGTCTGATTTAAGCTCCTCCGGGAGGTCGGGCGCGTAGTACGTGATGCTGTCATCCGTTTCCACCAGCCCTCCCTTGCCGAATCCGGCGACCCGGTCGGTCCGGGTGGTCATGAACCGCTTGCCGTCGGCCGACATGCGGGTGACCAGGGAGACGGTGACACCCCTGCCCGGCACGACCTGGGCGCGGAGCGCCTTCACCGGATCGGGAGCGGCGGCACGGGCGGGCAACGGCGTGAGCAGAACGAGGCTCGCGACGAGGCCGGCGACAACCCTTTTCATGTGATTTCCTTCGACATCCGGAGAGGGAGGGAATCCTGCCAATCGAAGATCACGACGCTATCTCGGATTCGTCCCGACGCGCATGAACGGAATCCGGCCGATCGCGTTCCAGCGCGTCATGGAAAAGCGCTCCGGCACCCGGGCGGTGAGAAAGGCTCGCACCCGTGAGGCGCGGACCGCGGGAGAGATCCGGGGGCTGGCCACCCGTCCGCGCACTGTGCCAGGGTGACCGGCATGCTAGCGATCACCGTACTGACGGAAGACGGTCACCGGCACGTCCGGGCGAGTGCCGGGAAACTCGCCGAGCTGGTCGGCGGGCTGGGCGGCCGGGACAACAGGTTCCTGGTCGTCCAGCGGATTCCCGACCTGCCCCAGGTCTTCGTCCAGGTGTGGCACGAGGAGGGCGGCGACTACACGCTGGAACACCGCGACGGGGCACCCGACCGGCACTTCCAGGCGGTGTTCGACGCGCCCGAGCCGGTGGTCGCGGCGATGACCCGCTGGGCGCGTTCGGAGGACGGATGGGACTCCGAGGCGCGCTGGACCCCCCTGGACCTGGGCCTGCCCGGACCTCCGCCCCCTCTCGAACTCGAACTCGAACTCGACGAGGACGAGCGTAAGAGTCTCGACGCGCGCGTCCGTGAGGTGATCGTGGGCGGTTACGCGACGCGAGCGCAACTGGCCGAGATCGCCCAGGACCACCTGGTGTCGGGGGACCGCCGGCCGGTCTCCGCCGAGCAGGCGCGCCTGCTGGTGGACCGGATGTGGCTGGAACGCGTCGGGGAGCAGTCCTCCTGGGAGGGGGAGACCGACCCGGAACGGCTCACCCGGGCCTTCGCCGCCCTGGAGGCCACGGGCATCACGGCGAGGGAGAACTTCACCTGCTGCCGTACGTGCGGCCAGGCGGAGATCGGGGCGGCGGGCTCACCGGACGCCCGCGGCCACGTCTACTTCCACAGCCAGTGCACGGTCTCGGCCGCGGCCGGACACGGGCTGACACTCCTGTACGGCGGGTTCGACGGCTCACCGGACACGACGGCGTCCATCGGGCGAGAGGTCGTGGCCGCGCTCGCGGCGGCCGGCCTCCCGGCGGAGTGGGACGGCGACCCCTCACGGGCCATCACCGTCGTCCCCCTCGACTGGCGCAAACGCCTCGTCGGCTGAGCACGAACCCGGCCGCGGGCCCGCGCGGGATCGCCGGAAGGGGTCCCGCGAGACCGGGCCGGCCGTCGGGAGCACGCTTCCACGAGACCTTGCCCCTGGCACAGAAGCCGGGAGCGCGCCTTCACGAGGCCTTGCCCCTGGCGCGGAAGGCCGCGGTCTTGACGCGGTTCTGGCAGGTGGTGCCGCAGAACCGGCGGGTGCCGTTGCGGGAGACGTCCACGTAGACCCGGTCGCAGTGCGGTGCCGTGCACACGCCGAGACGGTCGTGGTACTCGCTCCCCAGCACGATCGCGAGACCGGTGGCACAGCTCGCCGCCCAGTCGCCCGCCATGGTGCCACCCGGGCCGTGGAAGTGCAGGTGCCACGGCTCCCCGTCGTGACGTTCGAGCATCGGCCGGGCGCGGGCCTCCTCCAGAAGATCGTTGATCCGCAGGGCGGCGGCGTCGACGTCCCCCCTCGTGACGGCGTCGAAGACCACGCGCAGCCGCGTCGCGATCTCGGCGAGCTCACCGGCCTCGACCTCGGTGACCTCCCGATGACCCGGGTAGCCGGTGCGCAGGCCCTCCGCGGCGGCGGCGGCGAGATCGTGCGGCGGCGGGAAGTCGCGACCCCGCCTCTCTCCCGGGGTCAGCTCGTTGACCAACCCCACCGCCACCCGGACGATCGCATCAGCGTGACTGTTGAAGTTCACTTGACCGGTTACATCCTCGCGTTCTAGATTGTGACTGTCATAAGCTTATAAGACAGTTACAAGGAGTTCATGGTGCTCACCCACGATGCCGCACTCGAGTGGATCGCACGATGGGACCGACAGCAGGAGGGCTACCTGCCCGACCGCGAGGAGCGCTTCACCGCGCTGATCGACGCCGTCGAGGCGACGGGCCGCCCCGACCCGCTGGTCATCGACCTCGGCTGCGGACCGGGCTCGCTCTCCGCCCGCCTCCTGGAACGACTGCCCGAGGCGAGGGTGATCTCGGTCGACGCGGACCCCCTGCTGCTCGGCCTCGGCCGGGCCGCCTACCCGCACCTCACCTTCGTCTCCCTCGACCTGCGCACCCCCGGCTGGACGGAGTCCCTGGGCCTGGACGGGCCGGCCGACGTCGCGGTGAGCACCACCGCGCTGCACTGGATCTCCGGACCGGACCTGCGGAAGATGTACGCCGAGCTGGCGACCGTGCTGCGTCCGGGAGGGCTGCTGCTCAACGGCGACCACCTGGAGAGCGACGACACCACCCCGGCCATCGCCCGCCTCGAACGCGCCGTGCACGACCGGGAGACCCGGCGCGTGTTCGCCGACGGCCACCCGGAGGACTGGCGCCGGTGGTGGGAGGCGGTCGACGCGGATCCCGACTTCGCCGAGCTGCGCACCGCGCGTACCACCGCGGGCGCCGACCATCACGGCTCGGAGTCCTCGCTGCTCTCCGAGCACGTCGAGGCCCTCCGCGACGCCGGGTTCGCCGAGACCGGCACCCTCTGGCAGCGCGGCCACAACCGTCTCCTCTGCGCTGTCCGCGACTGAGGCACCGTTCGCGACCGAGGCGACCGTCCGCGACCAAGGCACCGCCCACGGCTGACGCGCTGTCCGAAACCGACGCGTCGCCCGCGACCAACGCGCCGCGCGCAACCGGCGCGTCGCCCGCGACCGATACGCCGTCCGCGACCGATCCAGCAGGCCGACCCGGCAGACGAGTCCGGTCGGCGGGCAGGTCCGGTCGGCGGGCAGGTTCGGCAGGTTCGGCAGGCACCCTCGCACCATTCGTGATCTCCGGGTCAATTCTCTACTAACCCTATACAAAAGGTA
The DNA here is from genome assembly GCF_040295985.1 of Streptosporangium sp. NPDC002524. Classification (NCBI taxonomy): domain Bacteria; kingdom Bacillati; phylum Actinomycetota; class Actinomycetes; order Streptosporangiales; family Streptosporangiaceae; genus Streptosporangium; species Streptosporangium sp. NPDC002524. The sequence goes on along the minus strand of NZ_JBEOWK010000006.1, from coordinate 178,843 downwards.
GGATTAGTAGGCATACTTGCGGCCGTTTGCTTCGTCCCCCAAGGAGCCCCCCATGCGCCGCGTCGCTGCCCTGTTCGGCCTGTTCATCCTGCTCGGCAGTCTCACCGCGTGCGGGGGAGGTGAGACGAAGGCCGAGAAGGAGCAGCTGCGCGTCGGATACCAGCGGTTCGGCGGACAGAGCCTGCTCAAGGCCAAGGGCCTTGCCCCGAACGCCTCCTGGTCGCTGTTCGAGAGCGGTCCCGCCCTGACCGAGGCGATCAAGGCGGGCGCCATCGACATCGGCCAGACGGGCGAGGCCCCGCCGATCTTCGCCGCGGCCGGCGGCACCAAGTTCAAGATCATCGCAACCTCCGAGCCGGTGCCGAAGGGCGAGGCCGTCCTGGTCAAGGAGAAGAGCGGCTTCGCCTCCTTCAAGGACCTCAAGGGCAAGAAGGTCGCGCTCAACAAGGGGTCGAACGTCAACTGGCTGCTGGTCAAGCTGCTCGAGGCCAACGACATGAAGATCACCGACATCGAGGTCCAGTACCTCAAGCCGGCCGAGGCCCGTCCCGCGTTCGACAACGACCAGGTCGACGCCTGGATCATCTGGGACCCGTACTTCTCCCTCGCCGAGCAGCCGGGCGTGAAGGTCCTCGCCGACGCCACCGGCCTGGCCAACAACCGCGAGTATCTCCTGGTGTCGCCCGAAGCCCTGCGGGACAAGCCCGACCTGGTACGGGAGTACCTGAAGGTCTACCGCGAGGTCACGGACTGGGGCATCGCCAACCCCGAGGAGCGCGTCAAGCTGCTCGCCCCCGAGCTGAAGATCCCCGAGGACGTCGCCCGCCGCGCCCTGGAGCGCAGCGCCCAGCCCCTCGCGCAGGTGGACGCCACGATCGGCGGCGAGCTCCAGCAGATCGCCGACGGCTTCGCCGAGCTCGCGCTCATTCCCGGCAAGGTCGACGTCAAGGGCCTCATCGACCCGAGCTTCGCGGACGTCCTGAAGTGAGGTTCAGACCACGGCGGCTGATCACGCCGGTCGTACTCGTCGCCGGATGGGAGGGCGCCGCGCAGGCCGGTGTCCTCTCGCCCGACAAGCTTCCCCCGCCGAGCGAGATCGCGGCGGCGGCCTGGCGGCTCTCCCTGGACGGGTCCCTCGGCCTGCACCTGCTGGAATCCGTGGAGCGGGCCGCCCTCGGGCTGCTCATCGGGGGCTCGCTCGGCCTCGTCCTGGGCGCGATCGCGGGGTTGCTCCGGATCGGCGACGACCTCGTGGACCCGCCGGTCCAGGCCGCCCGGATGCTGCCGCACCTCGGACTCGTCCCGCTGCTCATCATCTGGGTGGGCATCGGGGAGTCGCTGAAGGTGTCCCTGGTGGCGCTGGGCGCGTTCTTCCCGATCTACCTCAACACCTACGCCGGCATCCGCGACATCGACGAGAGGCTGGTCGAGGCCGCCCGGACCTGCGGTCTCACCCAGCTCGAACGGATCCGGCACGTCGTGCTCCCGGGCGCGATGCCGTCCCTGTTCCTCGGCCTGCGGCTGGCGTTCGCCGCGGGCTGGCTCAGCCTCGTCGTCGGGGAGCAGGTCAACGGGCAGAGCGGCCTGGGCTTCATGATGATGGAGGCCCGAGACTTCAGCCAGACGGAGATCGTCGTGCTGGGCCTGGTCGTGTACGCGGCCCTCGGCCTGCTGTCCGACCTGGCGTTGCGCACCGCGGAGAGGAGAACGCTGTCATGGCGACGCGGCCTGCAAGCGTCGTAACCGCCACCGGGATACGCCGGGTGTTCGCCGGTACGACGGTCCTGGACGGCGTCGACCTGCGGATCGGGCGGGGCGAGGTCGTCGCCCTGCTCGGGGAGAGCGGATCGGGCAAGAGCACGCTCCTGCGGATCCTCGCGGGACTCGACGAGGCGGCGTCCGGTGACTTCACGACCTCCGGGTCGACGGCCGTCGTGTTCCAGGAGCACCGGCTGCTGCCGTGGAAGCGGGTGGCCGACAACGTGGCGCTGGGCGTCCGCGGCCGGGACGCCCAGGAACGCGCGACGGCGGCGCTGGAGGAGGTGGGGCTCGCCGACCGGCGGGGCGCCTGGCCGTCGGAGCTGTCCGGCGGGCAGTCCCAGCGCGTGGCGTTCGCCAGGGCACTCGTCCGCGAGCCGGACCTGCTCCTGCTCGACGAGCCGTTCGGCGCGCTCGACGCGCTGACCAGGCTGAAGATGCAGGCGCTGTTCGGCAGGCTGCGCGCCCGGCACGGCTTCGCCGCCCTCCTCGTCACCCACGACGTGGAGGAGGCACTCCTCCTCGCCGACCGGCTCCTCGTCCTGGACAGGGGCCGCATCGCCGAGGAGATCGAGGTCGAGCTCGGCCACCCCCGCTCCGTCGACGTCCCCGGGTTCGGCGACCTCCGCCGCCGTCTCCTGACGCTCCTCCACGTCCCGGCCGACCCGGAGGAGCCTCAGGCGCACAGTCCTGCCCTGCGCCGAGGACCGGACGTGCCGGCCGGTGACGGGCGTCAGGTCATCACCGACTCCCCGCCGGGATAGGTGAAGGACGACCGGGGCGAGTAGAAGCCCCACTCGATCTGCAGCGGATCGGCGGGACGGAGCGCGTAGACGGAGTGGCTCGGGTCCAGGAACTCCAGCGACACGACCTCGAACGGGTCCACCGGTTCGGCTACGAACGGATAGATCCCGCTGAGCCGCTGCCCGCCGACGTCCGTGATGTAGCGCAGCTGGCCACGGTTGACCGCCGTACCGGTCTCGCCGACCCGCGCGGTCGTGCGGATCACCGGCACGCCGTCCGCCTCGGTCGTCGCGACCAGCTTCCCGTCCCCGACCTCGATCGTGGTGCGGCCCACGGTCGCGGGCACGCTTCGGGCCGCCGCGTACTCGCGTACCACCGCGCTGGAGTTGAAGTAGTGCGTCCACCAGCGGCCGGGGGTCTCACCGTCGGGAGCGTAGGCGCCCTCCAGGTCCGGCCCGATGTAGGTGAGCGAGTACGCGCCGAAACCGGACGTCTGCTCGGGCCGGTCGACGACGTACTGGTTCATGAAGACCTTGCGGTTGGCCATGGGCTCCAGACCGTCGGGCACCAGGGCCGCGACGGCCTCGGGGTCGGCCGGCACCCAGCCAAAATAGATCATCCGGCTGTTGACGACGAGCTGGGGGGCCACGACTTCGGGCACGACTTCTCCCTGGTATCGGCGGTATATAGCCGGAACATACGTCACGTGCCCACGGAGAGCAACGGCGGGAACACGACCTCCTCGATCTCCCGGAAACCGGGGTATTCGCACGCCCGGCACCGATCCGTCCGGCACACGACGGCGCTCTCCGGCGCTGACCGGCACTCGGCGGTGCTGGCCGGTGCTCGTTGGTGCTCGCCGGTGTCGTCGGCCACGCGCCCGCACAGCCCGCACAGCCCGCACAGCCCGCACAGCCCGCACCGGCGAATCGTCGAGCAGTCGAGTAGCCGAAGAAGGCGTGTGCCGTCGTCCGGACCACGGGCAGCCTCGGGGACCGCCGGATCAGCGCCGGGTCGGCGCCAGATCAGTGCCGGGTCAGCGCCGGTCGTCGGCGAACGCCGCGCGCGGATCGAGGAGCCGGCCCCGCGCGTACTCCTCGTCGAAGGCGCCCGCACCGAGCGCCTCGACGGCGGCGGTACGCACCTTGGCGAGGTCGGCCGCGTCGTCGGGATCCGGTACCTGGCCGAGCGACGCGAACGCGGCGTCCGCGACTCCGGCCAGCCGCGCCGCCCGCGCGTGGTCACCCTCGGCCGAGGCGAGCGCGGCACCCGCCACGCAGACGTACGGCACGAAGTCGTCCCAGCCGTTGCGGAACACCCGCTCACGGCCCTCGGCGAACAGCTCCCTCGCGACGTCGAGGTTGCCCAGGCCCAGCTCGCAGAAGGCGAGGTTGTGGTACTCGGAGTTGACCGCCTCGGGTCGGCCGAGCGCCTCGTTGAGGGCGATGCTCTCCCGGTACAGCCCCCGGGCACGGAGCAGGTCGCCGGACATGCGCGCCACGGCGGCCAGCACGTGCCTCGGCCGTTCCTCAAGGCTCCGGTCACCGGAGCGCAGCGCGACCGCGAGCGCCTCCCGGGCCAGGGTCTCTCCGCCCGGCAGGTCACCGCCGCGGATGGCGACCCGGGCCAGGCTGTACCGTGCCTCCACCTCGCCCGCCGGGTCGCCGGCCGCCCGGGCCCGCTCGATCTCGGCCTCGCTCATGCGCACCACGGCGTCACTCTCACCGCGCCGGAAGGCCGAGCGCACGTTCTCGCTGAAGTTCATGATTCCTCTTCCCCATGTGTGCGGGTAGGTCCCGGTGGTCGGCGTCATGCGTGGAGGCGGGTCCCGACGCCCGGCGTCATGCGATCCGGCTTCGGTGCCGTGTCGTAGACCGCGTTCGGCGTCGCGCTGCCCGCACCGGTCACCGCCGCGCGAGCGGTGCCCCGCCCGGCGTGCCGGCCCATCGGCGTCACCTCGCGGAGGAACTCGACGGCCCCGAAGTACGCCGCCGCCGTCCGATCGGCGGTGGTGTCCATGGCTGTCTCCCCCGTGTTTCCCGTGGCTCGCGTTTTCCCTGGTCAGCGACGAGCCGAGAAGGAGGGTACCGCCCGCCGCCCGGCAGGTCCGCCCCCGCCCCCGGGGTCGTGAACCGGCGCGTACGGCCGGCTCCCACATTTCGCGATCTTCGGCCGAACCGTGCGTCACGCCGGGAAGATCGAGGAACGGGGAACACGACGACCGTCAGCCCCACGCCCCACGGCCGACGGTCTCAGCCGGGCAGCGGTCCCAGGTCACGCACGACCCGGGCGAAGGCGCGGATGAGGTCGTTCTCCGCCTCGCCGAGCCACACCAGCCCGTACGGCAGCGCCTCCATGTCCCTGACGGGCAGGTAGACGATGTCGGGGCGGGAGTAGTACCAGCTCACGTGGACCGGGAAGAGGGAGACCGCGTCCCCCATGGCCGTGTGCACGAAGATGTCCTCGAGGTTGCCCACGGGGGCCGCGCGGTCGATCGGCCTGCCCTTCGGGGTGAACTCGGGGACGTAGCGGTCGAACCAGTAACCGGGCACCGGCTCCACGGAGATGTGCCGACGGTCGCCGATCGCCTCCAGGGACACCGAGGACCGCTTGGCGAGGGCGTCGTCGGCGGCCACGGCCAGCACCCTCGGCTCGGCGAAGAGCAGGGGCCCCACGGTCAGGTCGGGCTCCTCGACGGGGAGCCAGGTGACCAGGATGTCGGCCTCGCCGTCGCGCAACTGGGCGAACGGATCCGCGTACCCCGACATCCGCAGGCGGAGCTCCCACTGCGGGTGGCGGGCGCGGAAGGTCTCCCAGTACCGGCGCAGTTCCTGGAGGTTGGCGGGGAACAGGCTGATCCGGAGCGTGCCCGTCTTGCCCCGGGCGGCGAGCCGGGCCCGCTCCAGGCTCCGCGTCAGGCCCGAGTGCAGCTGGCGCAGGTCGTCCCGGAGCTGCTCACCCACCTGCGTCAGCCGTACGTTGCGGCTGTTCCGCACGAAGAGCTCGACGCCGATGGCCCGTTCCTGCTTCTTGATCGCCTGACTGACCCGGGCCACGGAGACGTGCAACCGCTCAGCGGTCCGGCCGAAGTGCAGCTCCTCGGCCAGGGTGAGGAAGATCTCGATGTCCCGTAGCTCCACGCGGCTCCCGTCCGTCGACCTTCCACCGAGACCGTTCACTGGGGGCGCAAGTATGACATGTCGGGCTACGCAGTAACCGCCGAGCCCGACCGGTCAGGGAAGCCCACTCCTCGGATTCCGAAGAAGTAGCGGAATGCCGGTCACAGCCCCGCGCGATGCCGCCGGGCGCCGCCGACGGGCACTCGCCCCAGACCGGAGCCGCTCCCCCGGCTTCGGCCACCGCAGCCAGATCGAGGCCGGGCCGAAGCCGGGGCACGCTCACGACGAGACCGGGTCGAAGCCGAGTCGAAGCCGGGGCACGGTCACGACGAAGCCGGTGTTGCCGCGCCGGAGGTCAGGGCCGCCTGCACGATGCGGATCGCCTCGCCCGCGTCGATGCCCACGCTGGCGATCACGGCCGCGTAGTCGGCGGCGGCCCGGCGGGCCCGCTCCCGGCCCTCCTCTCCGGCGGCCGACACGAACGAGCCCGCCCGCCCGCGTGTCTCGATCAGCCCCGCCTCCTCCAGCTCCCGATAGGCCCGGCCGACCGTGTTGACGGCCAGGCTGAGGTCGGCCGCGAGGTTGCGGATGGTCGGCAGCCGGGCGCCCACGGCCAGCGTGCGGTCCTGGATCTGCCGGGCGAGCTGGGCCCGCAGCTGCTCGAACGGCGGCACCGGCGAGGCCGCGTCTATGACGATCATCAGACGCTCATGACCCGCCGGGCCACCGTCACACTCGACGGCATCCTGGCCTGGAGCGCGATGAGCGCGACCAGGCCCAGGATCAGGTAGACGACCGCGGCGGCACTCCACCAGCCGGGCGCGGTGCCGAACAGCAGCACCATGGGCAGCGACCACTGCACGCTCGGCGTGGTGAGCTCGCGGGCGTCCTCCACACGCATGATGACGTCGGCGGTCAGCGACTCCTCGTCCTGCGCCACGACCGGACGCCGCAGCAGGTGGCGCAGTTGCATGACGGTGATGGCCGTCACGCCGAGCAGGCCGATCAGCAGCACGACGGCCAGCTGCCGCACGGTGGGGTCGGGGAGGGCCAGCGCGCTCCCGGCCAGCACCATCGCGCCGGCGAACGTGGCGACCACGAAGACGGCGTACGGTCGGCCGAGCACGGCCCGCCAGCCGGGCTGGACCAGATGGGCGGCCCTGCGGGACAGCGTCGCGCCCGCCCGCTGGTCGACGCGTCGTACCCACCAGTCGAGCAGCGACTGCGCCAGCAGCAGCCCGGCCACCAGCGCGGCCAGGACCAGCAGCGGCCACGGGCGAACGGAACCGGCGAACCGGTCGAAGGTCGCGGCGAGCGCGCTCGCGATGATCAGCACGGCCAGGATGATGTGAGCGGCCAGACGGGCGCGCCTGCGAACCGCCAGCCGGCTGGCCAGCAGCGGGGTTGGACCGGCGTCGGCCAGGTCGTGCCGGGCCAGCCACTCGCCCGCCAGCCGCAGATCGACCTCACGCACCGGCGGGTCGGCGTCCGGCAATGGTCCGCGTGTCACGGCGCCTCCTTTGTCGCAAGGTTTGTAGCAACATGGTGCGTCAAACCTTGCGACAAAGTCAACGCCTCGCGGGCTCCCGTCCCCCCGATGACACAAGCCCCGGCCCAGCGACGGCCGTCGCCGTGAACCACCAGGTGGAAGGCGGCCGACTCGGTCCCGCCCCGGGGTATCTCCTCCTCGGTGGTAGCGACTCCGAAGACGCGCCGCAGCGGCACGCATCCCCACCCGCCCCGTGGCGTCGGCGGCCTCTTCACCGGCCCTGACCGGCACCGCCCCGCCTTGACCCTGTGGTGACACCTGTCGCCGAAAACGATTCCGGCCCAAGATCGGCACCGGATCTTCCGGGTGATCAAGGGCCAGGACCCGGCTGAATCCACGGGTCTACGCCTCACCGGAAATCAGGCCGACCGGGCACGAGACCCCGGTCCCCCGATTCCTCAATAGCCGTCCGGGTTCTCGTACAGATACCGCTGTGGTACTTCGCAATGGTTCCGGACACCGATGCCTGGTCACCTCAAGGGCGGTCTCAGCGGTCTCAGACGTGAACCACCTCCACGGTTTTCCCGCACAGCTTGCCCATGTCGTCCTCATCGGATGTCAGGACGACGACCGGGCGCACCGAGCGCAGCGCGGTAGCCGCGACCACGGCGTCGATGGCGTACTTGTGACCGTGCAGACGTGCATCTCGGAGAAGCTCGATCGCCCGTGACGAGATGTCCTCGGTCACGGGCTCGATCTTCAAGCGTGACAGATACCACCTGAGACGATCGCTTTTGACGCGAACGTCTTGCGCCTCGATCGGTGTCATCGCGCTGACCACGACCCGAAAGTCATTGTCCTGGGCCTCCCGTACGAACGCGGTCACCCGCCGGTCGGCCTCACACCACTTCACGAGTCCCTCGCAGTCGAGGACCACAGTGCCCGCGCTCAGCCTGCTTCGTGCACGCGTCACTCGTCCTCCTCCTGGAGTTCGGGTGCCGACTTGACGCGGTGGAACAGTGCCGCCGCCTCGTCACGCAAGGACTGGGGGATCGGACCGGAAGCGGCCTCGTTCTCCTGAAGGGCCTCCTCCAGGAGATCCCGCTCGATCTGGCGCTCCACCGCGGCGTCGACATAGGCGGAGAACCCGCGGGCTCCGACCCGCTCCCTGACGGCGCGAATGTTGCCTGCCCTCAGAGAGACACTGACCTTCGCGGCCGGCCCGTCTCCCGGAGCGAACTCCCGCTCAGGCATACTCATGGAAATAGCTTACTACTTGAAGTAGCAAAACACTGGTCATAGTCCTGCGAGTTGGAAAGAGCTCGATCCTTGATGAGCGTCAGGTGTCTCAGTCTCCGTTCAAGACGCGGGTTACCCACTCCAGCGACCCCGTCCTGAGCGCCTCGTCCGCGAGGCGCTTCGCGGACGCCGTCCTCAGCGCGGCGAGTGAGCTGTCGATCCACGGCTGGACGTTCTGGTGCCCCTGCTCGCGATACTCGATGGCCTGGATCAGGCATTCGAGTTTGTCGGCGTCACGGGCACAGACCGCTTCGAGACTGGTCTTCTCCTCGTACTCGCCGACCGCGCCGCTCACCATCTTCGCCACCGGTTCCGGAACACCGCGCACCTGGTCGGCGGTGACCTCCTCGTTCGGCGCCGTCTTCAGATACCGCTTGCCGATGTAGGGAATGTCGGTGACGCGGGTCTCCTGGGTGTCGTGGAACAGGCTCATGAACGCCGCCCGCTCGGGGTTGCCGCCTTCCAACACCGTGATCACACTCGCGATGATCGCTGTCCGAAAGGAGTGGTCGGCGATGCTCTCGGGATCCCGTACCCCCGCGACCAGCCAGCCGGTGCGCTTGTAGCGCTTGAGCAATCCGATCTCGTACAGCAGGCCCGTCAGCCTCGACAGTTCCTCCGCCATGGAAGCCCTTCTTTCACCCTTGGTGGATCATGCGCGGAGCGTAGATGACCGCCTCCAGTTCCCGCTGGGACTGTGGCGACGCGGTGGCCTCGTCCAGGGTACGAACGGCCGCATCTCTGAGAGCATCCGTGCTCTGGGTGTCCAGCGCCGAGGGGCGCAGCATGACCAGCGCCCACAGTGTGTGCGCCACCACGTCGGGGTAGGGGTTGGTGGAGTCCAGCTTCCTGGTCAGATGCCTGGGAAGCTCGTTACCGCGCCAGACGTCCGGGTTCAGCTCGACCATGAACGTGTCCGCCAGCTGTGGCTCGCTGACCTCACCGAGCCAGTAAGCCCAGTAGTTGAGGTTCGCCATCTCACAGATCTCGTCGGCCAGATGAACCCGAATGAAGTGTTGCAACCCTTCGCGGTCGCCGAGCCGGGCCAGTGAATGGGCACCGGATCAGACGACGGCCCATGACGGGGTCCATTCGCCCGCCCGGCCCATCCGTCGTTCTTCGGCGTGCTGCATGGCCGTGAGCCAGCCGGCGGTGTCGTCCGTGTCGTCGAAGCTGGCGACATAGTGGGCTTGGCGGCGCAGCAGCATGCCGTCCACCCGGTCCGTATCGGCGCCCTCGGCCACTGACTTCAGATGCTCGAAGAAGTGCGTGCGTTCGTCGGGCAGAAGAGAAGGCGCGGTTGCCACCGGCCCTCGGTGGCCGGTCCCGCGAACGGCTCCCGCCATGGCAGACGGCGCAGACTTGGTGAACAGCCACGCCACGAGATCGGTGAACGGGCGTGTGATCACCCATGACGCCAGCGGATGATCCCCGGTCCCGGCTTTTCCGGGTTCCGTGCTGAGCACGTAGCCGACGAACCGGTCCGCCTCAAGGGCCATGTCCAGCTGAGAGAGCAGCCGCGACCGGACACCGAGCCGTAGAAGCCAGTGTCTCAACGATAGGTATGTGCCCGTGGGGATCGCCATCAGTGGGCGCCGCCCGGATTCCCACCCCTGAACCGTCGTGACGTCCAGGCCAAGGCGTTCGGCGAACCGCTCCTGAGTCAACCCCGCGGACTCACGGATGACCTTGAGCACATACCCGGAGATCCGGCCTTCACGGCCGCGCTCAGCGTTACCCCGACGGGTGGTCAGGGTTCCCGCGCCGTGGACAGTCATGAAAGGGAGCCACCGCCGTCCGTACTCGTACTTCCGGTCAGTTCTGCGACATCCGCGCTGTTCCTAGCGTTGTCACCAGCACGGACAAGCCGATCCAGCGTAACCCGCAAGGGCCTGGCGCGACCGACTCATTCAGGCGGAGCAATGGAATCGCCCCCCAGAACGAAGATCATCAGAGGTGCTGCTGACGACTTTGTCTGTCATCCGTCACATGTCGCCTCCGCCGAGCGCCTGAAGCTCTCCCTAGAAGACCTTCAGATCGCCGCCGATGTCCACGAGGGGCAGGGAATCGCGCTCGTGTCGGTCTGGCTGAATCTCATCGTCTGGACGAACGGGCGCTGGTACCGGTGGTGGACAGGGCAGGTGTCACAGAAGACGGGGAGACGGTTGTACGCCGTCCACAGTACGGAGAACCCAGTCACCACCGCGCGCCATGTCGCCCTCCGGTATCGCGAGGTTCACACCAGCCGTTCGCTGCCGGCCGTGCTGGCCGAGGCTCGATGTGATCCTGTCTGACGAGTGCCTGAGCCCGCACGTGGTCCTGGCCCAGCGAGATCACCTGAGACTGGAATGGCGACGACCGTACCCGGCACTGGAACGGGTGCGGCCGGTGGCCTGGACCTGCTTCTGTCGCGCCACGGTCTACGAACTGTGCGAGGGCGGCGGACGGGCGTTCATCCGGCGAACCGTTCAGCGCGACGGCGGACACGAGGTCTACGAGACCTCTGTCTACTCGATCCATGAGGCTCGGGCGATCTGGGCGGCCCTGCTGTCCGGAAGAACCCGGTAAACCAGGCGTGGCGGCGTGGGATCTAGAGGGACGGCGCCGCCACGCCTGCCAGAAGTCATCTCACCAACTCCTGGTCCATTCCTCCCCGCCCCCGATAGCTGCCGAATCATGTGTCCTCAACCCAGTAGGTACGGACGGATATGAAGTCGACCAGGAAGCAATGGAGCGGGGAGTCAGAACACTTCATTGCAAATTAAGGGGCGATCGTCCAAGACCGTCCACGGCCGTCTTCCTAGCCTGATCGAGCGGGATCTGCAGGCTCTTTCGGTCCAGGGTCGTCCAGAGTCGTCCGAACCTGTTACTAGCATCCGCGTTAGCAAGATCAGTTTTCGTGTTTCGGCCCTCCGGACCGGTTGCTATTCCGCTTGGAGGGTCTCCATCGCTTGGAGCACGTCCGTAACAACGTGATCCGCCCCATGCTCCCGGTCCAGCCACACCGTACGGAGGCCAGCCGCCCATCCCCCGCCGACGTCAGCAACCAGATGGTCATCGACCATCCGTCCCACGTCGGCAAAGGTCATCCCACAGCGGTTCGCGGCGGTCTCGAACAGGCCGAGCTGGATACGGCGATCACTGCTAACTTCACCGCCTCCGATGGCATCTACGGATCACCCGGAATCTGTGGGAGAAAGGCTGGCGGGTGTCGGTTTACACGGCCGCGGACCGGATGGCCGAGCTCGGGCTGGTCGCCCGAGTGCGCAGAAAGTCTCGGGCGCTGACCCGTCAAGGGCAGCGTCCGACGGCGCCAGATCTGGTCGGCCGTCAGTTTCACCGCCGTCGCACCGGATGTGTTGTGGTGCGGCGATGTCTCCGAGATCCTCACCGATGAGGGCAAGCTATATCTGGCCACGGTGGAGCACCTGTTTGCACGCCGACTGCTCGGCTACGCCATGTCAGAACATCACGACGCCACCCTCACGGTGGCCTCATTGCAGATGGCCGCGGTGCCCCGGAGCGATGACGTCGACGAGGTGATCTTTCACTTCGATCGCGGCAGCGAATACACCGCCGCCCGCTTTCAGGGCGCCTGCCAGCACTGGGGTGTGGTGCAGTCGATGGGCCGGGGCAGCTGCGCGCTGGACAATGCCGCGGCCGAATCATTCAACTCCACACTCAAGGTCGAATTCGTCTACCGCCATCGGTTCACCACCCGGGCTGGGGCCCGCTTGAAGATCGTCACCTGGATCGCCGATTTCTATAACACCCGACGTTGGCACAGCGCCGCCGATGGACTACCACCGTTCATCTATGAACAGCAGATCACCACCGCCAGAGCGGCCATCACGGCGAGACTTCAGCAGCTCATCGCTGCATAGAAAGTCTCCACGCTTTCAGAAAGTTGCCAGTTCTCTTTGATAATGCCTTTATTGCGACGAGTGGGAAGATCACGAAAGCAGCTCGCAATTGGCCCGGAAACGCCCTTGACGCTTCTCTTGGCCACCCTCTCTGACGAATCTCCCTTCTGAAAATCGATCGGACTCGCTGCTCCTAGATCCCGATCAGTTTCTTGATAAGATCATAGGCAGCGTTGCCCGTAACACCGCCTGCGATCGCGGCGCCAGCAGCTTGGAGAAGAGGGTGTAAGACTTTTAAGGACGCGGTCTCGGACGGTACCTCCCCGGGCGCGAGTTCGAGAAACTCTCGGCGGGGGCATGGACTGTCGGCGTCTTCTCGCCAGCCGCTGAGAATTTCGGCCACGGTCGCAAGATTGTGATTCTCGTATGCGCCGTTCAAATCCGTGAGACGAACTGCGTGAAGGGAGGCCCAATCGATCTTCACCGGACTCGTGTATTGGGTGATGACCTCAGCGCGGATTCTTGCGGAGACGTTATCATTCACCGCGTCGAGTTCCTTCCACAAGCCAGGAGCGCGCTCCCCGAACTCGTGCAAGCGATTGACGAATTGCTGTTGGCGATCAGTCCAGGTTGCCCGGTAGGCCATCACACTTACGAGCTCAGGAACTCCGGAGTATCGCCACGGGGTGAGACCGTCGGGCACGTCATCGCTTAGCGCTTCGCGGTGGAGTCGCTCCACGTGGCGTCTGATTTCATCGAAGTCGGAGGGGGAGAACTTCCAAATCGGCACGCCTAGCGCGCGAGGACTGAGCCACCGGCGCCGGCCGCTGTATCCGGCAAAGAAGAGATCCCAGTGCACGCCGGAGCGACGGTCAAGGTAGGCGAAGTCTTGGTTCAGATCACGGAACACGACTGAGCGTGGGTGGCAGAACATGATGCTGATGAGCGCGGAACCGTCATCCTTATGTCGCTTGATGGCTTCGTCTGCCAACTTCTCCACGACATTGAGATCAGGGCCGTCCAACGACATCATGTGATATAGAGGGCGGCCAGCAGCTTCCCACCGCTCTTGCTCCCGGCGCTCCCGTTCCTGCTTTGCACGCTCATGCTTATCCAGCCGCGCCAAATAGCGAGCTGTGCGCGGCTCCGATGCATCGCTACTGAGCAGCCAGAAGTCATGTTCAATGGAGCTGTCCCAATGATCAGCGTCACGGCCCGTGGTGAGGCGCAGCGGTCGCCCTTCGGCGGCGTTGTATTCGGCGCATACTGACTCATCTGCGACTTCATCTGCGGATGGCATGGCACTCAGCCTAGTACGACAGCCGCCATTCGTTAGCTGATCTGGGCGGATGCGACGATGCGGGCGCGCGACTGAATCTGCAGGTTTAGGGAGAAGAAAAGCCGTGGCCATGTAGTTTTGTCACCTGACTCAGTTGTGTTCGGCCAGCTTTGATACCTGCATTGCCGCCTCGGGCTCTCTACGCATGGGCGGTGCTGGCCGCGACCGGCCGAAGGGCCGCAGCGTGGCCAGCGACCGCCCGACGCGCGCGGGGCGCCGCAGACAGCACGCGCCTTGACCCTGTAGTGATACTTGTCGCCGAAAACGGCTCTGGCCCAAGATCGACACCGGACGTACCGGGCGATCAAGGGCCAGAATCTAGCTAAATCCGCAGGTCTACGCCTCGCCGGAGGTCAAACCGACCGGGCATGACACCCCGGTCCCCCCGATCCCGCAGTAGCCGCCCGGGTTCTTGTACAGGTACTGCTGGTGGTATTCCTCGGCGTAGTAGTAGTCACCCGCCGGGGCGATCTCGGTGGTGATGGGGTCGTAGCCCGACTCGGTGAGTACCTTCTGGTAGGTGTCGCGCGAGGTGAGGGCCGACTTCTCCTGCTCGGGTGAGTGGAAGTAGATCGCCGAGCGGTACTGCGTGCCGACGTCGTTGCCCTGGCGCATGCCCTGGGTGGGGTTGTGGGCCTCCCAGAAGACGCGCAGCAGCTCCTCGTACGAGACCTTGGTGGGGTCGAAGACGACGCGGACGAGCTCGGTGTGGCCGGTCTGGCCGGTGCAGACCTCTTCGTAGGTCGGGTTCTGGGTGTAGCCACCCGCGTAGCCGACCGAGGTGGTGATCACGCCCGGGGTCTGCCAGAAGATGCGCTCGGCGCCCCAGAAACAGCCGAGGCCGAAGTCGGCGATCTCGCTTCCCTCGGGGTACGGCGGGGCGAGCGGGGCGTCGAGGACCGCGTGGCGGCCGGGTGTCGTGATCCGCGTGGGGCGGCCCGGGAGCGCGTTCTCCGGGGACACCATCGTCGTCTTGTCCTTGCCGAACAACCAGCCCATTGTGAACCTCCTCCTGACACGTTCTCACCAGGAGGCAACCGCCGGCGACCTTCCCGTGTTCCCGTAAGGCCCGCTTAACAGAGCAGAAAGTACTACTAAATTGTATTAAACCCTGTAAGCAGCGAAGATGGGCATCATGCCTGAAACGCGCCGTGGAGTCCTGTACGGCATCGCCGCCTACAGCATGTGGGGCCTGTTCCCGCTGTACTGGCCGCTCCTGAAGCCCTCGGCCGCCCTGGAGATCCTGGCGCACCGCATCGCGTGGTCCCTGGTCGCCGTCGTCGCGATCCTGGCGGTACGGCGCCACTGGTCCTGGTTCCGCGGGCTCCTGCGCACCCCGCGGACGCTCGGCCTCCTCGTCCTGGCAGCGATGATCATCACGGTCAACTGGGGCGTCTACATCTACGCCGTCAACAGCGGGCACGTGGTCGAGGGCGCGCTCGGCTACTTCATCAACCCGCTGGTCAGCGTGCTCTTCGGGGTGCTCCTGTTGAAGGAGCGACTGCGGCGGTGGCAGTGGGTCGCGGTGGGGCTGGGCGCGGCGGCGGTGATCATCCTGGCCGTCGACTACGGGCGTCCGCCGTGGATCGCGCTGGTGCTGGCCGTCAGCTTCGGCACGTACGGGCTGGTCAAGAAGATCGCCGGGGTGGGCTCGGTGGAGAGCATGACGGTCGAGACGCTGGTGCTGCTGCTGCCCGCGCTGGCCTACCTGCTCTATCTGGGGCAGCAGGGGACGAGCACGTTCGGGAACGCGGGAGCGGGTCACGCGTTCCTGCTGGCCGGGGCGGGGGTGGTCACCGCCGTCCCGCTGCTCTGCTTCACCGCCTCCGCGATCTTGATACCGCTCACCACGATCGGCCTGCTGCAGTACATCGCTCCGATACTGCAGTTCCTGTGCGGGGTGTTCGTGATGCAGGAGGTCATGCCGCCCAGCCGCTGGCTGGGGTTCGGCGTCATCTGGCTGGCGCTGTCGGTCTTCACCTGGGACAGCCTCCGGACGGCCGCTCAGGCCCGCCGGGCGGCTCCCGAGCCCGTTCCGGTGCGATAAGCCCACATAAGCGTTCCATATGCCGCACAAGGGCCTCGTAGCGCCACCTGGTGGCACTGGAGAGCCGCCGAGGCGAGCCGGGGCGGTCAGGAGCCGCGTACGGCGAGGACCAGCGGGGTGAGGTCCGGGTCGACTCCGGCCTGCTCCAGGGCCGCGGCGAGGGAGCGCTCGTAGGTGGGCGTGGCCCCGGCCAGGCGGGCCCGCCCCTCGTCGGTGATCACCGAGTAGACGCCGCGGCGGTCGTCCGAGCAGAGGTCGCGCCGGGTCATCCCGGCCTCCTCGAGGCGGGCGACGAGGCGGGTCACCGAGCTCTGGTTGAGCCCCACGGCCTCGGCGAGCTCCTGCATGCGCATGCAGCCGCCGGGGGCGGTGGCGAGTCGTCCCAGCGCGCGGTACTCCGACAGCCCGAGGCCGTGTCCGCGCTGGAGTGCCTTGGTCAACTCCGCCTCCACGCGCGCGTGCAAGAGGGCGAAACGGTCCCACGACATGGTGATTCCTCCTGGAGTGTTCTGTCGGCAGGAGTCTACATGCACGTACAATCTTTGCTTATACATGCAATGAAAATCGTGGAAGAGGCACGAAAAACTCGAATCGGCCGGGAGGAGAGCCGTACCATCGCCCGCGATCTTGCCGTTCCTCGGAAGCGTGATCCAGGAGGCGTTCCGCCCGAAACGCCTCCTGGATCGCGGGGTGCCGCCGACGAACGCGTCATCAGCCGCCGAACGAGAAGGGCCTGGGCTTTCGGCGGTCGTGCGCACTCACCCGGGCGATCCGGTTACGCGGATGAGGTTGCCGGCGGGGTCGCGGAAGGCGCAGTCGCGGACCCCGTAGTCCTGGTCGATGGGTTCCTGGACGACATCGGCACCCGCGGCCTGAAGCCGGTCGAAAAGCCCGTCGAGGTCGTCGGTGGCCAGGGTGATGGCGGTGTAGGCGCCCTTGGTGATGAGTTCCAGGATGACGCGGCGTTCCTCGTCGGTGACGCCGGGATCGGCCGCCGGCGGGTGCAGCACGATCGAGGTGTCCGGCTGCCCGACCGGGCCGACGGTGATCCACCGCATGTCCTCGTAACCGGCGTCGGCCCGGACCTCGAAGCCCAGGATGTCGCGATAGAAGACCAGGGCGGCCTCGGGATCGGTGTGCGGGAGGAAGGCGTGATGAATGGTGATTTTCACCCCGCCACGCTATGCACGACTACCGGGGGTGGGCTTCTCGATTCTTGACCGGTCTGGTCACCTGCTTACTCAGGCACGGCGGGATACCCGCCGCGGCCTGGGAGTGGTCGCGCCGGTAGACGCTCGGTGGCACGCCGACCAGCTCGGCGAACCTCGTGCTGAACGTGCCCAGCGAGGAGAAACCCACCTCGAAACACACCGCTGTCACGCTGAAGTCCCCACGGCGCAGCAGCGTCATCGCCCGTTCGATTCGCCGGGTCATCAGGTACGAGTACGGGGACTCACCGTAGACGCGGCGGAACTCCCGGCTCAGGTGCCCGATCGACATGTGCGCCGCACGGGCCAGCGCCTCAAGGTTCAGCGGCTCGGCGTACTCACGATCGATCCGGTCCCGAACACGGCGGATCACGGCGATGTCGCGCAACCGTTGCGCCTCCGCACGCCCGAGACCCATGCGCACCATCGTTCCACGTCGCGCCCGCCGCGCGGGCGACAGGCCCACCGCCGCCATGGGACCGGGCTCACCCGGACCAGCCGGGCCGTACGACGGGGTGTGCCCCCGTGGCACGGGGCGCGCATCGATCAAGAATCGAGAAGCGTCGGCTCTCCCGGCACGGCTAGCGTCGAAAGCGCCCCACCCCGACAACGACCAAACGAACAGACGACCAAACGACCAGGAGAGTGACGGCGATGAGCGCGGACACCGGCGCGAAGAGAACTAAGAGCACGAGGAGCACGGACGGCTTCTCCGAGGAGGAGCGTGCCGCGATGAAGGAGCGTGCCGCGGAACTGAGGAAGGAGACGAACCGCGGCCGCGGCAACAAGACGGCCGCCGAGGAACTCGACGTGCTGTCGAAGATCGCGGAGATGGAGGCGCCGGACCGCGCGGTGGCCGAACGCGTCCACGCCATCGTCACCGCCAACGCCCCGGGGTTGTCGCCGAAACTGTGGTACGGGCAGCCCGCCTACGCCAGGAAGGGGAAGGTCGTGTGCTTCTTCCGCAGCGGGCACGCCGACAAGGAGCCTTACTCGACCTTCAGCTTCACCTCCGAGGCGAACCTCGGCGACGGCAGCGGCCTGTGGCCCACGTCCTTCGCGGTGGCCGAGCTGAGCGAGGAGGCCGAGAAGACGCTCGCCACCCTCGTCAAGCAGTCCGTGAGCTGACGTCACGCCGGATGCCGGCAGATCCCTCGGCTCGGACGCCTCGACTCGGACGGCGGGGCCGCACACCACCGGGCAGGCCACGGTCAGCCAACCGCCCCACCACGCGAACCGGACCCGGACCACGAAGCCGCACACCGCCGAGCACCCCAGCGGTCAACCGAACGCCCCACCACGCGAACCGGACCCGGACCACGAAGCCCCGCCGCGCGTGCGCCCCCATCAGGCGAGCCGGACCCGCACACCACCGGGCCCCCAGCGGTCAACGAGCAGCGGTCAGCCGGACCGCTCCACCACGTAGTCGCACAAAGCCAGGTAGGCGGTGCGGGCCGGGATGTCGGGGAGGCTGGCCAGGTCCTCGCGGGCGCGGCCGGCCCAGGCGAGCAGCTCGGCGCGGGCGCGCTCCATGGCCGGGTCGGCGCGGAGCAGGCCCAGGGTCTCCTCGACGTCCTCCTCCGCCACCGGACCGGCGAGCAGCTCGCGCAGGCGGGCGCCTTCGGGGGCGTCGGAGGCGAGGACGTAGAGGACCGGCAGGGTCCGGATGCCCTCGCGCAGGTCGGTTCCGGGGGTCTTGCCCGACTCGACCGTCTCGGCGGCGACGTCCAGCAGGTCGTCACTGAGCTGCCACGCGACCCCGATCGCCTCGCAGGCCCGGGTCAGCCGCTCGACCACCTCGGGCGAGGCGCCGCTGAGCATGGCGCCGAACCGGCCGGAGGTGGCGATCAGCGAACCGGTCTTGTCGGCCAGCACCCCGATGTAGTGGGCCACCGGGTCGTCGCCGGGGCGGGGGCCGATGGTCTCGCGGATCTGGCCGCGTACCAGGCGGGAGAACGTCTGGGCCTGGATCCTGATGATGTCGGCGCCGAGGTCCGCGAGGATCTCCGACGCCTGGGCGAACAGGTAGTCGCCGGTCAGGATGGCCACGGTGTTGTCCCAGCGGGCGTTCGCCGACTGGGAGCCCCGGCGGACCGGGGCCTCGTCCATCACGTCGTCGTGGTAGAGCGTCGCCAGGTGGGTCAGCTCGATCACCACGGCCCCGGGCACCACACCGGCGGCCTCCGGGGAGCCGAACTGGGCGGCGAGCAGGGCCAGCATGGCCCGGAACCTCTTGCCGCCGGCCTCGATGAGGTGCTTGGACGCCTCCGTGACGAAGGCGTCGTCGCTCTGCACCGAGGACCGCAGCAGCTTCTCGACCTCTGCCAGTCCGGTAGCGATGTCCTGCGCCAGCCGCTCGTCGACGAACGGAAGATCAACAACCGGTGGCGCAGCCATGAAACGTTACTCCTTTAGCGAATGAACAACGCGGACGCAGCCTGATCCGCGAGATCGAGCACCGGCTGCGGGAAAATCCCCAGCACTACCGTAGCCGCTGCCGCGAGGGCGACCACAGCCGAGGTGCCCACCGTGGGAGCCGCGATGGACGGCCCGTCGGCGGCGGGCTCGCTGAAGAACATCAGCACGATGACGCGGACGTAGAAGAACGCCGCGATCGCCGAACTGACCACACCCACGACGACGAGCGGCAGGGCGTCCCCGGCGACGGCCGCCGAGAAGACGGCGTACTTGCCGAAGAAACCGCTCGTGAGCGGGATGCCGGCGAAGGCGAGCAGGAAGAAGGCGAAGATGCCCGCCAGGACCGGGGAGCGCTTGCCCAGACCGGCCCACCGGGACAGGTGCCCGGCCTCGCCTCCCGCGTCGCGGACCATGGTGACGACCGCGAAGGCGCCGACCGTGGTGAAGCCGTACGCGGCCAGGTAGAACAGGATCGCCGACAGGGCCTGGGCGTTCTGCTCGGCGGCGCCGACCGCGACGATGCCGGTGAGCAGGAAGCCCGCGTGCGCGATCGAGGAGTAGGCGAGCATGCGCTTGATCTCGGTCTGGGTGATGGCCAGGATCGCGCCGACGATCATCGTCAGGATCGCGACGCCCCACATGACCGGCTTCCAGTTCCACTCAAGCCCGCCCAGAGCCACCCAAAAGACCCTGAGGACGGCGCCGAAGGCCGCGACGAGCACGGTGGAGGCCATCAGGGCGGTGACCGCGGTGGGCGCGCCCTGGTAGACGTCAGGCTTCCACGCCTGGAACGGCGCGGCTCCGATCTTGAAGAGCAGGCCGATGCCGAGCATCGCGGTGCCGATCAGCAGCAGGGTCTCCTGGCCGCTGACCGCGCTGAGCGAGGCGCTGATGGCCCGCAGGTCCACCGACCCGGCGTAACCGTAGATCAGGGCCATCCCGTACAGGAAGAAGGCCGAGGAGAACGCGCCGAGCAGGAAGTACTTGACCGAGGCCTCCTGCGAGAGCAGGCGGCGACGGCGGGCCAGGCCGCAGAGCAGGTACAGCGGCAGGGACATGACCTCGAGGCCGACGAACATGATCAGCAGGTCGTTGGCCGAGGCGAAGAGCAGCATGCCGCCGACCGAGAACAGCAGCAGCGGGTAGACCTCGGTCTGGGCGTACCCGCTGAGGATCGCCTCCTCCTCGTCGGGGCTTCCCGGCACCGCCGCCGCCTGCGCGACGAACTGCTCCTCGTCGTTGATCAGGAGCGTGCTGACCAGGGCGAGCACGAGGATGATGCCCCAGATGAACAGGGAGGGGCCGTCGACCGCGACCGAACCCATCGCCGCCGGGGCGTCCGGCAGGCCGTTGACCGCGTTGAGCACGGTCATCAGGAACGCGCCGACCAGGGCCAGCAGCGTGAGCGGCATGTGGATCGACTTGCGCAGGTAGCGGGGCGCGAACGCCTCGACCAGCACGCCGACGATGGCCGCGCCGAACACGAGCAGCATCGGCGAGAGCAGCGCGTACTCGATTGTCGGGGGTTGGATGATGGCGTCGTTCACTGCCCGGCCCCCTTCTGGTCCGCCACGGCGGGTTTGGGCTGTTCGAGGTTGATACTGCTGAGCGTCTTGTCCACCGCCGGGTTGATCACGTCGAGCACCGGCTTGGGGTAGAAGCCCAGGACGAGGAGGACCGCGACCAGCGGGGCCACCACGAATATCTCGCGCAGGTTGAGGTCGGGCAGGCTCAGCGCCGGCTTCTTCGAGGCGACGGGCTCCACAGGTTCCTCGGAGGAGACGGGCTCCTTCGGGGCCCCGGGCAGCACGTGCGCCGCCTCCCCGGGGGAACCGGGCACGGCGTACGCCGGTTCCTTCGGGGCGCCGGTCATCATGCGCTGGTACATCCACAGGATGTAGACGGCCGCCAGGACGACGCCGCTCGTCGCGATGATCGCCGGGACCGGGTAGCGCTGGTAGGTGCCGAGCAGCACCATGAACTCGCTGACGAACGTGGACAGGCCCGGCAGGGAGAGCCCGGACAGGCCCGCGATCAGGAAGGTGCCCGCGAGCAGCGGGGCGACCTTCTGCACGCCCCCGTAGTCGGCGATCCGGCTGGACCCCCGGCGGTAGATCAGGAACCCGGCGATCAGGAACAGCGCGCCGGTCGAGAAGCCGTGGTTGACCATGTAGAGGGTGGCGCCCGCGCCCGCGTTCGTGGTCATCGCGAAGACGCCCAGCGCGATGAAGCCGAAGTGCGAGATCGAGGTGTAGGCGATCAGGCGCTTCATGTCGGTCTGGCCGATGGCCACGATCGCGCCGTAGACGATGCCCACGACCGCGAGCACGATCACCAGCGGGGTGAAGAACTTCGACGCCTCGGGGAACAGCTCCAGGCAGAAGCGCAGCATCCCGTACGTGCCGACCTTGTCCAGCACGCCCACCAGCAGCACCGCGGCGCCGGCCGGGGCCTGCGCGGCGGCGTCGGGCAGCCAGGTGTGGAACGGCCACAGCGGCGCCTTCACCGCGAACGCGATGAAGAAGCCCGCGAAGAGCCACTTCTGCGTCGTCGGGTCCTGGACGGCCGCGATGAGCTCGGGGAACATGAAGGTGTTCTTCCCGGCGACCACGTAGAGCGCGATCACCGCGACCAGCATGAGCAGGCCGCCGAACAGCGAGTACAGCAGGAACTTCACGGCCGCGTAGGACCGCTGCGCCCCGCCGTACGACCCGATCATGAAGTACATCGGGATGAGCATGGCTTCGAAGAAGACGTAGAAGAGGAAGACGTCGGTCGCCGCGAAGACGCCGATCATCATCGCTTCCAGCACCAGCAGCAGCGCGAAGTAGGTCTTCACCGACCGCTTGGGCGGGGTCGCGACCAGCTTGGGCGAGGCCTCGCCCAGGCGGGCGTCACCGCCGGGGCCGTCGGCGTCGTGCCAGGACGCGAGGATCACGATCGGCACGAGCACCGCCGACAGCGCGATCAGCACCAGGGCGATGCCGTCGACGCCGACGCCGTAGTGGACGCCGAAGCGCGGGATCCAGTCGTAGACCTCGGCGAACTGGAAGCGCGTCTCGGAGGCCGGCTGGAACCGGACCGCGAGCACGACGGTCAGCGCGAGCACGACCAGCGAGACCGCGAGGGCCAGCTGCTTGGCGAGCTTGTCACTCTTGACAAGGGAGACACCCACCGCGCCCAGAACGGGCACGGCCATCAGGGTCGAGAGCCAGGGCATCACATGTTCCCTACGTAGAGCAGCGCGCCAACGACCACGGCGGCACCGAAGAGGATGGACAACGCGTAGGACCGCACGTAGCCGGTCTGGATGCGGCGCAGCCGCCCGGAGGTCCCGCCGATCCCCGCCGCCAGGCCGTTGACCAGGCCGTCGATGCCGCGGTTGTCGAAGAACACCGCGATGCGGGCCAGCCACTGGCCGGGGCGCATGAACAGCGCCTCGTTCAGCGCGTCGCCGTACAGGTCACGGCGGGCGAAGGTGGTGACGAACGAGCCGCGCGGGGCGACCCGGGGCACCTCGGCGGCACCGTAGCGGAACCAGGCGAGGACGACGCCGACGGCGACCAGCGCGAGCGTGGTCAGGCCGGGGACGCTGAAGGGGTGGAAGCCCGGGAGCTCCTCGGGCAGGCCGACCGCCGGGGCGAGGAACCTCATGAACCGGTTGTCCAGGACCAGGAAGGCGCCCAGGCCGATCGAGCCGATCGAGAGCAGGATCAGCGGCACGGTCATCACCGAGGGCGACTCGTGCGGGTGCGCGTCGTCGGCCCAGCGCTTCTTGCCGAAGAAGGTCATGAAGACCATCCGCGACATGTAGAAGCCGGTGATTCCGGCACCCAGGACCGCGAGCCAGCCCAGGATCTGGTTGTGCTCCATGGCCGTCTCGATGATGCCGTCCTTGGTGAAGTAACCGGACAGCAGCGGGAAGCCGATGATCGCGAGGTAGCCGACGATGAAGGTGGCCGCGGTGACCTTCATCACCGAGAACAGCCCGCCGTACTTGCGCATGTCGACCTCGTCGTTCATGGCGTGCATGACCGAGCCCGCCCCGAGGAACATGTTGGCCTTGAAGAAGCCGTGCCCGATCAGGTGCGCGATGGCGAAGGCGTAGCCGACCGGGCCGAGGCCCGCGCCGAGCATCATGTAGCCGATCTGCGACATCGTCGAGCCCGCGAGGCCCTTCTTGATGTCGTCCTTGGCGCAACCGATGATCGCACCGGCGAGCAGCGTGGCCACGCCGACGATCGTCACGACGAGCTGCGCGGCCGGGGCGGCCTCGAAGAACGCGCCCGAGCGGACGACCAGGTAGACGCCCGCGGTGACCATGGTCGCCGCGTGGATGAGGGCCGAGACCGGGGTCGGGCCCTCCATCGCGTCCAGCAGCCACGACTGCAGCGGCAGCTGGGCCGACTTGCCGCAGGCGCCCAGGAGCAGCAGCAGGCCGATCGCGGTGATCGTGCCCTGCGAGGCGCCGCCGGACTGGATCGCCCCGCTCACGGTCTCGCCGGTCAGGTCACCGAAGGCGACCGTGCCGAACGTCGTGAAGACCGTGAAGATCGCGATCAGCAGGCCGAAGTCGCCGACGCGGTTGACGATGAAGGCCTTCTTCGCCGCGGCCGCCGCCGAGGGCTTGAACTGCCAGAACCCGATGAGCAGGTACGAGGCCAGGCCCACGCCCTCCCAGCCGATGAACAGGGCGACGTAGTTGTCGGCCAGCACCAGCAGGAGCATCGCCGCGACGAACAGGTTCAGGTACGCGAAGAACCTGCGCCGGTCGGTGTCGTGCGACATGTAGCCGATCGAGTAGATGTGGATCAGGGATCCCACACCGGTGATCAGCAGGGCGAAGCTGATCGACAGCGGGTCGATCAGCAGCCCCATGTCGGCGACGCCGGGGATGAACTGGTAGAGCGCGACACCCTGCCGGCGCTGGGCGTCGGGCAGGCCGAGGATCTCGGCGAAGGCGACGACCGCCACCACGAAGGCGCCCAGGGACATCGCGACACCGAGGAGGTGACCCCAGCGGTCGGTGCGGCGCCCGCCCAGCAGCAGGACCGCGGCGCCGAGCAACGGGAGTGCGATCATGAGCCAGGAGACTCCGATCACGCCCCCGGAATGCTGGATGATCTCAGCGGGTTCCACGGCCACCTCTTAGTACTTCAGCAGGTTGGCGTCGTCCACCGACGCGGACCTGCGGGTTCGGAAGATCATCACGATGATGGCGAGGCCGATCACGACCTCGGCCGCGGCCACCACCATCACGAAGAACGCGATGATCTGGCCGTCCAGGTTGCCCTGCTGCCTGGCGAAGGTGACGAACGCGAGGTTGCAGGCGTTGAGCATGAGCTCCACGCACATGAACACCACGATCGCGTTGCGCCGCACCAGCACACCGACGGCGCCGATCGCGAACAGCAGCGCGGAGAGCACCAGGTAGTGAGTGGTCACTTGCCGTCCTCCTGCTGGAGTGCCGCGTCCCTCACATGGACGGGCTCGTCGTCCGGGTCGGAGCCGCGGCCCTGCGCCGCGTCCCTCTCCAGGACCTGCTTGATGAGCGCCGCCTTCGCCGGGTCGGTCGGCGCGAAGCCGTCCTCGATCTCGTGCCTGGCGAGCACCCGGTTGATGGACTTCTCCGCGACCGTGCCGTCGGGCAGCAGGGCGGGCATGTCGATCGCGTTGTGCAGCGCGTAGGTGCCGGGCCCCGGCAGCGGCGAGGGCTGCGGGCCGGTGAAGCGGGCGCGGGACAGGTCGCGCTGGGTGGCCTTGGGCCGGACGCGCTCGCGGTGCGCCAGCACCATCGCGCCGAGCGCGGCGGTGATCAGCAGCGCCGAGGTGACCTCGAAGGCGAAGACGTACCTGGTGAAGATGAGCTGCGCCAGGGAGGGCACGTTGCCGCCCGCGACCTTCGCGGCCTCGGTGAGGCCGGTGGGCGCGGCGAAGGCCACGTTGCCGACGCCCAGGGCGAGCAGCGCCGCGAAGGACAGGCCCGCGACGGACGCCCACAGACGCTGTCCCCTGATCGTCTCGACCAGCGAGTCGGCGGAGTCGACGCCGACGAGCATCAAGACGAACAGGAAGAGCATCATGACCGCGCCGGTGTAGACGATGATCTGCACCGCGGCGAGGAAGGGGGCGTCCTGGACGGCGTACAGCACGGCCAGCGACAGCATGACGACGCCCAGCATCAGCGCCGAGTAGACCGCCTTGCGGCTGAAGACGAGCCCGAGGGCCGCCCCCACCGAGACGACCGCCAGAACCCAGAACGTGATGGTCTCACCCATTGTTGCGTCCCAGCCGGTAGTAGTCCTCTTCGGTCTCGCCGAGACGCATCGGGTGCGGCGGGACCTCCATGCCGGGGCCGAGCGGCGCGAGCAGCATCTCCTTGGTGTAGATGAGACTCTCACGGCTGCTGTCGGCGAGGTCGTACTCGTTGGTCATCGTGAGCGCCCGTGTCGGGCACGCCTCGATGCACAGGCCGCACAGGATGCACCGCAGATAGTTGATCTGGTAGGTGCGCCCGTAGCGCTCACCGGGCGAGAACCGCTCCTCGTCGGTGTTGTCCGCGCCCTCGACGAAGATCGCGTCGGCCGGGCAGGCCCAGGCGCACAGCTCGCAGCCGACGCACTTCTCCAGGCCGTCGGGCCAGCGGTTGAGCTGGTGCCGGCCGTGGAAGCGCGGGGCCGTGGGCCGCTGTTCCTCGGGGTAGTTGACCGTCTCGACCTTCTTGAACATCGTGTGGAAGGTCACGCCGAACCCCTTGATGGGGTTCAGCCAATCAGTTGCTCCCACTGGGAACCTCCTTGCGCGCTACACCGTGGTAGTGCGGCAGGTCGAGCGGCGGCACCGGGAAGCCACCGGCGGACGGCTCGGCTTGGAGTTGCTCGAACTCGGCCTGGACCTGGGCGGCCCTTTCCTCCTTGCGCCTCTGCAGCACGCTGTCGAAGCGCCACCAGATCCCGAAGCAGCCGATCACCACGACCGCGGCCAGGATGAGCACCAGCGACCGGTCGGCGCTCTCCATCTGGAGAGCCCTGACCGTGGCCACGAGCATGATCCAGGCCAGGTTGACCGGGATGAGGATCTTCCAGCCGAGGGCCATCAGCTGGTCGTACCTGACGCGCGGCAGCGAGGCGCGGCACCAGACGAAGAAGGAGAAGACCAGCACCATCTTGATGAAGAACCACAGCAGCGGCCACCAGCCGGTGTTGGCCCCGTCCCAGACGGAGATGGGCCACGGGGCCTGCCAGCCGCCCATGAACAGGGTGATGGAGACCGCGGAGACCACGAAGACGTTGACGTACTCGGCGAGCATGATGACCGCGAACTTCAACGAGTTGGAGTATTCGGTCTGGAAGCCGCCGACCAGCTCGCCCTCGCCCTCGGGCAGGTCGAAGGGGACCCGGTTGGTCTCGCCCAGCATCGTGATGATGTAGATCAGGAAGGACGGGATCAGCAGGATCATGTACCAGGAGGGCATCGTGATCTGCAGCCCGCCCAGCGTGACCACCCCGCCGTTGGCCTGCGCCGCGACGATCTCCGAGGTGGAGAGGGTCCCGGCGAACAGGAAGACCCCGACGAACGACAGGCCCATCGCGATCTCGTACGAGACCACCTGGGCGCTGGCCCGCAGGCCGCCGAGCACCGAGTAGGGGGAGCGCGAGCCCCAGCCGGCCAGCACGATGCCGTACACGCCGATCGAGGCCATCGCCAGCACCAGCAGCACCGCGACCGGCAGGTCGGTGAGCTGCAGCGGCGTCTGGACCCCGAACATCGAGACCATCGGGCCCATCGGGATGACGGAGAAGGCGAGGAAGGCCGGGACCGCCAGGACCACCGGGGCGATGAAGTAGATCACCTTGTCGACGGTCCGGGGCATCAGGTCTTCCTTCAGCCCCATCTTGAGGCCGTCGGCCACCGACTGGAGCAACCCGAACTTGCCCGCCCGGTTGGGGCCGTACCGGTTCTGCATGCGGGAGATGAGCTTGCGCTCGAACCACACGCCGAACAGCACGCCCAGCATCAGGACGATGAAGATGACGGCGGCCTTGATGATGCTGATCCAGAGCGGGTCCTTGCCGAAGTCGGCGAGGCCCGGGAAGTTCGGATCGGCCGCTAGAAGAGTCCGGGCATTCATTACCGCTCCTCGTTGGCTTCGCCGGCGGCACGTGCCTCGCCGGCCGTCGTGCCGGTGGCACGCTCGTCGGACCCGGTGCCGGTGGCCGTGCTCGTGACGGCACCCGCGACGGTGCTCGCCGGTCCCGGCGTGACCGGGGCGGCGGCGACGGGCGCGACGGCGGCGGACGCGGCGCTCCCGGAGGAGGCGCCGATCCCGACCACGTCACCGGCGACGGCGCGCAGGTCCCGGGTGACCGAACGGCCCGCGGAGTTGGCGGGCAGCCACACCACCCGGTCGGGCAGGTCGGCGATCCGCACCGGCAGGGCGAGCGAGCCGCGCTCGGTGCTCACGACGATCTCGCCGCCCTCGGCCAGGCCGTTCTCGGCCGCGGTGGACTCCGACACCAGCGCCACGGCCGGACGGGCGGTGCCCGCCAGGTACGGCTCCCCGGCCTGCAGGCGGCCGTCGTCGAGCATCAGGTGCCAGCTGGCCAGCACGGCCTCCCCGGCTCCCGGCCTGGCGGCGTCGCGGCCGGCCGCGTCGGGGGCGGCGGCTCGCGTGCCACGCCAGGCGCCGATCGCGCCGAGCTCGCGGCGCGCGGCCTCGGGGTCGGGCAGGCCCAGGTGCACGTCCATCGCGTCGGCGATCGAGGAGACGACCCGCAGGTCGCTCATGATCCCCGGAACCGGGAGCGCCGTCTCGAAGGTCCGGCCGCGTCCCTCCCAGTCGACGAAGGTGCCCGACTTCTCGGCCACCACGGCGACGGGGAGCACCACGTCGGCGCGGTCGGTGACCGCGCTGGCGCGCTGCTCCAGGCTCACGATGAACGGGGTGTTCTCCAGGGCGAGCAGCGCGGCCTGCGGGGCGGGCAGGTCGTAGGGGTCGACACCCGCGATGACGAGGGCGTCGAGCTCGCCGTCGAGCGCCGCCGCCAGCATGGCGGTGGTGTCGCGGCCCTCGCCCTCGGGGAGCGAGGCGACGTCCCACGCCCTGGCCACCTCGGCGCGGGCGGTCTCGTCGCCGACCGGGCGGCCGATCGGCAGCAGGTTCGGCAGCGCCCCGGCCTCGACGGCCCCGCGCTCACCGGCGCGGCGCGGGATCCAGGCGAGGCGGGCGCCGGTGGTGTCGGCGAGGCGCAGCAGCGACGACAGCGCGCCCGGCACGGTGGCGAGCCGCTCACCGGCCAGGATGATCGCGCCCGGCTGCCTGACCGCCTCGGCGGCGAGGGCGTCGACGGCGGCCAGGTCGTCCAGGACGGCGGTCTCCGTGCCCGGCACCGCCGGGATCAGGGTGCCGCCCATCTTGGCGAGCCCGGGGCCGGCGAACGGCGCGACCGAGAAGACCTTCAGGCCCTTCTTGCGCCAGGCCTTGCGCAGGCGCAGGAAGACGATCGGCGACTCCTCGTCGGGCTCGAAGCCCGCCAGGAGCACCGCGGGCGCCTTCTCCAGGTCGGCGTAGCGGACCTCGATGCCCTTGCCCGCGACCGCGTGCGCCAGGAACAGCGCCTCCTCCTCGGAGTGCGGCCTGGCGCGGAAGTCGATGTCGTTCGTGCCGAGGGCGATCCGGGCGAACTTCGCGTACCCGTACGCCTCCTCGACGGTGACGCGACCGCCGACGAGCACGCCCGCGCGCCCGCGGGCGGCGGACAGGCCCTTGGCCGCGGCGGCGAACGCCTCGGGCCAGGAGGCCGGGACGAGGCGTCCCTCCTCGTCACGGACGAGGGGGGTCTTGAGCCGGTCCGGCTGGGTCGCGTAGGTGAAGGCCCAGCGGCCCTTGTCGCAGTTCCACTCCTCGTTGACCTCGGGGTCGTCCCCGGCCAGGCGGCGGGTGACCTTGCCGCGCCGGTGGTCGGTGCGCAGGGAGCAGCCGCTCGCGCAGTGCTCGCAGGCGCTGGGCGTGGAGACCAGGTCGAACGGGCGGGCCTGGAAGCGGTACGCGGCGCCGGTGAGCGCGCCCACCGGGCAGATCTGCACGGTGTTGCCGGAGAAGTAGGACTCGAACGGGCGCCCGTCGGCGGTGGCGACCTGCTCCTTGGCCCCGCGCTCGAAGAAGTCGATGAGCGGGTCTCCGGCGATCTCGTCGGAGAAGCGGATGCAGCGCGCGCACTGGACGCAGCGCTCGCGGTCGAGCAGCACCTCGGAGGAGAGCGCGACCGGCTTCTCGAAGGTCCGCTTCTTCTCCACGAAGCGGCTCTCGCCCTGGCCGTTGGACATCGCCTGGTTCTGCAGCGGGCACTCGCCGCCCTTGTCGCAGACCGGGCAGTCGAGCGGGTGGTTCAGGAGCAGCAGCTCCATCACGCCGCGCTGCGCCTTCTCGGCGACCGGGGAGGTGAGCTGGGTCTGCACGACCATGCCCTCGGCGACCTCGATCGCGCAGGAGGGCTGCGGCTTGGGGAAGCCCCGGCCGTTGCCGGCGTCGGGGATGTCCACCAGGCACTGGCGGCAGTTGGCGGCCGGCTCCAGCAGCGGGTGGTCGCAGAACCGGGGGATCTGGATGCCGAGCAGCTCGGCCGCCCGGATGATCAGAGTGCCCTTCGGGACGCTCACCTGGAAGCCGTCGATGGTGACGGTGACCAGGTTCACCGGCACCTGCTGCGCCGGGGTGGTGGCTTCGACGGTCATGGCGTCTCCTCCGTCGGCCTCATGACCGAGACGGTGCTGTGCTTGCCGGTGTGCTTGCCGGTTGCCGGGGTCCGCGCGCTCACTGGGCACCCCACACCGTGGACGGGGCGTGATCGAACGGGCAGCCGCCGATCTCGAAGTGCTTGAGGTATTCGTCGCGGAAGTGCTTCACCGACGAGTGGATGGGGCTGGTGGCCCCGTCGCCCAGGGCGCAGAACGAGCGTCCCAGGATGTTGTCGGCGATGTCGGTGATCGTGGTCAGGTCCTCTTCGGTGCCCTGGCCCTTCTCCAGCCGCTTGAGCACCTGCTTGAGCCAGAAGGTGCCCTCCCGGCAGGGGGTGCACTTGCCGCACGACTCGTGCGCGTAGAACTCCGTCCAGCGGAGCACCGCGCGCACCACGCAGGTGGTCTCGTCGAAGATCTGCAGGGCCCGGGTGCCGAGCATCGAGCCCTTCGCGCCGACGGACTCGAAGTCCAGCGGGACGTCGAGGTGCTCGTCGGTGAAGATCGGGGTGCTCGACCCGCCGGGGGTCCAGAACTTGAGCCGGTGGCCCTCGCGGATGCCGCCGGACATCTCCAGCAGCTCGCGCAGCGTGATGCCGAGCGGGGCCTCGTACTGGCCGGGCCTGGTCACGTGGCCGCTCAGCGAGAAGATGCCGAAGCCCTTGGACTTCTCGGTGCCCATCCCGGCGAACCAGTCGGCGCCGTTGGCGATGATGGAGGGAACACTCGCGACCGACTCGACGTTGTTGACGACGGTCGGCGAGGCGTACAGGCCCGCCACGGCGGGGAAGGGGGGCTTGAGCCGAGGTTGGCCGCGATAGCCCTCCAGCGAGTCGAGCAGCGCCGTCTCCTCGCCACAGATGTAGGCGCCCGCCCCGCTGTGCACGACCAGCTCCAGGTCGAAGCCGGAGCCGAACAGGCCGGTGCCGAGGAAGCCCTTGGCGTACGCCTCGGCCACGGCCGCCTGCAGGCGGCGCACGACGTGCAGCACCTCGCCGCGCACGTAGATGAAGGCGTGGTTGGCCCTGATCGCGTACGCGGTGATGATGACGCCCTCGATCAGCGAGTGCGGGTTCGCCATCATCAGCGGGATGTCCTTGCACGTGCCGGGCTCGGACTCGTCGGCGTTGACCACCAGATAGTGCGGCTTGCCGTCCCCCTGGGGGATGAAGCCCCACTTCATGCCGGTGGGGAAGCCCGCGCCGCCGCGCCCGCGCAGGCCGGAGTCCTTGACGGCCTGGATGACGGCGTCGGGGTCCATGCCCAGCGCCTTCTTGGCCGCCGAGTAGTCGCCGTAGCCCTCCAGGGTGAAGGAGTTGGGCTGGTCCCAGTTCGCGGTCAGAACCGGGGTGAGAGTGGTCACTTCGTCTCCTCGCCTGGCAGCCCGTCGCTCCGTGACGAGGCCGCGCCGTGCCTGCCGGCACGCTCGTTACACCCGCACGCGCCGGTCTGGCCGGCGCGCCCGCTCGTGGTGGCTCCGCTCCGTGGCACGCTCACGCCTCCGGAGCCTTCCATCCCTTGGCCTTGGCGATCTTCAGGCCCTCCAGGGAGGCGCCGTTCGCCGAGGGGCCGTCGCCGGCCAGGCCGTCGGGCAGGCCCGCGAGCACCCGCGAGGCCTCCTTGAACGTGCAGAGCTTCTTCGGTCCCCGGGTCGGGGAGAGCTCCTTGCCGTCCCTGAGGTCGTCGACGAGCTGCTTGGCCGAGGCCGGGGTCTGGTTGTCGAAGAACTCCCAGTTGACCATCATCACCGGGGCGAAGTCGCAGGCGGCGTTGCACTCCAGCCGCTCCAGCGAGACCTTGCCGTCGGGGGTCGTCTCGTCGTGGCCGATGCCGGCGTGCTCCGACAGCTCGTCCCAGATCTGGTCGCCGCCCATGACCGCGCAGAGCGTGTTGATGCACACGCCCACGTGGTACTGACCAATCGGCCTGCGCTTGTACATCGTGTAGAAGGTGGAGACGCCCACGACCTCGGCCTTGCTCAGGCCGAGCATCTCGGCGCAGAACTCGTGGCCGTCGTCGGAGACGTAGCCGTCCTCCGACTGCACCAGGTGCAGCAGGGGCAGCAGGGCCGACCGCGGCTTCGGGTAGCGGCCGATGATCTCCTTGGCGTCGCGCTCCAGGCGCTCGCGCACCTCCGGCGCGTACCCCTTGGTCACGGTCGCGCTCACCTCCTCGTTCGAGGGCTCACCGCCCAGGGCGGTGCTTGTCCCGAGGGCGCTCTCGCCCGTCAGGCCGGTGCCCGTGCTCGCGTCGACCTTCTCGTCCGCGGCGTTCGCCGACTGGCCGGCCGGGCCCTTGCTGGAGCTCATCGGTCGACACCTCCCATCACCGGGTCGATCGAGGCCACCGCCGAGATGACGTCGGCGACCGCGCCGCCCTCGCACGTCGCGGGCATGGCCTGCAGGTTCGTGAAGGACGGGTCGCGGAAGTGTACGCGGTAGGGGCGCGTCCCGCCGTCGCTGACCACGTGGGCGCCGAGCTCGCCGCGGGGCGACTCGACCGAGGCGTACGCCTGCCCCGCCGGGACCCGGAAACCCTCGGTCACCAGCTTGAAGTGGTGGATCAGCGCCTCCATGGAGCCGCTCATGATGTGCGCGATGTGGTCGGGCGAGTTGCCCAGGCCGTCGGGGCCGAGCGCGAGCTGCGCGGGCCAGCCGATCTTCTTGTCGTCGACCATCACGCGGTCGTTCTTGAGCGGCCCGGAGAGGCGGTCGAGCGCCTGCTCGATGATCTTGAGCGACTCCTCCATCTCGGCGACCCGTACCAGGTAGCGGCCGTAGACGTCGGCGGTCTTCTCCGTGGGGACGTCGAACTCGTAGGTCTCGTAGCCGCAGTAGGGCTGCGACTTGCGCAGGTCCCAGGGCAGGCCGGCGGCCCGCAGCATCGGGCCGGTGACGCCCAGCGCCATGCAGCCGGTGAGGTCGAGGTAGGCGACGTCCTTGGTGCGGGCCAGGTAGACGGGGTTCGCGTCGAGCATCTTGCGCATGTCCTTGATGCGCCCCGGCATGACCTTGAGCAGCTCGCCGACCTTGTCGACGGCCCCCGCGGGCAGGTCGACGGAGACGCCGCCCGGCCGGACGTAGGCCATGTTCATCCGCAGACCGGTGATGTACTCCATCACGTCGAGCACCATCTCGCGCTCGCGGGACCCGAAGAGGAACGGCGTGGTCGCGCCCAGCTCCATGCCGAAGGTGCCGATCGCCACCATGTGCGAGGAGATCCGGGTGAGCTCCATCATCATCACGCGGATGGCCTGGGCCCGCTCGGGGATCCGGTCGGTGATGCCCAGCAGCCGCTCGACGCCCATGCAGTAGGCGGTCTCGTTGAAGATCGGCGCCAGGTAGTCCATCCGGGTGACGAACGTCGTGCCCTGGGTCCACGTCCGGTACTCGAGGTTCTTCTCGATGCCGGTGTGCAGGTAGCCGATGACCGTGCGGGCCTCGGTGACCGTCTCGCCGTCGAGGTTCAGGACCAGGCGGAGCACGCCGTGCGTGGACGGGTGCTGCGGGCCCATGTTGATGACGAGCTGCTGGTCCTGCTGGCCGGAGAGGGTCTCGACGAGCTCGGTCCAGTCGTTGCCCGAGACGGTGTAGACCTTGCCCTCGGTGGCCTCGTCGTACGGGTCGTCGTACGGGGACCCGATGGTCTCCTTCGTCTCCTGGTAGGGGACGCTCATGTGTAGGACCTCCTCTGGTCCGGCGCGGGGATCTCGGCCCCGCGGTACTCGACCGGGATGCCGCCGAGCGGGTAGTCCTTGCGCTGGGGGTGACCGTCCCAGTCGTCGGGCATCATGATGCGGGTCAGCGCGGGGTGCCCGTCGAAGACGATGCCGAAGAAGTCCCAGGTCTCGCGCTCGTGCCAGTCGTGCGTCGGGTAGACCGAGACCGTGGAGGGGATGTGCCGGTCGTCGTCGGGGCAGGAGACCTCGACGCGCAGGCGGCGGTTGTGGGTGATCGAGCACAGGTGGATCACCGCGTGCAGCTCCTGGCCCGCCAGGTGGGGATAGTGCACGCCGGAGACGCCGAGCGAGAGCTCGAAGCGCAGGGCGGGGTCGTCGCGCAGGACCCTGACCACGTCGAGCAGGCGCTCGCGCCTGACGTGGAAGGTGAGCTCGCCGCGGTCGACCACCACGCGCTCGACGGCGTCGCCGAGATCGCCGCCGAGGGCGCGCTCCAGCTCGTCGGCGACGGTGTCGAAGTAGCCGCCGTACGGGCGGGCGCTGGACAGCTCGGGCTTGCGCCGCACGACGAGGCGGCCGTAGCCGGAGGTGTCGCCGGTGCCCGAGGCGCCGAACATGCCCAGGTGCGCGACCGGCTCCTCCGGCACCTTCGGGAGGTTGTCGGCGGGTTCGCTCGTCATTTGGCGGTCCCCTGGTCGATCAGCGGCAGCGTCCGCAGGGCCTGCAGCTCGAGCTCGTCGATCTGCTTGGCACGGTGCGCGCCGAACTTCGTGTTCTGGATCTTGTCGTGCAGCTTGACGATCGCGTCGATGAGCATCTCGGGCCGCGGCGGGCAGCCGGGAAGATAGATGTCGACGGGGACGACGTGGTCGACGCCCTGGACGATCGCGTAGTTGTTGAACATGCCGCCGCTGGAGGCGCACACGCCCATCGCGATGACCCACTTGGGCTCGGCCATCTGGTCGTAGATCTGGCGCAGCACCGGGGCCATCTTCTGCGACAGCCGCCCCGCGACGATCATCAGGTCGGCCTGGCGCGGAGACGCCGACGCGCGCTCCATGCCGAAGCGCGCCAGGTCGTGCTTGGGACCGCCGGTGGACATCAGCTCGATGGCACAGCAGGCGAGGCCGAACGTCGCCGGCCAGACGGAGTTCTTGCGCGCCCAGCCCGCGACCTGCTCGACCGTGCTGAGCATGAACCCGCTCGGAAGTTTCTCTTCAAGACCCATATCTAGTCCCAGTCCAGACCCTTGCGGCGCCACACGTACGCGTAGGCCACGAGCACGGTGACGATGAACAGCAGCATCTCGACCAACCCGAACATCCCGAGCTGGTCGAACGCGACCGCCCACGGGTAGAGGAAGATGATCTCGATGTCGAACACGATGAACAGCATCGCGGTGACCATGTACTTCAGCGGGAAGCGGCCTCCGCCCACGGGCTGGGGCGTCGGCTCGATCCCGCACTCGTAGGCGTCGAGTTTCGCGCGGTTCCAGCGCTTGGGACCGGTGAAGGGGGCGATCGTCACCGAGAAGATCGCGAATCCCGCCGCGAGAACGGCGAGCACCAGGATGGGTGCGTACAACTCCATCGCTACGCCTCCTCTCCAATCTCCACGCGCGCCGGCGCGTAGCTCTGCGTTGTGGTGTATTTCGAAAGTCTAGGCAGGGCGATCATCGCCCCAGGTTCCAGGTGCCGGGCCCTCGTCGCTCTCATGCCGGTGGCGCCACCTTCGAGAGTGCGTTGATGATGCGGTCGGACGCGTCGCCCCGCCGGTCGGTGAGATTAGCAAGGAGCTTGAGCGCGAACCGCATCAGGTGGGGGTGCGGCAGCGCGTGACGGGTCGCGAAGTTCATCACACCGCGGTGCCCGATCAGCTCCACGAATCCTCTGCCGAGGGTGAAGTAACCACCGTATGCGTCCTTCAACGTCTGAGGGTAGGCGCGCAGCACGCGCTCCCGCTGCGCGGGGGTGACCCTGCCGAGCGCCTGGACGATCGTCTCGGCCGCGATGTGGCCGGTCTCCATGGCGTACGCGATGCCCTCGCCGTTGAACGGGTTGATCATCCCGCCGGCGTCGCCCACCAGCACCAGGCCCCGCGTGTAGTGCGGCTGGCGGTTGAAGGCCATCGGCAGCGCGGCGCCCCTGATGGGGGTGGTCATGTTCTCCTCGACGTAGCCCCACTCGGGGGGCATGCCCTTCACCCAGCGCTTGAGCAGGTCGCGGTAGTCCATGCCCTTGAAGGACTCGCTGGTGTTCAGCAGGCCCAGGCCCACGTTGGAGGTGCCGTCGCCGACGCCGAAGATCCAGCCGTAGCCGGGCAGCAGGGTGTCGCCGTCCCACAGCTCCAGCCAGGTCTCCAGGTAGTCGTCGTCGTGGCGGGGGCTCTCGAAGTAGGTCCGCACCGCGACGCCCATCGGGCGGTCCTCGCGCTTGTGCAGCCCCATCGCCAGGGAGACGCGGGTGGAGTTGCCGTCGGCGGCGACCACCAGCCGGGAGCGGTAGGTGACCTCCTCGCCGTCGCGCTTGGCGGTCACGCCGACGATGTGCCCGCTGCGGTCGTCGAGGACCGGGGCGGTGACGTTCACCCCCTGCAGGAGGCGGACGCCCGCCTTGACCGCGTTCGCGGCCAGGATCTCGTCGAAGTCCTGGCGGGTGCGCACCAGGCCGAAGTCGGGGAAGCTCGACAGCTCCGGCCAGTCGAGCTCGAAGCGCATCCCGCCGCCGACCACGCGCAGGCCCTTGTTGCGGACCCAGCCGGGGGCGTCGATGTCGATCCCCATCGCGATGAGCTGCTTGACCGCTCGGGGCGTCAGCCCGTCGCCGCAGACCTTCTCGCGGGGGAAGGTGGTCTTCTCGAGCAGCAGGACGTCGAGCCCGGCCTGCGCGAGGTGGAATGCGGTTGTCGAACCGGCGGGCCCGGCGCCGACGACGATGACGTCGGCGTCAGCCTCAGCGACTTTCCGCTGTGTGGCGGCTGGCACGGTCACGGGACCTGTCCTGTCCTACACGCTGTGGGGGCCTCGGGGTAAGGGGCCTTTCGTTCCTTTGTGAAGGGCTTCACAAACTTGTCGGGCCGAAGTCTAACGCCTTTGCGGGGCAAAGTGTCAGGCGGGTGTTGCCCTCGTCGCCAAACTTCCACGGGGGGCGCTACGCGGGCTTGTACGCGCGGTGCAGGGCCACGATCCCGAGGCTCAGGTTGCGCCAGGCGACCCGTTCCCAGCCCGCTCCCTGAATGATCTTCGCCAACCCCGCCTGGTCCGGCCAGGCCCTGATCGACTCCGCCAGGTATTCGTAGGAGTCGTCATTGGAACCGAAGAGCTTCGCGGCCTGGGGCATCAGCTTCATCAGGTACTGCGAGTATACGAGGTCGAACGACCTGGGCGTCGGGTGCGAGAACTCCAGGATCACCAGCCGCGCGCCCGGCCTGGCCACCCGGTGCATCTCCCGCAACGCCTGCCCCGTGTCGTGCACGTTGCGCAGCGCCGTGGAGATCGTCACCGCGTCGAAGACCCCGTCGGCGAAGGGCAGCCGCAGCGCGTCGCCCGCGACGAAGCTGACGCCCCGCACCCCGCCCCCGGAGATCCCCGAGCCTCCCCTGCGCCGCACCCCGGTGCTCAGCATGCCGAGCGAGAAGTCGGAGGCGATCGCGCGGGCGCCCAGGGTGGTGAACGCGTCGGTCGACGTACCGGTGCCCGCGCCGAGGTCGAGGACCAGCTCACCGGGGCCCGCGTCGACGGCCGCGGCGGCGGCCCTGCGCCACAGTCGGACCTGGCCCAGGGAGATAACGTCGTTGACAAGGTCGTACCGCCTGGCCGTGCGATCGAACATCGCGGCGACCTCGTGCGGCTGCTTGTCCAGAGAAGCGCGCGTCATGACTCCCACCCTAGGCCCGCCCCGATAATCCACGGAAAGTAGTCATTCCATTACCCAGCGCATGCTAAAAATTGTCGAATGTTTGCCAGAGCCACTTACGCGCTGGTCGCGGTCCTGATCCTGGTTCCCCCCGGGATCGCCGCCGCCGGCACCACGAAGCACAGCAGGGTCGTCTCGGCCGATCCGGTGAACACCACCCCCCACGTGCTCGACGGGATCGTCAACGCCATCGCGCTGGTGGGCGGCACGGTGGTGGTCGGCGGCTCGTTCGGCGAGGTGCGCGAGGCCGGGGGCGCGGGGGCGGCGAGGGTGCTGCCTCGCGCCAACCTCTTCGCCTACGACCTGGCCACCGGCCGGATCCTGCCCGGCTTCGCGCCGCGCCTCGACCGGCCGGTCCAGGCCCTCGCGGCGGGGGTCCACGGCACCGTCTACGCGGGCGGGCGGTTCACCAGGACCGGCGGCGCGCGGACGCGGGGCCTGGCCCTGCTCAGGCTCTCCGACGGCTCCCCGGTCCCCCGCTTCGGCGCCCAGGTCCGCGGCGGCACGGTCACCAGCCTGGCCAGGCTCGGCCGGCACCTCTACGCGGGCGGCGACTTCACCCACGTCGGCTCCGCCGCCCGTACGGCACTGGCCAGGCTCGACGCCGTCACCGGCGAGGCCGACCCGTCCTTCGCGATCGAGCCGGGCGCGCCCAGGGGAGGCAGGACCAGGGTCCACGCGATCTCCCTCGGCGGCGGCAGGCTCGCGGTCGGCGGCGACTTCACCACCCTCGGCGGCCTGCCGCGGGCCCAGCTCGGCCTGATCACCGTCTCCGGCCCCGTCACCGCGCCGGACGCCTCCGCCCCGGGCCTCGCCGCCTCACCGGCCGCGGTCGCGCCGTGGCGGACCGACGCCTACCGGGGCCGGTGCATGGCCGACTTCCCGAGCTACGTGCGGGGCCTGGACTTCGCCCCCGACGGGAGCTATCTCGCCGTCGTCACGACCGGCGGACCCGGGGGCCAGGCGAAAATGTGCGACACCGCCGCCCGGTTCGAGACCGCCGCCCGCCCCGGGAACGCCGCGGTGCGGCCGACGTGGGTGAACCACACCGGCGGTGACTCGCTGTACGCGGTGGCGGCGACGGGCCCGGCCGTCTACGTCGGCGGGCACCAGCGCTGGCTGGACAATCCGTCCGGCCATGATTCGGCGGGCCCCGGGGCGGTGGCGCGGCCGGGGATCGGCGCGATCCATCCGCGCACCGGCAAGGCCCTGACATGGAACCCGACACGGGACCGCGGAATCGGGATCAAGGCATTCCTCGCGCACCCCGGCGGATTACTGGTTGGTAGTGACACAACTCGCCTTGGTCACGAGTACCATGCCCGAGTCGGCATGTTCCCGTTGCCGATCACTCCCGATTCTTAGTGATTCGCTCGCTCATCGCGTCTCTCTGCTTCGAGAGCAGGACGTAACTGGCCACCCCGCTGATCAGGAATGCGACGATCAGCAGGCCCAGGGGCTCGCGCAGGCCGAGGATATAGAGCACTCCCAGAGTCACGAGCAGCAGCCCGGCCCGGGACGCGGTGTAAACGATGACGGGACGCACGGTGCCAAGGCTACGTCACCCTGTCCCCGCGGTCGCGATCGCGGTGGTTGCACGGGTAACTCTTCGCATCTACTGCGAGCGCTGCTAGTCTTCCCAAGAGATCTGTTTCGTAAAGAAACACCCACGAGAGTCCCAAAAAGGCTCTATCATATAACAATCGGGCAGGCAGTAGATAACAACCCGTGATCTTTGTTGAAAACCACGGATAAATCAGGCTTCGCTCGGCACACTGGTTACCTGTCCGCCCGCTGGCAGGAAGCGGGATGCGAGGGGGAGAGATTGTGGAGAGTAGCAGCGAGCGTCTGCTGACGCCCGGAGAGGTTGCCGCCCTCTTCCGGGTCGACCCAAAGACGGTTACACGCTGGGCCGCGGCAGGCCGCATCAGCAGCATCCGTACCCCCGGAGGGCACCGGCGTTTCCGCGAGTCGGAAGTGCACGCCCTTCTGCGTGGAGAGGACGTCTTGACGGCCGAACGGCCGGCAGGCGAGTCCCCGCGCGTCTGACGACTTAGGACGTCACACCATCGGTGATCCTGCGCGCCTTACCCGGAAGCCGCAGGGTCACCGTGGAGTCGTGTGAAGTACGACACGACACGGACGGTGACCTCCCCCGTCACCGGGCCACCCGCCCCGCCGGGCCCGCCGCCGCGTTCCGCACCCGGAACCCCACGGCGTGCTCCGGCCCCCGAATGGCCCCCCCCCGGCGCCCGCCCGGGTTCTCCTCGGCAGGGCCCAGGTTCTCCTCCGCAGGACGGCCACGGCGAGGACCGGCTAGGTCTCCTGCTCGGCCTTGAAGGCCAGGAACTCCCGCTCCAGCTCGTCGTTCTCCTCCAGCCACCGCCGCCGCCTCTCGGCCCACTCCTCCTCGGTGAGCGACTCGGCCAGCCAGCGGTCGTAGTCGGGATCCCCCGGAGAGACCTCCACGTAGGCGTTGCCGATCAGGCGCCCGTCATCGCCGGCCAGGGTCTGCGGCACGCGCAGGGTCCCGTCAGCGAGTCTGATGACGTACATCCCAGATCACCTAGATTCCGTAGCGCCGGTTGAAGAACAACATGACGTTGAGCGCCATCCGCGTGTCGCCGCCCAGCATGTCGACCAGCGCGGGGCGCTGCCGGGAGACGATCGCGGCGAAGGCGTCGGCGAAGAACTCCTTGCGGCCCAGGTCGCCCGACTGGAGATGGAACCCCGAGGCCAGCGCGGGAACGCACTGGGCGTAGAGGGCGGCGAACTCCGGGGAGTCGGAGACCCAGCCGCCGTGGGGGGCGTCCACGTCGTCCAGGGCGTGCCCGACCTCGTGCATCATCACGTCGGGGGTCGGCGAGGGCCGGTCCCCCACCACGATCTTGCGGTCGCCGTACGCCCCCGCGCACACGTCCCAGGTCGCCCGGCCCGAGGGGAGCGGCGCGCCGCGCAGGTAGCCCATGTCGTCGAGGTCGGGCACCCCGCCCTCGCCGACGTAGATGCCGTCGAGGCCCTCGGCCAGCTTGTCCTTCAGCACGTCGGGCAGCCTCGCCAGGCTCTCCACCGCCCGTACGACCTCCGGGGACGGTGTCTCCCGCCGCGAGTCCCACTGGCGGTGCAGGATGCGCTCCAGGCGCCCGCAGTGGCGCAGGCCGTCACCCAGGTCCGGGGTGTCGGGGGAGTTGGGCTGGGCCCGGGGACTCTCGTCGTCGAGCTCGAAGTCCTTCCAGGTGTACTGCGGCCGGTCGGCCACCGGGGCCGTGACCGTCCCGACCCGGCGCTCGGCCTCGCGGGGAACCTCACGCGGAGCCTCCCTGACGGCACTCTCCGCACGCGCGCCCGGACCTCGCTGCCACCACCGCCGTCGATGGCGGCCCTTGTCGCCCGAATGTGCCATCACACCCCCTGGGGAAGTGGCAACGGGTCCACGGTACGGGGTGGGAGCCTTGCCAGTCATCCGTAACGCGGAGCCGGACCGCAGCAGGTCCCACGATGGCTTACAGTTCGGGCATGCCCCTGCTTGTCGGTCTGGCGATACTCGCCTTCTGGCTCTACTGCCTGTTCGACGTCATCACCACGCCGGACGAGGAGTCCAGGAACCTGCCCAAGCTCCTCTGGGTGGTCATCGTGGTGCTGATGCCGATCGCCGGGGGAGCCTTCTGGCTGCTGCTCGGCCGGCCGACCGGCCCCACGGCGCCCCGCTCGCTCCTGGCCGAGGAGAGGCCGCCGCGCGGCGAGGCCCCGAAGGGCCCCGACGACGACCCCGACTTCCTCAAGGACCTCGACCGCCGCCTGCGCGACGACGACTGATCGGCCATGTGGTCGCATGGCCGTGCGGCCACACAGCCATACAGCCGATCGGCGTGATCGGCCGATCACGCCGATCGGCCGGGAATTCCGGCTGGAAACCCGCCGGGAATCCGGCGTGAAATCAGCGTGAACCACGGCGCGGAAATTCGCCGGAAAATTCCGATGTGAAAATTCGGCCCGGGGAAGTCTCGGCATCGAGAATCATCCCGATGCCGGGAATCGGCCCGGAACTCAGGGAACCTCGGCGTAGGAGTGCAGCCCCCCGAGGAAAATGTTCACCCCGACCAGGTTGAACAGCAGGCAGGCGAAGGCGACGAGCTGCACGATCATGGCCGCCTTTCCCTTCCAGCCCGCGGTCGCCCTGGCGTGCAGATAGGCGGCGTAGGCGATCCAGGTGATGAACGCCCAGATCTCCTTGGGGTCCCAGCCCCAGTAACGGCCCCACGCCTTGTCGGCCCAGAGCGCCCCGGCGATGACGGCGAAGGTCCAGATCGGGAAGCCGATCACGA
Organism: Streptosporangium sp. NPDC002524; assembly: GCF_040295985.1. Lineage (NCBI taxonomy): Bacteria > Bacillati > Actinomycetota > Actinomycetes > Streptosporangiales > Streptosporangiaceae > Streptosporangium > Streptosporangium sp. NPDC002524. The sequence goes on along the minus strand of NZ_JBEOWK010000006.1, from coordinate 136,904 downwards.
TGGCCCGGTGCGCGACCCGCTCCAGGTCCTGCCGGGACGGCAGCCGGACCGCGGTGTCCTTCCTGACCAGGTAGAGGATGCCGGAGACCCCGGCCACGATGAACAGCCCGCTGGCGACGATCGCCGCGGACACGTGGATCGCGACCCAGTACGAGTTCAGCGCGGGCACCACGGGACCGGCCTGCACGTGCAGGTACCGTACGGCGAAGCCCAGCCCCAGCGCGGCGGCGACCGTGACGAACGCGCCCAGGAAGCGGACCGGGTAGCGGAGCTGCATGAACAGGAACGCGCTCACCGCCGCGAAGCACATCGCGACCACGAACTCGTACATGTTGCCCCACGGCCACCGGTCCACGGCCAGGCCGCGGGTGAGGAGGGAGGCGAGGTTGGCGGCCCAGCCGAGCCAGCTCAGCCCGACGGCCACCGGTCCCGCCCACACCGTCCAGGCGGGCGGCGCCTTCTCCGTGGGACCGCCCTCAGCCGGGACGGAATCGGCGGCGCCCCCGCCGACGGTGGCCGGAACGAGCCGTTCGGCGCGGGCCGGTGCCGCCGCGGCCCGGCCGAAGGCCAGGTCGAGGGCGTAAGCGATCATTGCGGAGACGTAGAGCAGCACCGTCGCCAGGATGAGCTGGTCGCTCAACGTGGCGAGGCCGGCGTCGACCTCAGCGGACATCCTTCACTCCTGAATCGGTAACTCCCGGGTTCAAAACTCCTGGGTTCAAAGCGGAGACGATCTCGGTGAACTCCTCGCCGAAATCGCCGCCCTCGGTGCGCGTGAGGCCGCCCGCCTCGACCGTACGGTCCTCGTGGATCCGCACCCACACCCTGCGGCGGCGGACGGTCAGGGTGAGGACGAGGCCGAGGACGGCGAGGATCGAGGCCACGAGCGCGGGCATCCGGCCCGGGTCGTGGGTGATCTGCAGGGCGATCCACTCCCTCACGCCGGTGAACTCGATCGAGCCCGCGCCGTTCGGGAGCGTGAGCTTCCCGCCGACGTCCAGCGGGTCGGCCTTCATGACCAGCGGCTTCATCTTCTTGAGGCTCGCCGGGTCGAGCTCGTAGACCGACTGCGGCCGGCCGTCCTTGAGGCCCAGGTCGCCGGCGAAGGCGCCGTACACCTGGGCGGTGGGGTTGGCGGCGCCGGGGAAGACCGAGACCCACTCGGTGCCCATCGGGACGGTCGTCGGCAGGAAGCCGACGAGGATGCCGAGCTGCTCGGGCCGCGCGTCCGGGACCTTGATCACGCACTCGGAGGTGAAGGTGGCGGGCTGGACGACCAGGCAGGGCACCGGGCCGTCGAAGGCGACCTGGCCCTTGCCGTCGGTGATCCTGAAGGTCGGCGCGTAGCCGTGGTCGATCAGGTAGCTCAGCGTGCCGTTGACGTCCAGCGGCTCGTTGACCTTCAGGACGTAGTCGCGCGGGGCGGCGCCCGGGGCGTCCTCGACCTTGAGCCTGGCCTCGTAGTCGAGGGCCTGCCCCGCCTTCTCGCCCTTCGCGATGTAGGTCGCCTGGAAGTCGTCGACGGTGAAGGAGAACGGCTCCAGCGACTCGGCGTTCACCTGGGGGCCCGGCATGTAGCGGTCGTAGGCGGCGACCGTGTTGGCGAACCCCTCGCCCTCCACGACCAGCACGTTGCCCCGGTAGCCGTACAGCGACCCGGCCCCGACCGCGACCAGCAGGCCGAGCAGGGCCACGTGGAAGAGCAGGTTGCCGGTCTCGCGCAGGTAGCCCTTCTCCCCGGCGACCCAGCCGGGCCCCGTGGTCACCCGGAACCGCCTGGCGCGCAGCCTCTTGGCCGCCTCCTCGACGGTGAGGTCGGCCTCGAAGGAGGCGTGCTGCGGCAGCCTGCTCAGGTTGCGCGGCGCCGCGGGCGGCTTCCTGCGCAGCTCCCGCAGGTGGGTCGCGGTGCGGGGGAGCACGCAGCCGATCAGGGACACGAACAGCAGAAGGTAGATCGCGGCGAACCAGGGCGCCTGGAACACGTCGAACAGCCAGAACCGGTCCAGCCACTCGGCCAGTCGCGGGCTGTCCTCGAAGTACTGGAAGACCTTGGCGTCGGAGACGCCGCGCTGCGGCCAGATCGAGCCGGGGATGGAGCCCAGCGCGAACAGGAACAGCAGGATCAGCGCGGTCCGCATCGAGGTGAGCGTCCGCCAGAACCAGCGCGCCCACCCCAGGACCCCGAGACCCGTGGGCCGCTGCGCCTCGCTCACCTTTCGCTCCCCCGTCCTCGGGTCGACGGACACCATCAGATCACCGGCTCGAATCCGCCGACCCAGCCCTGGGTCATCGCGACGAGCTGCTCCCAGAGCCCGGTGACGAGCAGCACGCCGACGACGACGAGCATGACGCCGCCCACCCGCGTGATCAGCCGCGAGTGCCGGCGTACCGCCTTGAACGTCCTCAGCGCCCTGCTGTACGCCAGCCCGGCCGCCACGAACGGCAGGCCGAGGCCGAGCGCGTACGCGAAGGCGAGGATCGCGCCGCGACCGGCGCTGCCCTCGTTCAGGCCGAGGGTGAGCACGACCCCGAGGGTGGGGCCGATGCAGGGGGTCCAGCCCAGGCCGAACACCAGGCCGAGCAGGGGTGCCCCGGCCAGACCGGCGGCCGGGAGCCGGTGGATGCGGAAGTCGCGCTGCAGCCCCGGGACGACCCCCATGAAGGCCAGGCCGAGCACGATCGTGAGGGCGCCCAGCACCCGCGTGATGATCCCGGCGTTGCCGAACAGGGCCGCGCCGAGGCCGCCGAAGAGCGCTCCTCCGGCCACGAACACGAAGGAGAAGCCCAGGACGAACAGCACGATGCCCGCGACCATGCGCCCCCGCCGGGGGTCGGCGCTCATGCCGGTCACGTACGACAGGTAGCCGGGGACCAGCGGCAGCACGCACGGCGACAGGAACGACACCAGCCCGGCCGCGACCGCGATCGGCAGCGCGAGCGCCAGCGAGCCGCTCGCGACGGTGCCCACGAGGTCGGCGCTCATCGCGGGCCCGGCCGTCGCCCGGAGCCGTCAGCCCTCATCGCGGACCTTGGTCACCGCGTCGAGGAGGTCGGTGTACTTGACCGCGCCGAGGGCCCTGGCCGCGATCCGGCCCTGGCGGTCGATGATCAGGGTGGAGGGGATGGCCGCGGGCGGGACCGTGCCCTGGAAGGAGAGCGCGACCTTGCCCGGCTGGTCGAAGATGCTCGGGTAACCCGGCTGGTGGCTGCGTTCGAACGCGAGCGCGTCGGCCTTGCGGTCCTTGAAGTCGACGCCGAGGAACTCCACGCCGCCGGCCTTCGTCTTGGCGGAGATGTCCTTGAGCACCGGCGCCTCGGCCCGGCAGGGCGCGCACCAGGAGGCCCAGAAGTTGAGTACCACGATCTTGCCCTTGTGGGCCGCGAGGCTCGCGGTGCCCCCGTCGAGGGTCTCTCCCCGGACCTGCGGGGCGACCTTGCGGTCAGCGGCCTGGAACAGGGTGATCTTGCCGTCGCCCGCCACGAAGCGGGTGTCGCCGGTCTGCGGCTGCGATCCCTGGTTTCCGGCGCATCCGGCCACGGCGATCAGCAGCGCGGCGGCGGCGAAGGATTGTGCGCGCATGGGTGACGGAGGCTCCCTGTACTACAAGCGGTAGAGCAATCACTGTACCGGCGGGGTCAGGCGCCCGGCACAGTGGGGCGTTTGACGAGCGCCGCCGCGGGCTCGCTGTATCCGACGCCGATCAGGCGGTTCCCGTCGAAGGAGAAGCTCGTGAGGCTGGCGAGGCCGCACTGCCTGCGACGCGGGTCGTGCGGCAGTCGCCTGCCCTCGGCGGCGAGCCTGATGGTCCAGATCGGGAGCTGGTGGCTGACCATGATCGCCTCATGGCCGCGCGCCGCGTCGCGGGCGGCGTCGATCGCGGCCCTCATCCGGCTGACCAGGTGGGTGTAGCGCTCCCCCCAGGAGGGGCGGAGCGGGTTCCACAGGTAGCGGTAGAAGCGCGGGTTGCGGAAGAGGGTGTCGCCCCTGCCGAGGGAGAGGCCCTCGAAGATGTTCTCGGCCTCGATGAGCCGCTCGTCGACCGTGACGTCCAGGTGGAAGGTCTCGGCGAACGGGGCGGCCGTCTCCTGGGCACGCTCCAGCGGCGAGGAGAACAGCGCGGTGACGTCACGTCCGGCGACCGTCTTCGCCACCGTCTCGGCCATCTGCCGGCCGTTGTCGGAGAGGTGGTAGTCGGGAAGCCTGCCGTACAGGACGTTAGCGGGATTGTGCACCTCACCGTGGCGCAGGAGGTGAACGACGGTGGTCTCAGCCATGGTGCCGCCAGCCTACCGACAGGTACGGGTTGGTGGCCGGGCAGGTGGGCCACTCGGGTCGGATGGGACGGGATGGAGCGGGACGGGGTCACCCGGGGTCACCCGGAGCCGCCGGGACCGCTCGAAGCCACCGGGGAGACCACCGGCGGAGCCGCCACCGGCCCGACCGGCCCGACCGGCTCGGACACGGGGCCGCGGAAGTCGGCGGAGACGGCCTTCAGCGCCTCGACCGCGGCGCGGATGGCCGGGCGCCGGGCGGCGTCGCTCCGCCAGAGCGCGTAGATCCTGCGCGTCGGGCGCGACCGGATCGGGACGACCCGCACCCCCGGCGGGACGAAGTCGCGGCCCAGCCGGGGAATGATCGCGCATCCCTGCTCCGCCGCGACGAGGGCCATCTGGGTCGGGTACTCGTCCGTCATGCAGATGATGTCCGGCTCCAGCTCGGCCGAGCGCAGCGTGTGGACCAGCCAGTCGTGGCAGACCGTGCCGGGCGCGGAGCTGATCCACTGCTCCCCGGACAGCTCGGCGAGCTCGATCTCGGACCGGTCGGCGAGCGGGTGGGCGGCGGGCAGGATCGCGTCGGCGATGTCGTCGAAGAGCGTGGCCCTGGACAGCCCCTCGGGGATCGCGATCGGGCGGTTCATCCAGTCCTGGATCACCGCGAGGTCGAGCTCGCCCCTGCCCACCTCGCGGATCTGCCGCTCCGGCTCGCGTTCCGTGAGCTGGAGGCGCAGGTCGGGGTGGCGGGTGCGCAGCAGGACGAGCGCGGCGGGCATCAGGCCCCGGGCCGCCGTGGGGAAGGCGCCGATGCTCAGCCGCCCCACGACCTTGCCGCGCAGCGCCTCGAAGTCGGCCTCCGCGGTCTCGACCAGCGCGAGGATGCGCTCGGCGTGGTCGGCGAGCAGCCCGGCCGCGTCGGTGAGCCGCACCCCGCGCCCGTTGCGCTCCAGCAGGGTCGCGCCGGTCTCCCGCTCCAGCTTGGCCAGCTGCTGGGAGACCGCGGAGGGGGTCACCATGAGCGCCTCGGCCGCGGCGCCCACGGAGCCGTAGACGGAGACCGCGTGCAGGGCCTTGAGCCGGTTGAGATCCAACATGTAAGCAATCCTAAACGGCACCCGCCAGAAAGTCTCACTTGTGCTGAAATATCGTTGGAAACGACGATTGTTGGATGCGTACCCGGCACCTTCTCCTCGCCATCGGCCTCGCCGCCATGTGGGGCTTCAACTTCGTGGTCATGGAAGCGGGGCTCCGGCACTTCCCCCCGCTGTTCTACGTGGCGCTGCGCTTCCTGCTGGCGGCCTTCCCCGCCGTACTGCTCGTCGGCGGCCCCGGAGTGCCCTGGCGGAAGGTGCTCGTGGCCGGGGCCACCCTCGGCATCGGGCAGTACACCCTGCTGCTGATGGGCATGCGGGCGGGCATGCCCGCCGGGCTGACCTCGCTCGTCGTCCAGATCCAGGCGGTCTTCACCGCCGTCCTGGCGGTTCTCCTGCTGGGGGAACGGCTCACCCGGCGGCGGATCACCGGCATGGCGGTCGCGTTCGCCGGTCTGGCACTGATCGCCGCCGACCTGGGCTCCGGCGGCCCCATCGGCGCGTTCCTGCTGGTCGTCGGCGCGGCGTTCTTCTGGAGCGTGGGCAACATCGTGATCAGGAACGCCGCGCCGCCCGACTCGTTCCGCTTCATGGTCTGGATCTGCGGGGTCGCGGCCATCCCCATGATGGTCCTGGCCCTGCTGGTGGAGGGGGTCCCCCGGCTGGAGTTCTCGGTGGAGGGCGGCCTGTCGGTGATCTACGTGGCCCTGATCGCCACCCTCGGCGGCTTCGGCATCTGGGGCTTCCTGCTCAAGCGCTACGACGCCTCGGTGGTCGCCCCGTCGGCCCTGCTCATCCCCCTCTTCGGCATGACCTCGGCCGCCCTGTTCACCGGCGAATCCCTCTCCCCCGCCAAACTCACCGCCGCCGCCCTGATCCTCTCCGGCGTCCTCTACGCCAGCACCCGAGCCCGTACGCCCACCCTGACGGACAGGACACCGGAAGCGGAGAGAGTCTGAATGACCCCGGCGGGCGACGGAGCCGGAAGCTACGGTGACCGGCATGGATGCCGCCCTTGACCACTGGCCGTCCCCACCCCCGCAAGGCTGGACCGCCGACGACCTCGACCGCCTCGGCGAAGGCCCCGACGGCGAACCCGGCTTCTTCGAACGCGTCGAGCTGATCGACGGAGCACTCGTCTTCGCCGCCCCCCAGACACGTTTCCACCAGCGCGTCCTGACCGGCTTGGCGATCGCTCTGAAGACCCGGGCTCCCGAGCGGCTCGCGGTCGTGACCCGGATGGACGTCAAGCTCGGCCATCGGATGCGTCCCTGCCCCGACGTCGTGGTCGTCGACGCGGAAGCGGCCGATGACGACGACCGGACGTTCTACACCCCCGGCGAGGTGCACCTCGCCGTCGAGGTGGTCTCCCCCGAGTCCGAGGATCGCGACCGCAAGACCAAGCCGTCCCGCTACGCCGAGGCGGGCATCGCGCACTTCTGGCGGGTGGAGAACAACGGCGGCTCCCCCGTGGTCTACGTCTACGAGCTCGACCCCGCCACCCACGCGTATGCCCTCACCGGCATCCACCACGACCGGCTGACCGTCCCGGTGCCCTTCCCGCTCACCATCGACCTCGGCGACCTGCCCAGGTAGGCACTCAGATCAGCCCAGACCGTCGAATCCGCCGAAGGTTCGCCGGTCGTCGGGACATCGCCTTCGGCCAAGGCCGTCTCCCCGGCAAGCAGTCCAGAGCACGCCCCCACGGGCCTCGTACGGCGAGCGAGCCCCGGCGAGCGCCCGTGCGCTCCTTTCCGCACCGGCGCTTCAGCTACGGTGCCAGACCCCGAACGCCCCCGTACGGATTGCTTCAGCGTCAAAGGGCCCAGTGGGCGGCCCGACACAGAGCGACTACGGCCCACACGACATACGGCGAGACGAGTCGTGTGCGGAGGTGGGTGGGTGTTCCGGGCGGCTTATAAAAATCCGCGAGCAGCGCGCCCGCCAGGCCGGAGGCCTGACACACCGGAGCCGCCACCAACGACGGCCGCCCGGAGCACCCACCCACCGGAGCGCGAACCCGGCACTCACCGGCCGGACAACCGACGAACACACCCGCGCACGCCCGGCCGGCGAACACCCGTACCTCTAAGCGGAAGCCTGAGCGGCGGCCTTCGCGGCGACCGGAAGAGCCTCGGCGATGCGGGAGAGGGCCTCGTCGTCGTGGGCGGAGGACAGGAACCACGCCTCGTACGCCGACGGCGGCAGGTAGACGCCCTGGTCGAGCATCGCGTGGAAGAACGCCCGGTAGGCGGCGGTGTCCTGCTTCTGGGCGGCGGCGAAGTCGGTGACCCGCTCGTCGGTGAAGAAGATCGAGAACAGGCTCCCGGCACGCTGGAGGCGGTGCGGCACCCCGGCCGCGGACAGGGCGTCGGCCGTCGCGCGGCCGATGACCAGCGCCGCGGCGTCGACCCGGTCGTAGACCCCCTCGTCGCAGGCGCGCAGGGTCGCCAGACCGGCCGCGCAGGCCAGCGGGTTTCCCGACAACGTACCGGCCTGGTAGACCGGCCCCTCCGGCGCGAGATGGGCCATCACGTCGGCGCGCCCGCCGAACGCGGCGGCGGGCAGGCCGCCGCCCATGACCTTGCCGAAGGTCATGAGGTCCGCGTCGACCGGGTCGAGCCCGTACCAGCCGGACTCCGACACCCGGAAGCCGGTGAGCACCTCGTCGACGATCAGCAGCGCGCCGTGCGCGGTGCACAGCTCGCGCAGCGCGGCGTTGAACCCGTCGAGCGGCGGGACGACCCCCATGTTGGCCGGGCACGCCTCCGTGATCACGCACGCGATGTCGGAGCCGAAGGCCCGGAAGGCCTCCGTGACCGCCTCGACCGAGTTGTACGGCAGCACCACGGTGTCGGCGGCCGAGGCGCCGGTCACCCCGGGGGTGTCGGGCAGGCCGAAGGTCACCACGCCGGAACCGGCCGAGGCGAGGAGGGCGTCGACGTGGCCGTGGTAGCAACCCGCGAACTTCACGATCTTGGACCGGCCGGTGAACCCGCGGGCCAGCCGCACGGCGGACATGGTGGCCTCGGTACCGGAGCTGACCAGGCGGACCTTCTCCACCGGCTCCACCCGGGCGACGATCTCCTCGGCGAGCTCGACCTCGCCGGGTGTCGCCGTGCCGAACGAGGTGCCGTCGCGCAGCGCCTCCTGCAGGGCCTCGATCACGGCGGGGTGCCGGTGGCCAAGGATCATCGGCCCCCAGGAGCAGACCAGGTCGACGTAACGGTTGCCGTCGACGTCGGTGATGTAGGGGCCCTGCCCCGAGGTCATGAAGCGCGGCGTCCCGCCGACGGCGCCGAAGGCTCGGACCGGGGAGTTGACGCCCCCGGGGACGATCTCGCGTGCGCGGGCGAACAGGGCCTCGGAGTTCTCAGTACGGCTCACGCCCTCCAGCGTAGCCACCGGAAGACGGGCTCTCAGCCGTCGTACACCGCCGTAACGGACAGCGAGAGCGCGATCAGGATCCGGCCGTCCGGCCTCGCGAGCGGGCACGGGCGGGCACGGGCGAGAGGACTCACTCGCAGGTGTCGGCGAGCCAGTCGAGGACGCGGAGCGGGTCGGGCAGCGGGCGCCCGTCGGGCGGGCGCAGCCACGAACCGGTCCCCCCGGTCGGCAGCAGCGAGGGCGGGGCGAGGACGTAGCTGTCGCGGCAGTGCCAGCGCAGGCCGGGCATCTCGTCGATGCTGGACGGGCCGAAGTCGAGGGCGCAGGTCCACCACTCGTCCTCGTCGTCGGAGGCGTTCCTGGTGGCCACATAGAACAGGGCCCGGTCGCCGTTGACGGCGACCGGGCCCGAGGTGGCTCCCGCGGAGTCCATGTTCGCGAGGGTGGTGCGCCCCGCGGCGAGCGGTACGTCGAAGACGTCGAACACCCGCCCCGTGGGCAGGACCACGTTCGCCTCGGGCTCGTACCGCCACCAGTTGGTGAGCAGGGTGGGGTCGGTGGTGGCCTGCATCTGCCAGGCCCGCGAGAGCGGGTGGGCCCCCGGGTCGGGACAGCCGATCCGGTCGCAGGAACAGGAGCGCGAACCGCCCTTCAGCGGCCTCGCGCCGGGACAGCTCGCCCAGCCGAGGGCGGCGTACTCCAGCACAGAGTTGATCATCTGCTTCGGATGAGCATGCCGTCTACTTCGACGAACCATCGGTACCCCGACCATTGTGTCCTCCGTCGTCCGCGCATCCCGCGTGCCACCCGGATGCGATCGACCTGTCCCACTCTGGTCAGTGAAGAACGTCAAATACCCAGGGTCTACGCCACCTGGGACACATCCGCACCGGTTATCGCACTCTAACGCACACGCTTCTCCATCAAGCGACGAACCTCCAGTTCTCGGTACGTGCCGTCGATCTCATCCCAGTTTCGCGGCCACCTCGGTCGCCCAGTAGGTGAGGATCATGTCGGCCCCGGCCCTGCGGATCGCGACCAGCGACTCCATGATCACCCGGTCCCGGTCGATCCAGCCGTTCGCCGCCGCGGCCTCGACCATCGCGTACTCACCGCTGACCTGGTACGCCGCCACCGGGACGTCCACAGCGTCGCGCACCTGGCGCAGGATGTCGAGGTAGGCCAGCGCGGGCTTGACCATGACGGCGTCGGCGCCCTCGTCGAGGTCCAGCCGCACCTCGCGCAGCGCCTCGCCGACCGGTCCCGCCGCGTCCTGCTGGTAGGCGCTGCGGTCGCCGAACCGGGGAGCGCACTCGGCCGCCTCGCGGAACGGGCCGTAGAACGCCGAGGCGTACTTGGCCGAGTACGCGAGGATCGGGGTCTGCTCGAAGCCGTCGCCGTCCAGCGCCGCCCTGATCGCCGCGACCTGGCCGTCCATCATGCCGCTCGGCGCGATGACCTGCGACCCGGCCCGCGCCTGGGCCACCGCCGCGGCGGCGTAGCGCTCCAGGGTGGCGTCGTTGTCGACCTCCCCCTCCGGGGTCAGGATGCCGCAGTGCCCGTGGTCGGTGAACTCGTCCAGGCAGGTGTCGGTCATCACCACCAGCGTGTCGCCCACGTCGGCGACCAGGTCGGCGACGGCGAGCTGGACGATCCCCTCCGGGTCGTCGGCGGCCGAACCCCGGCCGTCCTTCACCTCGGGGACGCCGAACAGGATCAGCCCGCCGACCCCGGCCTCGGCGGCCTCGTGGGCGGCCTTGCGCAGCGAGTCGCGGGTGTGCTGGAACACCCCGGGCATCGAGCCGATCGGGTTCGGCTCGGCGATGCCCTCCTTCACGAACATCGGCAGCACCAGCTCCGCCGGGTGCAGCCGGGTCCCGGCCACCATCCTGCGCATCGGTGCCGTACGACGGAGCCTGCGCGGTCGCGCGACAGGGAACTGGGCCGTCATGCTGTCTCCCCCTCTCCCCGGCCGGTAGGGGATCCGCGGGCCGGAGGAGCTCGGTGTGTGTTTCCTGGCTCGCCGCTCGACGCGGCGCGGTGCCGATCGACGTGACGCGACGCCGACCGTCCCGGCGTGACGCAGGTCCGTTCCAGCGCGACACGGTGCCGGCCACGACGCCGACCGCGACGCCGATCCTCACGGCGACGACCACGCCCCGTGGCGCTCGCCCGGGATCGTCGAGCCCAAGGCCGTCGAACCCAGGATCATTGACCCCAAGGCCGTCGAACGCGGCCTGCCCGCCCGTCGTGCGCGGGCGGGCGCCACTTCCAAGGTTACTCGGCGCGTCTCGAGGTCACTTCGCGCGGCGCCGGGCCCCTCGCCGGGTCTGCGAGGGCCTGCGGGGGGTGTCCCCCGCCACGACGGCGGCCTGCCGCTGCTTGGCACCATACTCCGCCAGCGCCGCCGCGAGGGCGGAAGCCGAGGGCTTGTCGGCCATCACGTCGACGCGCAGCCCGAACTCCTCGGCGGTCTTGGCGGTCTGCGGGCCGATCACCGCGATGACCGTGACGTTGTGCGGCTTGCCCGCGATGCCCACCAGGTTGCGGACGGTGCTCGACGAGGTGAACAGCACCGCGTCGAACCCGCCGCCCTTGATGGCCTCGCGGGTCGGGGCGGGCGGCGGCGCGGCGCGGACGGTCCGGTAGGCGGTCACGTCGTCGCACTCCCAGCCCAGCTCGGTCAGCCCGGCCACGAGCGTCTCGGTCGCGATGTCGGCGCGCGGCAGCAGCACCCGGTTGATCGGGTCGAGCATCGAGTCGTACGGGGGCCACTCGGCCAGCAGGCCCTCCGACGACTGCTCGCCGGACGGCATCAGGTCGGGCTTGACGCCGAAGCTCACCAGCGCCCGCGCCGTGCTGTCGCCTACGGCCGCGACCTTGAGCCCGGCGAACGCGCGGGCGTCCAGGCCGTACTCCTCGAACTTCTCGCGCACGGCCTTGACCGCGTTCGCGCTGGTGAAGGCGACCCACTCGTAGCGGCCGGTGACCAGGCCCTTGATCGCGCGGTCCATCTGCTGCGGGGTGCGCGGCGGCTCGACGGAGATCGTGGGGACCTCCTCGGGCACCGCGCCGTACGAGCGCAGCTGCTCGACCAGGCTGGCCGACTGCTCCTTGGTCCTGGGCACGAGCACCCGCCAGCCGAACAGCGGCTTGGTCTCGAACCACGACAGCCGGTCACGCATGCCGACGGCCTCGCCGACCACGATCAGCGCGGGCTCGGTCATCCCCGCGTGCTTGAGATCGGGCGCGAGACGGCCCAGCGTGGTCACCACGGTGTGCTGCTCGGTGGTGGTGCCCGCGCTGCTCACCGCCACGGGCGTCGAGTCGGGACGGCCCGCCGCGATCAGCGCCTTGCCGATCGGGACGGCCTCGGCGACGCCGTTGTAGATCACCAGGGTGCCCGCCCCGGTGGCGTACGCGGACCAGTCGTCGATCTGGGTCGCGTCCACGACCCGGAACTCGGGCACCGACACCGCGGCGGGGATCCCCGCGTAGGTGAGCACCGCCGTCGCCGGCGGCACGCCGGGCACGATCTCGAAGTCCACCTCCGCCTTGGCACAGGCCGCGACCTCCTCGGTGATCGAGGAGAAGAACATCGGGTCGCCCGCGCACAGCCGAACGACGCCGCTGCCGCCCTTGGCGGTCTTGACGACCTTCAGCGAGACGGCGCCGTCCTCGGCCACGTCGACGATCTCGACGTCCTCCCTGCAGTGGCGCAACAGCGGGCCGTACGCCTCCCGGTCGAGGATGACGACGTCCGCCCTGGCAAGCAGGTCGGCGCCACGCAGCGTGAGCAGGCCCTCGTCCCCGGGACCGGCGCCGACGAAGGCGACGAACCCGGACGGGCGCTCGAAGGTGGTACTTCCGGAGCTCAATGTGCTCGCTCCCCTATCAACGTGCCGGCCCCTTCCGCGATCATCTCGGCCGCGAGGTCGCGGCCGAGATCCATGGGCGCGGAAGAGCTTCCGGCGGTGGACTTGCGCACCGCGCGCCTGCCGTCGACGGCGACGACGGCGGCGGTAAGGATCAGATCGGGCCCGTTCTCGGCCGAGTAGGCGCCCACCGGGGCGGCGCACCCCGCCTCCAGGGCGTTGAGCACCGCGCGCTCGGCGGTGACCGCGGCCCGGGTGCGGGCGTCGTCGAGCACGCTCAGCAGCTCGACCAGGTCGGCGCGGCCGGAGCGGCACTCCACGGCCAGCGCCCCTTGGCCGGGGGCGGGCAGCATCTCCTCGACCTCGAAGACCTGGGAGATCTCGGAGTCGCGGCCCAGCCGGCCGAGCCCGGCCGCGGCGAGCACGACGCCCTGCAGCTGGCCGGAGGTCACCTTGCCGATGCGGGTGTCGGCGTTGCCGCGGATCGGCACGTAGTCAAGATCAGGACGGATCATCCTGAGCTGGGCGATCCGGCGCGGCGAGCCCGTGCCGATCTTCGCGCCGGACGGCAGGTCGGCCAGCTTGGCGACGCTCACCAGGGCGTCCCTGGGGTCGTCGCGCGGCGGGATCGCCGCGATGACCACGCGCGGGTCGGGCGTGGTGGGCAGGTCCTTCAGCGAGTGCACCGCGAAGTCGATCTCGCCCTCGATCAGCTTGTCGCGCAGGGCGCTGACGAAGACCCCCGTGCCGCCGAGCTGCGTGAGGTCGGCCTTGGTCACGTCGCCGAAGGTGGTGACGCCGACCAGCTCGACGGCCGCGCCGGTGAGCTCGGTGAGGCGAGCGGCGACCAGGCCCGACTGCGTCGTCGCCATGACGCTCCGCCGGGTTCCCAGCCGGAGCGGAGGAGAAACGCTGCTCACAGGCCTGCCTCCTTCTTGCTCGGCTCGGTGTTCTTACCCGGCTCGGCGTCGATCGTCTCGATGCGCCTCACCGCTTCGGGCACCTTCGGGTCAAGATTGAACAGCTCACGCAACGCTTCGGCGTAATGATCACCCGCCGGGGACTCCGCCAGCTGCTTGACGCGCACGGTGGGCTCGTGGAGCAGCTTGTCGACCACGCGCCTGACGGTCTGGCCGACCTCGTCCCTGACGCGCCCCTCAAGATCGGGGACCCGCGCGACGAGCCGCCCCAGCTCCGCCTCGACCACCTGGGCCGCCTTGCTCCGCAGCGCCACCACGGTCGGCGTGACGCGCGCGGCGCGCTCGGCCGACAGGTAGGCGGTGACCTCCTCGGCGACGATGCCGCGCACGGCGGCGACCGCCTCGGCGCGGCCGCCGTCGTCGGTGCCGGCGTCGGCCTCGCCCTCCTGCATGGACCCCAGGTCGACCAGCGTCACCCCGGGCAGCCGCCGTACGGCGGGGTCGATGTCGTGCGGCAGGGCCAGGTCCAGCAGGAACGTCTCACGGGGGGTCACCATGTCGGCCGTGATGACCACGTCGGTGGCGCCGGTGCAGGAGATGACCAGATCGGCCTCCGCCAGCTCGGCCACCAGGTCGCCGAACGCCGCGGCCCTGCCGCCGACCGTCTGGGCCAGCCGTACGGCGCGGTCGTGGGTCCGGTTGACCACCACGATGTCGGTGACGCCCGCCCGCTGCAGGGTCGCGGCCGACAGGGCGCTCATCGAGCCCGCGCCCACCACCAGGGCCCGCTTCCCCTGGAGGGGGCCGAGGGCGCGCTCGGCGAGGGTGAGCCCCACCCCGACGAGGGAGGCGCCCGCCCGGTCGATGCCGGTCTCGGTGTGCGAGCGCTTGCCCACCCGCAGTGACTGCTGGACGAGCTCGTTGAGCGTCGGGCCGAGGGTGCCCTCCTCCTGGGCGAGCCTGAGCGCCGAACGCACCTGGCCGAGGATCTGCCCCTCTCCCACGACCATCGAGTCGAGGCCGGAGCCGATCGAGAACAGGTGCTCGACGGCGCGGTCCTCGTAGTGCACGTAGAGGTGGGAGGCCAGCTGCTCCATGGGAACGCCGGAATGGGCGCTGAGCAGCCGGGAGAGCGAGGTCACCGCGGCGTGGAACCGGTCGACCTCGGCGTAGATCTCGACCCGGTTGCACGTCGAGACGACCATGGTCTCGGCGACGTGGACGTCCTGCTGGATGTCGTGGAGCAGCTTGACCAGCGAGTCGCCGGAGACGGAGACCCGCTCCAGCAGGGCCACCGGTGCCGTCCGGTGGCTCAGGCCGACGACGAGAACGCTCATCGGCCCTCTCCCGTCTTCAGACCGCTCCGGGAGGCTCGTGCGCCGTGTCTCCTCACAAGTCCACCGCCTCGGGCCACTCCTCGGCCATCGCGGGCCCCCCACTCATCCGATCCGCCTTGCGTTGCTCGTGGAACGCCAAGATCTGCAATTCAATCGACAGGTCGACTTTACGGATATCAACGCCTTCCGGCACGGAAAGGACGACGGGGGCGAAGTTCAGGATGCTGGTCACTCCTACGGCGACGACCCGGTCGGCCACCTGCTGGGCGGCCAGGGCCGGTGTGGCGAGCACCACGATCGACACTCCCCGCCGCCTTATGACGGCTTCCAGCTCGTCGATGTGCTCCACATTCAATCCCGCGATGTGGTCGCCCACCACTTCGGGGTCCGCGTCGAGCAGCGCCGCGACCCTGAACCCGCGGGAGACGAACCCGCCGTAGTTGGCGAGCGCACGCCCGAGGTTACCCACTCCGACGATGGCGACGGCCCAGTCCTGGGTGAGGCCCAGCTCGCGGGAGATCTGGTAGATGAGGTACTCGACGTCGTAGCCGACCCCCCGGGTGCCGTACGACCCCAGGTGGGAGAGGTCCTTGCGGAGTTTGGCGGAGTTGACGCCCGCCGCGACGGCGAGGTCCTCCGAGCTCACGGTCGCCAGGCCACGCTCGGCCATGCCGTTCAGCGCTCGCAGATAGAGCGGCAGCCGGGCGACGGTCGCCTCGGGGATGCCGCGTTCGCGGGCTTGGGACAGACGGCGGATCACGTGCCGGAACTCCAGGGGGACAGGCGGCCGGCGCGGCCCGGACGCGACGGATGACGAGGTGAAACCACTGTCATTCAGGTTAGTCCTTTTGTGAACCGGTGCACAAAGTGAGTGTTCACAATCTTGGCCGCGTCCCCCTCCGGTCCGTCGTCCGACCCCCTCACCAGGCACCTGACCTGCGCCTTCGGCGGGTACGAGCCCCGTCGCCACAGGGTTCTCCCGGCCGCGAGACCGGATCCTCACCCCTCGCCGCGAGGGCCGTCGCGCCGCCGCGGCTCGGCTACCGTGGCGGTCATGTCACCGCGAGACCATCGCATCACCCTGCTCGGCAAACCCGGTTGCCACCTGTGCGACGACGCGCGGGCGGTGATCGAGCGGGTCGCCGCGGACCTCGGCGTCCCGTGGGAGGAACGCGACATAACGGCCTCCGAGGAGGACCAGGCCCGCTACTGGGAGATGATCCCGGTCACCCTCGTCGACGGAGTGCAGCACGACTTCTGGCGCGTCGACGAGAACCGCCTGCGCGCCGCCCTCGGCGCTCCCGATGCCTGACGCTCCTCACCCCTCGACGCCTGAGGATGCTCCCGCCCGCGCTCTGACGCCCGGGGACGCCTCCCCGCCCGCGTCTCGACGCCTGGGGTGTCCTCGCCCGCGCTCGACGCCTGGGGATGTCCTCGCCCGTGCTCGGCGCCTGGGCTCGACGGCTGGGAACCTCCACGCTCGTGCTCGGCGGCTGAGGATCTCCCCGCCCGGGTCTGCCTCGCGGGTGCCCAGCTGAGAGGCCGCCCGCGCCGCGCTCACGACCTGGCCGCGCTCACGACCTGAAGGCGGTCGGGAGCGGCATCACCTTCGCGGCGTTCACCGTGAGCTCGATCACATTGGTGGCGAGCACCATCACCTGGCGCTCGGTGACGAAGCGCTGGGTGTGGGGCTGGCGCTGGTGATCGCTGTAGGCGACCTCGTCCCGGTAGAGCTCGTAGACGATGCGCTGGAGGGGCGCCGACTTCACCGAGTGGCAGGTGTAGACGAGCGTGTCGGGCTCGGAGCGGCGCACCGCCTCGACGGTCTCCTCCGCGAGCCGGTCGAACCTCTCGCCGGTGCCGTCGAGCAGGGTGAAGACGGTCAGCAGGCCGAAGATGCTCGGCGAGGGGCGGTTCGAGCCGCCCGGCAGGTCACCGGCACCGCCCGGCATTCCCGGCCCGCCCGGATACATGGCGCCGGTCGAGGGGGCGGAGCCGAACGCCTGGTCGTAGCCCTGGGGGCCTCCCCGGTCGTAGCCCCGGGAGCCTCCGCGCCCCTGCTCGGAGCCCGGGGAGGGCGCGCCGCCGAAGGCCTGGTCGGCGGGCATCGGCTGGAGGCTGCCCGACCTGCCGGGGCCGGGCACGCCCTGCATGCCGAACTCGCCGGTGCCCGGTCCCGCGGGCCTGCCGAACTCACCGGGCCTGCCGAACTCACCGGTGCCGGGTCCCCCGGGTCCTCCGGGCCTGCCGAACTCCCCCGTGCCCCCCGGCCTGCCGAACTCGCCGGTGCCCGGACCCGGCTGCCTGCCGGAACCGGGGGCGCCGTGCCTGCCGAACTCGTGGGCCGGGATGTTGTACTCACCGGTCGCGGGGCCGGGCACGCCCTGCATGCCGAACTGGCCGGTGACCGGCGGCGGCTGCTGTCTGCCGGGGTCGCCGCCGCGCCTGCCGGGGTCGCCGCCGGGCGGCTGGTCGGCGGGCGGCATGCCGTACTCGCCCGCCATGAACATCCCCGTGGCGGGGCCGCCGAACCGGTCGTCGGGTGGTGGGGGTTGCTGCTGCCGCATGCGCGCAGCGTAGTCGACGTCCTGCTCACCCGCCCGGTACTCGGCCACGAGGTCGCCGAGGCCCGAACGGCGGGGCGTCTCCTCGGCCAGGGCGCGGGTGGGGGGACCCTCCGGGGTCACGCGGCGGCCGGCGACCTGCACGTCGCGGGGCTGGTGCTCGGGGCGGCGCGGCTGCGGGGGACGGTTCTCCCACTCGTCGTCCGCGTCGTCGGCGTCCTCGTCGTCGTCCTCGTAGGGCGCGAGCGGGCGCAGCATGGCGTACCAGACCGCGGCGGCGGTGACGAAGAGCAGGAGCGCGGTGAACATGCCGGGCACCGCGAAGCTGACGGCTCCGACGAGGGCGAGGCCGGTGGGGCCGAGCACCAGGAGGGCGTGCATGTTGTCGGCGTCGTAGTCGTCGCCGCCGCGCCAGCGGAGGACCGCGAGCAGCAGCCCGCCCAGCAGCACGAGCACGACGATCACGTGGACGGCCGCGAGCAGGTAGGCCGGGGGCAGGTTCCAGTGACGGCTGCCCAGCGGGAGGACCTTGGAGAAGTCCTTCTCCTGCAGGACCGGGTCGATCGCCAGGATCACCGTGGCGATGACGGTGAGAGCGATCCCCAGGAGCCAGGAGGAGAACCTGGCCGTGCTCTTGCGGGCCAGCAACTGGATGACCCCGACGGCGAGCCACAGGGGCGCCAGCATGGATCCGGTCAGTTGATAAATACGGAACGTGCCTGCCCCAAACCCGATCAGGTAACCGGTGGCGATTACTCCGAGTGAGACGGAGAGAGACGCCGTCGTGATGCTCCAGGCGATCAGCCAGCCTTTGGGCTCACTGCGGAGGCGACTGACGAGAGCACCGGTGGCGATGGCTGCGAGCAATGCACCGGCGAAGGCGATGACAGCGACGAGGACTTCCATGGTGTCTCCAATGCTGCCGGACATTACCCCCCAACCGGTAGCCGAACCCTCGGTTGGCTCCCGGTGCCGGTCTGAAACGACCGACCCCACACCGTATCCGGCGGTTACCCCCAGTCACGACGCATCAAAGTGGATTGTGGAATTTCCACTTCATTTCTAGAGTGATCGAGCACGCCGTACCCCCTCCCCTCAGGGATACCGGATGCCTGAAACGTGGCCGCTCGCCGGGCACCTCCCCACGACAGCCGGGGTAGCCCAGCCCGTCCGCAGTAGTGACCTCACCGTGCGTGAGGATGCCTCCGAAGAACTCCGGAGGCTCGTTTTGCGTGCCAAAACCGGAGACACGGACGCTTTTGGCACGCTCTATGATCGTTACCTCACCCTGGTGTATCGCTACGTCTACTTCCGGGTCGGCTCACACCCGCTGGCCGAGGATCTCACGAGCGAGACCTTTCTCCGCGCACTCCGCCGGATCACGGACTTCACGTGGCAAGGGCGTGATTTCGGGGCCTGGCTCGTGACCATCGCGAGGAACCTGATCACCGATCACTTCAAGTCCGGCAGGTACCGGCTTGAGGTCACGACGGCCGAGGTGATCGACACCCCGCTCGACGGCCCGCACATCCCGGAGAACGCCGTGGTCACCGCGATGATCAGCGACCGGGTGCTCACCGCCGTCCGCGACCTCGGTCCCGAGCAGCAGGAGTGCGTGGTGCTGCGCTTCCTGCACGGCATGTCGCTGGCGGAGACCGCGCTCATCATGGGCAAGAAGAGCGGCGCCATCAAGGCACTCCAGTTTCGCGCGATCCGCGCCCTGGCCCGCGCGCTGCCCTCGGACCTCAGCTGAGACCGGCCCGCCCGGGCCTGCCGGCTCCCGGTTACGGCCGTCATGCCCGAAACAATGTTCCCATGCCGATGTCGCGCAGCGCGTAACCTGCCGTGCCGAGTCGTCGTTAGGCAAGTGACACCGATGGATCATGAGCTGGGGGCGGCAGGGAGCGTTCATGGGGAAGTGGCTGCCCGGATTCTCGCGGAGGTCGCAGGCGCGCATTCAGGACCGCGTGTCACGGCTCGGCGCCCGCATGACGGCCACCCCCAGACCCGAGTTCAACGCCAGGCTCCGCGAGCAGCTCACGCAGTCTCCCCCCGGTTCCGGGGAAAACGTCCCCGAGCGGCGGCCGGCGGGCCCCCGCCACTCCCGGCGGAGGTCCCGGGCGGGGCTGCTCCCGCAGCTGCTGAGCATCGCCATGGTGGCCGCGATGGTGGTGTCCGGGATGTGGACCTACCGGTCGATGCCCGGTGACACCTTCTACCCGCTCAAGCGCGCCGCCGAGAGGACGCTGTTCCACCTGAGCAGCGACGACGCCGAACGGGCCGACCGCTCCTTCGGCTACGCCGAGACCCGCGCCCGCGAGGTCAAGGAACTCCTGGGCTCCGGCGAGGGCGAGGGGAAGGGAGAGCGCGAGGAGGTGATCGGGGAGACCCTCCAGGCCATGGAGGACACCACGCGCTCCGCGGTGACCTCCCTGCGGCAGATGCGGCGGCGCGACTCGGCGAGCGCCAAGGAGCTCAAGCGCTTCGTCCAGAAACAGCGCACCCAGATCGCCGGGATGATCCCCAAGATGGGCGCGGAGAACCAGCGCAAGGCCCACGTCTACCTCAACTACATCGAGGGCCTCGCCCCACCCGGGTGACCGCTCCGGCACGGAACCCGCCTCACCGTCCCGGACCTCCCGCCCTGGAACGTCACAACGGAACCCGCCTCACCGTCTCGAACGGCCGAGCCGCCTTCGTACCCCGGACCTCCCGCCCCCGGACCTTCCCAGCCTGGACCTCCCAGCCTGGACCTCCCAGCCTGGACCTCCCGGCCCGGACCTCCCGGCCTGGAACGTCACGACGGAACCCGCCCCACCGCCTCGGACCGCCGGGCCGCCCTCCCGCCCCGGACCGCGCCGGCGTAACCCGATCCCCGGTCCCGCCGGGGATCGCGGGATGTCGTACGACACCAAGACGTCACATCCAACTCATACCGGCGCTACCGATCTCACCCCTGTGTCCCGGTTAAGCTGAGGTGCTATGAGGCGGCTACTACGACGGCGGGACGAAGCGGAGACGGCCAGACGGGCGACGGTCGGGGAGGTCGCGGCGGGCGAGGTCGCCGCCGCGGCCGCCGTGGCGATGCCGATGGCCGAGCCCGACCCGGTGGCCGCCGCCTTCTTCGACGTCGACAACACCATGATGCGTGGCGCCTCCATCTACCACTTCGCCCGCGGCCTCGCCTCCCGGGGCCTGTTCACCAGCAAGGATCTGTTCAGGTTCGCGATCGGCCAGCTGGTCTTCCGGATCCGCGGCGACGAGAACCCCGCGCACATCGACGAGGCCAGGGAGACCGCGCTGGCCTTCGTCGCGGGCAGCAAGGTCGAGGAGATCGTCCGGCTCGGCGAGGAGATCTACGACGAGGTGATGGCGGATCGCATCTGGGCGGGCACCCGCGCCATCGCGCAGGCGCACCTCGACGCGGGCCAGCGGGTCTGGCTGGTCACCGCGACCCCGGTGGAGCTGGCCCGGGTGATCGCCCAGCGCCTCGGCCTGACCGGCGCGCTCGGCACCGTCGCCGAGACCGAGAACGGCGTCTACACCGGCCGCCTGGTCGGCGACCTGCTCCACGGCCCCGCCAAGGCGGAGGCCGTCAGGGCCCTGGCCCGCAGGGAGGGGCTCGACCTGTCCCGCTGCGCCGCCTACAGCGACTCGGCCAACGACCTGCCCCTGCTCTCCCTCGTCGGCCGCGCCACCGCGATCAACCCGGACGCCGAGCTGCGCGAGTTCGCCCGGCAGAACAGCTGGGACATCAAGGACTTCCGTACGGGGCGCAAGGCGACCATGATCGGCCTGCCCATCGCGGCGGGTGCC
The DNA here is from genome assembly GCF_040295985.1 of Streptosporangium sp. NPDC002524. Classification (NCBI taxonomy): domain Bacteria; kingdom Bacillati; phylum Actinomycetota; class Actinomycetes; order Streptosporangiales; family Streptosporangiaceae; genus Streptosporangium; species Streptosporangium sp. NPDC002524. The sequence continues at coordinate 115,639 of NZ_JBEOWK010000006.1, read as the reverse complement.
GGAGCCGTCGCGGGCGGCATCGCCGCCGCCGTCGCCCTGCGCCGCCACTACCGCTCCGGCCGCTGACCCCTCCGCTCGGGGTACGCCGGAGAGCCACGGGCCTCGAAGCCCCGGGGAAGGGTCCCGGGAGGATCAGAGGAAGGGCGGGAAGGCGTGGCCGCGCCTGAGCCGCAGCTCGTCGAGCTGCTGCTGGACGACCTCCCTGACCTGGTCGGTGAGGTTGAAGACCAGCATGGGGTCGTCGGCGTCGGCGGGGTCGAGCTCGTCGGTGCGGATCGGCTCGCCGAAGCCGATCATCCACTTGGACGGGAGCGGGACCAGCCCGAGGGGCCCCAGCCAGGGGAACAGCGGCGTGACCGGCAGGTAGGGAAGACCGAGCACCCTGGCCAGGAGCCGCAGGTCACCGATCTTGGGGTAGATCTCCTCCGCACCCACGATGGCGCAGGGCACGATCGGCACGCCCGCGCGGATGGCGGAGGCGACGAAGCCGCCCCGGCCGAAGCGCTGCAGCCGGTAGCGGTCGGAGAACGGCTTGCCGACCCCCTTGAAACCCTCGGGGAAGACGCCGACGACCTCGCCCTTGCGGAGCAGCCGGTCGGCGTCCTCGCGGCAGGCGAGGGTGTGGCCGGTCTTGCGGGACAGGTGGCCGAGCACCGGGAGCCGGTAGACCAGGTCGGCCCCCAGGAGGCGGAGCGCGCGACGCGCGGGGTGGTCGTCGTACAGGGCCACCTGCAGCATGAGCCCGTCGAGCGGGAGGGTGCCGGAGTGGTTGGCCACGATCAGGGCCCCGGAGTCGCCGGGCACGTTGTGCGTGCCCACGGTCTCGGTGCGGAACCAGTGGCGGTACAGCGGGCGGATCAGCTCCAGCAGCACCCTGTCGGTGAGCTCCGCGTCGAACCCGAACTCGTCGACCTCGTAGTCTCCGGTCACCCGGCGGCGCAGGAAGGCGAGCAACCCGGTCAACCGGTGATCGCCGCCCTCCTCGCCGCTCGACGGCTCTGGGAAAGGCCACCCGGCGTCGGGGTCGAACCGGTCGGACGCCTCTGGGAGGGGTTCGCCGGACGTACCGGACGCCTCTGAAAAAGGGTCGCCGGACATGTCGGACGTTTCCGGGAAGGAGGCGTCGGACGTACCGGAAAACGCGTCGGACGTATCGGGAGACGCGTCAGACGCGTCGGGCGTGCTGGAAGGCGCGTCGGGCGTATCGGGGAGGTGCCGGTGTTCGCGGGAGGCGCGGGCCCTGGTGATGGGAATCACCTCGGCGTCCTCGCTCCCGGCGACCGTCTCGCTCATCCGGCCACCGGCCGGGACACCATGTCCACCAGGGCGGCGGGAAGGCCTCCGGCCAGGTCACGCGCGCGGACGAAGTCCTCGAAGGCGGCCGCGGTGGAGAACTTCGGCCTCCAGCCGAGCGCCGTCGACAGCGCGGTGCCGTCGACCACGCGCCCGTGGCACATCAGGCGGAGTTGCTCGGGGGAGAATCCGACCAGTCCCGCGCTCCGGGCGAGGTCGCCCATGAAACGGAAGACCGGAGAGGGGACGGGCATCGGGAGCAGGCCCGCCCTGCGCGCGCACTGCGACAGGAGCAGCACGCCGTCTCCGGTGACGTTGAACGTGCCGGGGTGGTCCTCCATCGCCATCCGCCGCAGCACCTCGACCGCGTCGTCCTCGTGGACGAACTGCAGCCGCGGGTCGAACCCGAGCACGGTCGGCAGGACGGGCTGGGTGAAGTAACGCGTCAGCGGTGAGTCGACGCCGGGTCCCATGAAGTTGGCGAACCTGAGCGTCGACACGGCCACGTCGCGGCGCCGCCTGGCGAAGCCCCGGACATAGCCCTCCACCTCGGAGGCGTCCTTGGCGTAGCCACGGCTCGGCGGCTCTCCCGGCTCGGCGTCCTCGGTGAAGACCGCGGGGTCGTGCGGGGAGGAACCGTAGACGGCGGTGGTCGAGCGAATGACGACCCGGCGGACCGTCGCGGACCGCTGACAGGCACCGAGCAGTTGCATGGTGCCGATGACGTTGTGCTCCTTCATGAGCGCGCGGCCGCCGCTCCTGGGAGGAGCGCTCACCAGACTCATGTGAACGACGGTGTCGATGTCGGCGGCCGCGATCACCTGGGCGATGTCGGGGCTGCGCAGGTCGACGCGGACGAACTCCGTCCGGCCGAGAGGTACGCCGCCATCACGTGAGAGCGAGGGCGGCGGCACCGTATCCACTCCGATGACCCGGTCGATGTCCGGGTCATCCGCGAGAACGCTCGCCACTCGGGCGCCGATGTGGCGCGAGACCCCGGTGACAAGCACGGTGTGGGTCATCGGCGCCTCGCAGATCCGCGCTACTTCTTGTTACGCCGCTGGATGCGGGTCTTCTTGAGAAGCTTGCGGTGCTTCTTCTTCGCCATGCGCTTACGGCGCTTCTTGATCACAGAGCCCACGGGACCCCCAGGTAGCTGGTAGCCGAGATTGTCGAACCGGTGCGCGAGAGCACACCGGCACAACAGACTACCGGCGATCCACGGTAGATCGCCCCTGGGGGGACCCCGGGCGCATGAACTCACGACGTGGCGACCACGTCGCTACCCCGACGAGACAGGGACCGGCTCTCCAACGGTCATACCGGAAACAGTGCCCCGGTCAGACCGGAAGGAGCAGGACCATGGGCCCCCGGCGCGTCTGGCTCACCTCACGACCGGATCGTTCCCACCGGCCGCTCGGCTCGACGCGTCGAGCCCACCCCTGCCTCAACCTGCCTCGATGTAGGCATCCCTCAGATAATCGTGAACCGCCTGCTCCGGCACCCGGAAGGATCGACCGACCCGGATGGCCGGCAGCTCGCCCGAATGCACGAGTCGGTACACAGTCATCTTGGACACCCTCATGACAGTGGCCACTTCTGCCACCGTCAGGAACTTCACCTCGCTGAGAGGTCTTTCGCCTGCACCCATCGGACGCCTCTTCCGCACGTGTATCCGGGTTATCCCCACTGGTGCCATTGCTCACGCACGTGTACTGCTGTCAGCGTAAGTCGGGACCCCTATCACGCAAACCCCCTATTTTCTCAGCCGTCGGAGTCTCGCGTCAGCGAAACAGCTGAAATCGCTGGCCAGCAGCCGGACCGTGCCTCTCGCATTGATCTTGGAACGGACCAACTGTCTCCCATTAGAGTCGCCCACAATCACCAAAAAGTTGGCAAACGGTCGGCGAGGTGCGTGGAATGCAGGCGCGAAATGCCCGTATAGGGATGTCCTAATTTGCGCATCCCCCGTCTCAGAGGGCTCGCACGACCCTCTCGACCAGGTGGTTCGTCAGCGGTTCGTAATACCTCGGTAGCACGTTGTCATCAAGGGGGACGGTGACCGCGATCTTGCCCTCGGCCTCCCCGACGAAGAGCGCGGGGTCGTTGCTGTCGGCGAACCCGACCGTGAGGATGCCCGCCTCGCCCGCCGCCCCGGCCCAGCCGTGGTCGGCGATCACCAGATCGGGACGGTCCGCGTCCAGCTCGGCGATCATGGCGCGCATCGGGGCGGGGTCGTGGGTGTGCACGAAGGCGCCCTTGTCGTCGAGCATCGCGACGTCGTCCAGATAGCGGATCTTGCGCCTGCGGCCGAACCCGCTGCCCCAGTACGACCAGCCCTCGGCCGGGGCCATCAGGGTCACGCCGCGCGCCCTGAGCATCCGGCCCACGGCCATGTGGATGGTGAGCAGGCCGGTGGGGTGGCCGGTGGCGATCAGGATCCTGGGGTTCTCCCCCCGGAGCACCCCGGCGATCGTGTCGCCCATCTTCTCGACCGCCTCGATCGTACGGTCGGGGTCGATGGTGTCCTGCCCCTCCCGGTGCCCGGGATCGGCCACGACCCCCGCCGACTTGGCCATCAGCTCCAGCACGTCCCGGTAGGACCAGGCACCGTCCATGGTCAACCCGAACATGTAGTGCGGGTCACGGTTGGAAAGCGACCGGTAGTGGTCCAGATTGTTCTCCCGGCTGGTCGCCACGTCACCGGCGATCCGGGTACGGACCAGGTGCTCACGAAGCTCAGCGCGCGTCATCGGGGTTCCTCAGTCCAGTTTGCCGACGGACCATGTGTCACGGGAGGGGATCGAGCCCGTGGAAGGGGAAGACGGCATTTCTCGTCGCCATGATGGCCCGGTCGATCGGGTCTGCTGGGTCATAACCCGCGGAGAAATCGCGAAATTCCGGATTCCGGCCGTCGGTCAGCGTGAGCGGCGCCGTCTGGTTGGTCCGTTCCTTGACGAACGTACGCCACGCTTCGGGGGTGGCGGTCCCAGGGTCGAGGGGGTGGCCCGCCACCTCCGCGATCAGGTGGGTCCACGCCCGGGGCACGACCTGCACGAGCTCGTACCCCCCGCCGCCGGTCACGACCCACCGCCCGCCGGCCGTCTCGTGCGCCAGCCGGTGCAGCGCCGCGTACGCGGCCCGCTGGCCGTCCAGGCTGAGCATGAGGTTGGCCAGCGGATCGAGGGCGTGGCTGTCGCAGCCGTGCTGGGTGACCAGGATCTCGGGGGCGAACTCCCGCAGCAGCGGCGGGACCACCGCGTGGAAGGCCCTGAGCCAGCCGCTGTCGCCACATCCGGCGGGCAGGGCCACATTGACCGCGGTGCCCTCCGCGCCGCGCTCCTCGGGGAATCCCGTGCCGGGGAAGAGGGTGCGAGGGCTCTCGTGCAGGCTGACGGTGAGCACCCTGGGGTCGTTGTAGAAGAGCGCCTGCACGCCGTCGCCGTGGTGCACGTCCACGTCCACGTACGCGACCCTGGACGCGCCCTGGGCGAGCAGCCACGCGATCGCCGCGCCCGGGTCGTTGTAGACGCAGAACCCGCTCGCCCCGGCGGCCATCGCGTGGTGCAGGCCGCCCGCGACGTTGACCGCGTGCTCCGCCTCACCGCTCCACACCGCGCGGGCGGCGGCCAGGCTGGCGCCGGTGATCAGCGCGGACGCCTCGTGGACCCCGGGGAAGGCGGGGTTGTCCGTGGTGCCGATCCCGTACGCCACCTCGGCCCGCCCGGTGGCGGAGACCCGCTTGACGGCCTCGATGTAGTCGCGCTCGTGGACGAGCGCCAGCTCGTCGTCGGTGGCGGGCGCGCAACCGCCCATCTCCACCTGGTCCAGCACGCCGAGCTCCCTGGCCAGCGCCATGGTCAGCTCGACCCGCACGGGCGCGAGAGGGTGCCCGGGGCCGAAGTCGTACGAGGTGAGCGCATCGTCCCAGACAACCCGCACGGACCGGCTCATGCGCACTCCCTGTCTGGTCGCGACGCCGCGCGTCACGGCCGATCTTCCTGCTCCCGGCTCGACGTTACCGCACGTGTACGGAATGGCGTTTACACGGCCGTCCCGGAGAAGGAGCCCGTTTCCATCTAAGTGAAACATCCCGATTTATTGCTATTAACGGGCACATTTAGCGGCTGCCCGGAGGCCCGGACACACCTTCTGGAATGGCCGTACCCCCGGCAGGGCGGTCAAACGGATCGGGCGGGTCAGACGGAGGAGACCCTGCGCAGTCCCCTGACCGCGGGCACCAGCAGGAGGGCGGCACACCCGGCGACCGCCACGATCGAGGACCCGGTCAGCAACTGCGGCGCGCCCACCACCCCGGCCACCGGACCGGCGAGCACCTGGCCGATCGGGACGAACAGGGTCGAGCCCGCGACCTCGTACGCGGTGACCCGGTTGAGCGCCTCCGCCGGGACCTGGGTCTGGATGCTCGTGGCCCACATGACCGACCAGAACGCCCACCCCGCGCCGCCGACCACGTGCGCGGCCATGAGGACCGCGGGCGGCGACGCCAGGGCGATGGAGAGCGGCTCCAGGGCGAAGCCGAACAGGCCGATCGCGCCGGCCATCAGCGGCCGTCCCGGGCGGACCCGCATCGCGACCAGGCCGCCGACGATGGTGCCCGCCCCGGAGGCCGACATGACCAGGCCGTAGGCGGTCTCGCCGAGACGCTCGCTGACCAGTACCGAGCCCAGCGGGATCATCGGGCCGAACAGGGTGACCCCGAAGACCGCCCAGACCAGGATCACCGACCACATCCAGGTCCTGGACCGGAACTCCTGCCAGCCCCCGAGCAGGTTGCGCCACATCGACCGCTCCGCGACCGGTCCCGCGACCACCGGCAGGCGCAGGAGGAGCAGGCACACCGCGCTGACGGTGAACCCCGCGGCGTCGATCGCGAAGACGACGCCGACCCCCGAGAAGCCGACGATGGCGCCGGCGACGCCGGGACCGGCCAGCAACATGATCGACTCGGAGACGCGCAGGGTGGCGTTGGCCCTCTGCACGTCCCGCGCCACGCGCGGGACCGTGCTGGAGACGCCGGGCTGGTACATCGCGGCGGCGACGCCGTTGATCGCGGAGATGACGAGGATCTGCCAGAGGTCCGGCCTGCCGAAGACGAACAGCGCCGCGGCGGTCCCCTGACTCACCACCCTGACCGCGTCGGCGCCGATCATCATGCGGCGCGGCGTGAACCTGTCGGCGAAGACCCCGCCGAACAGGATGAGCACCGCGAAGGGCGCCATCCACGCGGCCAGCGCCAGCCCCACCCCCGTGGAGCCGTAGCCGAGCCCGCCCACGCCCACCGCCGTCGCGAACGGGACCATCGCGGCCCCGAGCATGGAGACGGACCTGGCGGTGAAGAAGAGCAGGAAGCTCCGCGTCCAGACGGCGGGCCCGGCCTGCTCGCCCCGCTCGTCCGCCGGTACGGCCTGCTCCACGATCGCCTCAATTCCCCCGGAGTCCCGCGGGAAATGATGCCGTATGCAGGAAAGTTTCCTAATAGAGGGGGGTGCGCCCAGCCCTCGGCCCTCGGTCCAGCCCCCTGGTCCCTCGGCCCGGCCCTCTGCCCTCAGCCTGACCTCTGGCCCCCGGCTAGGGCCCCCTGCCCCCGGCTCAGCCCTCGGCGAGCTGGCGTCCCCGGTCCCTGGCGGCCTCGATGGCGGCGAGGAAGGCGGCGCGGACGCTGTGCCGCTCCAGCTCGGCGATGGCCGCGATGGTGGTGCCGCCCGGCGAGGTGACCGCCTCGCGGAGGATCACCGGGTGCTCCCCCGAGTCGCGGAGCATGATCGCCGCTCCGACGATCGACTGGGTGACCATGTCGAGCGCGGCGGCGCGGGGCATGCCGAGCAGGATGCCGGCGTCGACCATCGCCTCGACCAGGTAGAAGAAGTAGGCGGGACCGCTGCCCGACAGGGCCGTGGCCGCGTCCTGCTGCGACTCGGGGATGCGCAGCACCTTGCCGACCGGGCTGAACAGGTCCTCGGCCCGCCTGAGGTGCTCCTCGGAGGCGTGCGCGCCCGCGGAGATCACGCTCATCGCCTCGTCGACCAGCACCGGCGTGTTGGACATGACCCGGACCACCGCGACCTCGGCGCCGAGCCGCGACTCGACGAACGAGGTCGTGATGCCCGCCGCCGCGGAGACGACCAGGCGGTCGGCCGGGATGTGCCCCGCGATCTCGGCGAGCAGGGACCCCATGTCCTGCGGCTTGACCGCGAGGATGATCGTGTCGGCGTCCTTGGCCGCCTCGGCGTTGGAGGCCACCCGCACGCCGTACCGCTCAGCGAGGGCCTGGCCCCGCTCGGCGCGCCGCGCCGTCGCGATCACGTCACCCGGCTTGAACCCGGCCCTGAGCAGCCCGGACAGCAGGGCCTCACCCATCTTGCCGGTGCCAAGAATCGCGATCATGTGAGCACCTCGAAATCGTGGATCGAAACTCCCCGCAGCCTATCGGCCCCGCCACCGGGGGAATCATCCATCAGAGTGGTCGCCGGCGACGGACGACCGGGCGCGCGTACGCACAGGAGGTCCGGCAGCGCGATGTCAGAGACTTCTGAACCTCTCCGGAGCCCGATCCGTCTTAGGGGTATGCGTATGATCGCGACCTCTTTCCTGGCCGGAAGCCTCCTGCTGGCGCTGGGCTGCGGCACCGAACCCAGCGCCACGGTCACCGCCACCTCTCCCACGCGCCCCGCGAGTCAGGCCACCTCCGTCCCCCCGAGCGTCCCCTCCGCTCCGGCGAGCCACGGCGTGGCCCCCCGGGACGAGTCCACGAGCGGTGCCCCCAAACCGACGAAACCCGAGGGCCACACCGACAACCCCCGCAAGGTCAGGTGGCTGAAGGCCAAGCCATCGAAGGACGGCCGGAGCCTGCGGATCACCTGGTGGTCCGGGGTCGAGCCGTGCAACGTGCTCGACCGGGTCACCGTGCGCCAGACCTCCAAGCGGGTGACCGTCACCCTCTGGGAGGGCCCGAGCAGCAAGGCCCAGAACGTCGCCTGCATCGAGATCGCCATCCAGAAGGTGACGACCGTCAAGCTCAAGAAGCCCCTCGGCAACCGCAAGGTCGTCGACGGCGCCCGCTGACGCGGCGGGCACCCGGCGCGGGCGAAGGCGGGAGAAGACCGCACCGGAAGCCCGCCTCAGGGTCCGCACCGGAGCCCGCGCCGGGGTCCGCACCGGAGCCCGTGCCAGGGTCCGCAGCGGAGCCCGCGCCGGGGTCCGCGCCGGAGTGCGAGTGCGCCCCTGGCGGGCGGTGGGTGTCCTCCGGGTGCGCCCCCGGAGCGGGCCGCGGCCGAGACGGCCCACCCGCTCTGGAATCCGCTTCCCGGATCCGTCCGCGAGAGCCGTTCCGAAAACCTGTCCCTAAGGCGGCCGGGGCGTCGTACGACCCCCGTGAGAGGTGGCCGGGAGACACTCGTCACCTCCGGGGAACGATCCCGCGTGTTCCCTCGTCAGAGGGATGACGGGCACCGTCACCTTCCCCCCGGAAACCGGGAATGCCCACGCGCGTCCGAAGGTTGAGCCCAGTAGACTCAAGTCGTTTGACAAACGTCACACGAGGTTCCACTATGAGTCTCATCGACTCAACTTTGACTACAAGGACGTACTCATGGCACGTGCGGTAGGTATCGACCTGGGGACGACCAACTCCGTCGTCTCGATTCTTGAGGGCGGTGAGCCCACCGTCATCGCCAACGCCCAGGGTTCGCGGACCACGCCGTCCGTGGTCGCGTTCGCGAAGAACGGCGAGGTCCTCGTCGGAGAGGTCGCCAAGCGGCAGGCCGTCACCAACGTCGACCGGACGATTCGCTCGGTCAAGCGCGAGATGGGCACCAACTGGTCCGTCGAGATCGACGGCAAGAAGTCCAACCCGCAGCAGATCAGCGCCTTCGTGCTGCAGAAGCTGAAGCAGGACGCCGAAGCCTACCTGGGCGAGAAGATCACCGACGCGGTGATCACCGTTCCCGCCTACTTCAACGACGCCCAGCGCCAGGCCACCCAGGAAGCCGGCACCATCGCCGGGCTGAACGTCCTGCGCATCATCAACGAGCCCACCGCCGCCGCGCTGGCGTACGGCCTCGACAAGGAGAAGGACGAGACCATCCTCGTCTTCGACCTCGGCGGCGGCACCTTCGACGTGTCCCTGCTCGACGTCGGCCAGGAGGACGGCCACGGCTTCGTCGAGGTCAAGGCCACCAGCGGCGACAACCACCTCGGTGGCGACGACTGGGACCAGCGCGTCGTGGACGAGCTGGCCAACCGGTTCAAGAACGCGCACGGCGTCGACCTGACCAAGGACAAGATGGCGCTGCAGCGCCTGCGCGAGGCCGCGGAGAAGGCCAAGATCGAGCTCTCCAGCCAGTCGGAGACCTCCATCAACCTCCCCTACATCACCGCCTCGGCCGAGGGCCCCCTCCACCTGGAGGAGAAGCTCACCCGCGCCGAGTTCCAGCGGATCACCGCCGACCTCCTCGAGCGCTGCAAGGGCCCGTTCAACCAGGTCGTCAAGGACGCCGGGATCAAGGTCTCCGACATCGCCCACGTGGTGCTCGTCGGCGGCTCGACCCGCATGCCCGCCGTGGCCGAGCTCGTCAAGGAGCTGACCGCGGGCCAGGAGCCCAACAAGGGCGTCAACCCGGACGAGGTCGTGGCCATCGGCGCCGCCCTCCAGGCCGGCGTGCTCAAGGGCGAGGTCAAGGACGTCCTGCTGCTCGACGTGACCCCGCTGAGCCTGGGCATCGAGACCAAGGGCGGGATCTTCACCAAGATCATCGAGCGCAACACCACGATCCCGACCAAGCGCTCCGAGGTCTTCACCACGGCCGAGGACAACCAGCCGTCGGTGCAGATCCAGGTCTACCAGGGCGAGCGCGAGATCGCGGCGTACAACAAGAAGCTGGCCACCTTCGAGCTGACCGGCATCGCCCCGGCGCCGCGCGGCATCCCGCAGATCGAGGTCACCTTCGACATCGACGCCAACGGCATCGTCAACGTCTCCGCCAAGGACCTCGGCACCGGCAAGGAGCAGACGATGACGATCACCGGCGGCTCCGCGCTGCCGAAGGACGACATCGAGCGCATGATGCGCGAGGCCGAGTCCTACGCGGAGGAGGACAAGAACCGCCGCGAAGAGGCCGAGACGCGCAACAACGCCGACTCGCTCGTCTACCAGACCGAGAAGTTCCTCGGCGAGAACGCCGAGAAGGTCCCCGACGACATCAAGAACGAGGTCAACGAGGCCGTCACCGAGCTGAAGAAGGCTCTGGAGGGCACCGACTCGTCCGTGATCCGCGCCTCCGCGGAGAAGCTCGCCACGGTCAGCCAGAAGATGGGATCCGCCATCTACGCCCAGGCGCAGGGGTCGGAGACCCCGGCCGGCGCTCCCGACGCGGACGCCACCGCCGACGGCGGGCAGAAGGCCGACGACGACGTGGTCGAGGCCGAGATCGTGGACGACGAGCCGAAGCGCGACAACGGCGCCAAGTGACGGGCGGAAAGCCGAGGGGAGCACCAGCGTGAGCACGCGCGAGAACGGTTCCGAGGAGGAGCCGGTGATCCGCGACAACCGGAAGATAGACCCGGAGACGGGGCAGGTACGCGAGACGGGCCCGGCCGAGGGCACGGGCCAGACGGCCCAGAACGACAAGGAGCAGGCGGCCGACAGGTCGTCCTCCCTCGCGGCCGACCTGGCCTCGATCGAGCTGGCCACCCAGCTCGCCGAGCGCACCGCTGACCTGCAGCGTCTTCAGGCCGAGTATTCCAACTACCGCAAGCGGGTCGAGCGGGACCGGGTCGCGGTCAAGGAGCAGGCGGTGGCCGGCGTCCTGGCCGAGCTGCTGCCGGTCCTCGACGACATCGGCCGGGCCCGCGACCACGGGGAGCTGACCGGCGGCTTCGCCAAGGTGAGCGAGTCACTGGAGGCGGCCACCGGGAAGCTGGGGCTGAGCACCTTCGGCGCCAAGGGCGAGCCGTTCGACCCGACGGTGCACGAGGCCCTGATGCACAGCTACTCCCCCGACGTCACGGAGCCGACCTGCGTGGAGATCCTGCAGCCCGGTTACCGGATCGGCGAGCGAGTGCTCCGCCCCGCGCGCGTCGCGGTCGCGGAGCCAGAAGAGCCCGCCGCGGACGACAACTGACACCCCCACATCTGATCTCTGAGAAGGAACGTAGATGAGCACCAAGGACTACCTGGAGAAGGACTACTACACCGTCCTTGGTGTGCCGAAGACCGCTACGGCCGATGAGATCAAGAAGGCGTACCGGAAGCTGGCCAGGCAGTATCACCCGGACGCCAACCCCGGAAGCTCGGCGACCTCCGAGAGCACCGCCAAGTTCAAGGAGGTCTCGGAGGCGTACGACATCCTCTCCGACACCAAGCGCCGCAAGGAGTACGACGAGGCGCGGGCGCTGTTCGGGTCGGGCGTCGGCTTCCCGGGCGCGGGGGGCGCCCAGCGCGGGGGCGGTTTCCCGTTCGACCTGGGGGACCTGTTCGGGGGGACGGGCCAGCAACAGCAGCAGAGCGGTGCCGGGGAGCGCATCGGCGACATCTTCGGCGGGCTCTTCAACCGGGGCGGCGCGAGCCGCCCCGGGGGGGCGACGACGAGGGCGCGGCGCGGCCAGGACATCGAGTCCGAGGTCACGCTCTCCTTCTCCGAGGCGGTGGAGGGCACCACGGTGTCGCTCCGCCTGACCAGTTCCTCCGCGTGCACCGGATGCGGAGGCACCGGCGCCAAGGCCGGCACCGTCCCTCGGGTCTGCCCGACCTGCGAGGGCACCGGGGCGGCCAGCCGCAACCTCGGCAACTTCGCCTTCTCCGAGCCGTGCCGCGACTGCAAGGGCCGCGGCCTGCTGGTGGACGACCCGTGCCCGGTGTGCGACGGGAGCGGGCGGGGCAAGAGCACCCGCACGATCCAGGCCCGCATCCCCGCGGGGGTCGGCGACAACCAGCGCATCAAGCTCAAGGCCAAGGGGGCGCCCGGCGAGAACGGCGGTCCCGCCGGTGACCTCTACGTCCTGATCCACGTCAAGCCGCACGCCGTGTTCGGCAGGACGGGGGAGAACCTGACGGTCACCGTCCCGGTGACCTTCACCGAGGCCGCGCTGGGCGCCGAGATCAAGGTACCGATCCTGAAGGGGCTGCCGGTCACGCTGCGCATCCCCGAGGGCACCCCGAACGGCCGCACCTTCCGGGTGCGCGGCAGGGGCGTGGCCCGCAAGGACGGCACCAAGGGCGACCTGCTCGCCACGGTCGAGGTCCTGGTGCCGCAACAGCTGGAGGACAAGGCGAGGGGCGCCCTTGAGGAGTTCCGCGACGCCACCGTGGGTGGTGACCCGCGGGCGGACCTGATCGAACAGGCCAGAAGCGAGTAGCCATGGAAGCCAACTACTTCGATCTGTCGGACGACACACCCGTCTACGTGATCTCGGTGGCCGCCCAGCTGTCGGGCCTGCACCCGCAGACCCTGCGCCAGTACGACCGTCTCGGCCTGGTCAGTCCGGGCCGGACGGCCGGTCGCGGACGCCTGTACTCCACCCGCGACATCGTGATGCTCCGCGAGGTCCAGAGGCTCTCCCAGGAGGAGGGCATCAACCTCGCGGGCATCAAGCGAATCCTGGTCCTCGAGACGGAGGCCCTGCGCCTGCGTGACGAGAACCACCGCCTGCGCGCGGAGATGAACATGATCCGCGCGCTCATCCAGTACCAGCTGCCCCCCGCCTGAGACTCCGTCCCACGTCTTGAGGACGCGTCTGTGACCGGCCCGTGAGGACCCCGCCGGGCCGGCGTCGCCATCCGACACAGCACTTTCGAGTGAGGCCTGACAAGCATGGACTACAAGCTCACCCAGAAGAGCCAGGCGGCGGTCTCCTCCGCCATCAGGCGGGCGGCCGCCGAGGGCAATCCCGAGGTCGCACCCGCCCATCTGTTCACCGCGCTGCTCGCCCAGACCGGCGGCACCGCCGTACCCCTGCTCGAAGCGGTCGGCGCCGACTGGAAGCAGCTGCGCGTCGAGGCGGAGAAGCAGCTCGCGGCCCTGCCGAAGGCGCAGGGCTCCACGGTCAGCGCCCCGTCGAGCTCCCGCCAGCTCCTCACCGTGATGAACACCGCCGCCCAGCGAGCCCGCGGCCTCGAGGACGACTACGTCTCGACCGAGCACCTGCTGGTCGGTCTCGCCACCGACGGCGGCCCCGTCGCCACGCTGCTCAAGGCGAACGGCGCGAGCCCGAACGCGCTGCTCGACGCCTTCGAGAAGGTGCGCGGGCACGCCAGGGTGACCAGCGAGACGCCCGAGGACACCTACCAGGCGCTGGAGAAGTACGGGATCGACCTCACCGAGCGGGCCAGGGCGGGCAAGCTCGACCCGGTGATCGGCCGCGACTCGGAGATCCGGCGCGTCATCCAGGTGCTGAGCCGCCGTACCAAGAACAACCCGGTGCTCATCGGCGAGCCCGGCGTCGGCAAGACCGCGGTGGTCGAGGGGCTGGCCCAGCGGATCGTCGCGGGCGACGTCCCCTCCAGCCTGCGCGACAAGCGCCTGATCGCGCTCGACCTCAGCGCGATGGTCGCCGGCGCCAAGTACCGCGGCGAGTTCGAGGAGCGCCTCAAGGCGGTGCTCGGGGAGATCAAGGAGAGTGACGGCCAGGTCGTCACCTTCATCGACGAGCTGCACACCATGGTCGGCGCGGGCGCCGCCGAGGGCGCGATGGACGCGGGCAACATGCTCAAGCCCATGCTGGCCCGCGGCGAGCTGCGGATGATCGGCGCGACCACGCTGGACGAGTACCGCGAGCGCATCGAGAAGGACCCCGCGCTGGAGCGGCGCTTCCAGCAGGTCTACGTGGGCGAGCCCACCGTCGAGGACACCATCGCCATCCTGCGCGGCCTCAAGGGCCGTTACGAGGCGCACCACCAGGTCCAGATCTCCGACGGCGCACTCGTCGCCGCCGCCGCGCTCTCCGACCGCTACATCACCTCCCGTTTCCTGCCGGACAAGGCGATCGACCTCGTCGACGAGGCGGCCTCCCGGCTCCGCATGGAGATCGACTCCCGCCCGGTGGAGATCGACCAGCTCCAGCGCAACGTCGACCGGATGAAGATGGAGGAGCTGGCGCTCGCCAAGGAGACCGACGAGGGCAGCCTGCAGCGGCTGGAGCGGCTCCACAAGGAGCTCGCCGACCGCCAGGAGGACCTCAACGCCCTGGTCGGCCGCTGGGAGCGGGAGAAGGCGGGGCTCAACCGGGTCGGCGACCTGAAGAAGCAGATCGACGAGGTGCGCGGCGCCGCCGAGCGCGCGCAGCGCGACGGCGACTTCGAGGCCGCCTCGCGGCTGATGTACGCCGAGGTGCCCAAGCTGGAGGCCGAGCTCGCCGAGGCCAGCAAGGCCGCCCAGCCCGAGGACCCCATGGTCAAGGAGGAGGTCGGCTCCGACGACATCGCCCAGGTGATCTCCTCGTGGACCGGCATCCCCGCGGGCCGTCTCCTGGAGGGCGAGACCGCCAAGCTGCTCCGCATGGAGGAGGAGCTCGGCAGGCGGCTGATCGGCCAGCGGCAGGCGGTCGAGGCGGTCTCCGACGCCGTACGGCGGGCGCGGGCGGGCATCTCCGACCCGGACCGGCCGACCGGCAGCTTCCTCTTCCTCGGCCCGACGGGCGTCGGCAAGACCGAGTTGGCCAAGGCGCTGGCCGACTTCCTGTTCGACGACGAGCGGGCGATGGTCCGCATCGACATGAGCGAGTACGGCGAGAAGCACAGCGTCGCGCGCCTGGTGGGCGCCCCTCCCGGCTACATCGGCTACGAGGAGGGCGGCCAGCTCACCGAGGCCGTGCGGCGCAGGCCCTACGGCGTGGTGCTGCTGGACGAGGTCGAGAAGGCCCACCCGGAGGTCTTCGACATCCTGCTCCAGGTGCTCGACGACGGGCGGCTCACCGACGGTCAGGGCCGGACGGTCGACTTCCGCAACGTGATCCTGATCCTCACCTCCAACATCGGCTCGCAGTTCCTGGTGGACCCGGGCATGGCGAAGGAGGCCCAGCGGACCGCCGTGATGGCCGCGGTCAGGAACGCGTTCAAGCCGGAGTTCCTGAACCGGCTCGACGACGTCATCCAGTTCGACGCGCTCGGCACCGAGGAGCTGTCCAGGATCGTGGACCTGCAGGTCGTCCACCTGGCCAGGCGCCTGGCGGACCGGCGGCTCACGCTGACCGTGACCCCGGCCGCGCGCGACTGGCTGGCGCTGACGGGCTACGACCCGCTGTACGGCGCGCGCCCGCTCCGCCGCCTCGTCCAGTCGGCGATCGGCGACAAGCTGGCCAAGGAGGTGCTCTCCGGCGAGGTCCAGGACGGCGACGAGGTGCTCGTCGACCTCGACGAGTCGAACGACTCCCTGGCGATCGGCCCGGTGAGGACCTGACGGCGACCGGGGCGCCCGGCAACGGCATGGCAGCGGGCGAGGTGGAGCCCGGTAAGGCCCGGTAACGCTCGGCCGCGGGCAGGTGGGGCCCGGTAATGGCTTGACCACCGTTGCGCTAAGCCCGCCCCTCGGCGAGACCCCCCTGTTACGTTCGGTTTTCATCGGATTACCGAACGCAACAGGGGGATGCGCATGTCGAACTCATCACGCAACATCCGAGGGATCCTCGCGATGGCGGTGCTCACGGTCGGCGCCGGTCTCACGATGGCCTCTCCGGCGTCGGCGGAGGTCGTGCCCTGCCCTGACCAGGGTACGGCGGCGGTGCAGGGGGCTTCCGGACCGATGGACCCCACGTGCGAGGAGACCGGCGTCGCCGGGGCCGTCGCGGCACCCGAGGGGACGCAGGCCGCGAGCGGCGCCGTGACGCCGCCGGCCACCGGCGGCACCGTGGCCCCGCCGGCCGCCACCGCCGAGACGCCGGCGACGGCGACGGCGGGCGACACGGGAGCGGCCACCGGCACGGAGGCCCCGCCGGTCGCCGAGACGGCGCCGATCGCCGAGGCGGCACCTCCGGTCGCTGAGGTGGCACCGGTCGCCGAGGCGGCACCTCCGGTCGCGGACGGTGCCGTCGTGGACAGTGCCACTGCGGACAGTGCCACTGCGGACAGTGCCGTCACGGGCAGCGCCGTCGCGGGCAGCGCCACTGCGGACAGCGCCGCCGCGGACAGCGCCCAGGCGCCGGTGGCCGGCACGGAGACGCCGGCGACGGCGGGTGCCGCGGAGGCGCCGATGACGGAGACCCCGGCGACGCCTGAGACGCCTGCGACGCCTGCGACGGTGAGCGGCGCGGAGGCGCCGGCGGTCGTGGACGGTGCCCAGGCGCCGGTGGCCGCGAACGCCGATGAGACGTCCGTGACCGCGAACCGGCTCGCCCGCGTCACCGACCTGCCCCAGCTCGCCCAGCCCGCCGCCGTGGTCAGCTTCGCCGACGCCGGGGGCGTCGCCGCGGGCGCCGGTTTCCACGCGCTGCCCTTCGGGCTGTCGAGCCTTCCCGCGCACGAGTGGACGAACTCGTGGGTGAGCGTCGTGGCCGAGGCTCCGGACCTGCCCGGCATGCCGGGCACGCCGGGCGCCCCCGGCGACGGCATCAGCTGGCTGCGGGCCCCCGCGCCCCCGGCCCCCGGCGAGCTCGCCGAGGCGGCTGTCGCACCGGAGGCACCGGTCGCGCCGGTCGCGCCGGAGGCACCCGTCGCACCGGCCGGGGAGCCCGTGCCTCCGGTGCCCCTCCCCGCCCCGGCGGACGCCGCCACCGAGAACCTGCCGCCGGCCGACATGCCCGCCGCCGACCTGCCTGCAGCGGACATGCCCGCGGCCGACCTGCCCGCGGAGGACATGCCCACCGCGAACCTGCCCACCGAGGAGTCGCCGGCCGCCGTACGCCCGGAGACCCCCGCGCTGCCCGACGCGGCCACCGTCGGCACCGCGGCGGAGGGCGCCACGAGCGACACCGCGACGGAGGGCGCCGCGAGCGGCACCGCCGCTGAGGGCACCACGGCGGTTCCCCTTCCCGCACTGGAGGGGACGCTGCCCGACCTCGACGTGGAGTGAATCTCCGTACGGAGTGAACCTCGACGTGAAGTAGGAAGCGCAGGAAACGGTGGATCGGCCACCGGTCCGTGGACCGGCACGAATTCACCGTGGAACCATCGCAGGGGAGGGCCGTGCCTCACGGGGCACGGCCCTCCCCTTCGCGTGCGCGGGCAGGCGAGGGCGCCGTCGGTGCAAGGGGCGTCCGGCCGTCGGCGCGAGCGTCCCGGAGGGCACCGGACTCGTCCGGCCCCCGGTGCGAGGTGTCCGGAGGAGCGCCGAGCTCTCCAACCGTCGGGCGCGAGCGTCCCGGAGGGCGCCGGCTCGTCCAGCCGTCAGTGCGAGGCGTCCAGGAGGGCGTCGAGCTCGTCCTCGGGAAGCCCGAGGTCGACGCGGATCCGGTAGCGGGTTCTGAGCAGGGCGATGTGCTCGCCGCTGCCCTCCACCGCCCGGTGCGCCCCCTCGGTGGCCCACTGGTGGGCCTCCCCGAGATCGCCGTAGGCGACGAGGGTCTCGGCGACCGTGAGGGCGGTGGCCGCGGTGACGTCACCGGCGGCGCGGATCGCCGCGATCACCTCCCTCGCCTCGTCCGGCCGTTCGAGCTCGAAGAGGGTGTCGGCGATCCCGGCCCGGGGGTCGACGCTCACCTCGCCGCCGTCGTCCACCGCCCGCTGGAAGCAGTCGAAGGCGCGGGCGGGCTGCCCGGCCTGTCTCCACTCCTCGGCGGCGAGCACGAGGATCGCCGCCCGTGATATGTCGCCGGACGCGTACGCCTCGACCAGGTCTTCTAGTCGCCGGGCCAGGTCTTCGTGATCGTCGGCCAGAAGTGCCTGCTCAAGCAATCGATCAAGTTGCTCACGTGTCACATGCGCCACATCGCGAGAGTACCGAGCGACGCTCGACCGCGTACGGCCAACGGCAGGTATTGGCCACCTTACCTTGGGCAAACCTACGGCTACGCTACGCGTTTTTCCCCAGCAAAACGGGCATATGAGCGACGAGTCCTGCTAGAGGAGCGTGTCACGGGGAGGAGCCGCGATGGGCATGTCCAAGCAGACATCGTTCATGTTGATGCTCCTCCTGGCCTTTTCGGTGATCGTTCCGGGGTCCGCCGGATACCTCTCGGTCAAGATGGAGGCGATCGGGCAGGCCCACCGGGAGTTGCTCACTTTGGAGAGCCGGATCCGCGCCGAGCGGCTCGCCGCCCGGATCAGGAAGGTGGAACGAGCCTCCCGGGACCGGAATCTTCAGCCGATCATCTCGTCCGGCCGCGCGCCGTGCGACCCCTCCGTGAGGTCCCGCGACGAGCCCGGAGCGCGCTCGTCCGACCCCGCCGCCGTCGTGCCCGTGCCGGTGGCAGGTGGGGAACGGTCGTACGAGGGACGGCTGCGCGCGCGGAGACACGTCGAGAGGCGCGTTCCCCAGAGACGGCACACCTGGGAACGGCACGTTCGAGGACCGGAAACACGGCGGCCGGACACGGGGGTGCCGGGCACGCCGGGCATGCCGGGCATGCCGGGCACGCCGGGCACGCCGGGAACACAGCAGCAGGACGTGCGGGAGCCCGAAGCGCAACGGCTGACGGCGCAGGGGCGCCCAGGGGCCGGGGCGACCGGTGAGGCCGCCCCCGTGCAGCGGTGGCCCCAGCTCGAACGCCGGGGCAGGCCGCATCGGGAAGGGGAGGCGCGGGAGGAGCACGCGTTCGCCGTGCCGGACCCGATCGGCGCGGGAGGCGCCAGGAGTGCCGGGAGTAGCGGGAGTAGCGGGATTACCGAGGGTGCCGGGAGTGCAGGAGGTGCAGGGGGTGCCGGGAACGCTCCGGAAGGCACCGGCGCGCTCCCCGGCGAGGATCTCCCTCCCGACCCCCCGCAGACCGGAACGCGAGCGAACTGACGACCTCGGCTCTCGCACGGCCTCACGTCTCCCCAGGCGCACCGGACACTCCCGGTCCGAGCCCCGCGCGGCTCACTCCGCCCGGATCCCTCGAACCGAGACACGTGCGAATCAGCAATTCAGCTCGTCGCACGACTCACCACGCCCGGAACTCTCAAACCAAGACACGCGCGAACCAACGATCCAGCCCGTCACGCGACTCGCTCCGCCTGAAACTCTCAGACCGAGACGCGCGCGAACCAACAGACCAGCTCATCGCACGGCTCGCTCCGCCCAGATCCCTCAGATCAAAACACGCACGAACCAACGATCCAGCCCATCGCGCGACTCGCTCCGCCCAGGACTCTCAGACCGAGACGCGTGCGAACTGACGGTTCAAGTAGCCGCGGATCAGGCGCTTGGCCTCGGCCACGATCTCCGGGGCGCCGTTCGGATCGCGCCGGAAGGCGAGCTTGAGCACGGCGTCACCGGCCTCCACCGCCACGAGGATGGCCAGGTCGAACTCCTCGCTGTCGGCCAGCCCGTACTCCTGCAGGAGGAGGCCGCGCAGCCGTCCGGCGATCACCGTGTTGTTCTCGGACCCGGGGTCGAGCAGGTTGAGGTCGACGACGTCGCCGAAGTGCAGGGACCGGAAACCCGGCACGGTCCGGTGCATCTCCACGTACTCGTCGATGATCGCGTCGACCGCGTCCCACCAGCCCGCGTAGTCCTCCAGCAGGAAGCGCCGGCCGATCCGGGAGACGAACCCCTCCACGTGGCGCCGGGTCACCGCCTGGGTGAGGGCACGCTTGTCGGGGAAAAACTGGTAGACCGAACCGATCGCGACCCCCGCGCGCTCGGCGATCCTCGTGGTGGAGAGCGCGTCGTAGCCGATCTCGTCCAGCAGGTCGGCACACGCGTCGAGCATCCGCTCGACACGTCGCGCGCTTCGTCGTTGGGTGGGTTGACGCCGCAGTGGAGCCTCACCCGGCTCCTCGCAGGAGATGGTGGACACCACCCCATCTTGCCCCTCTGACAGACCGGGGTCAGTGCTTATTCGTCAATCGCGAGATTTCTCCACCCCCGGTGAGCCTGACGGGCCCGGCGGGCGGGGTGCCGTCAACGAGCGTGTCGTCAGCCCGAACGATCATGAAACCGCAGGTCGACGGCGTCTCCCGGAGACCATGACGGCTCGGCGGCCCTCACCCTCTCCGGGAGAGAGTTCACCTGACCTGGGCGATCAACCCGGTTGACGGCCGACGGCACGCTCGTCGGCGACACCCCGAGCACCCCGAGTATCGTCTCGCCGGACGCGTGCGGCCGAGCCGTACACCGGCGCAGATCAGCGGTGTGGCTGTTCCATCGTCACAAGCGCTACCCGTCGACACCCGGCGGGGGCGTGGTGGCCACCGGCACGGCCGGAGGGCGGGGCAGAATGGAGACAGCGCCTTTGGCCTCGAAGATCGCGAGGTGGATGCCGGCCGGGCCGTGATAGCCGTGCTGGTGGAGTACGGCGTCGAGGTCGGCCTCGGTGAGCCCGCAACGACGCAGGTCGCGCCAGTTGACGTTTCCGTCACGGATCAGGATTCGCATCGGCGGGTCGACCAGGCGGCTGACGACCGGCAGGAACCGCAGCCTGGTGATGGCCGCGTGGGCGGCGAGCAGGGCCAGCAGCGCCGCGGCGCCGGTCAGCCACGAGGCATCGGACGCGGTGGCCGTACGCCCGACGATGGCGCCGACCGCGACGGCGGCGACCCAGTCGAACGGGGCGAACTCCGCCATGGTCCGGCGTTCGGTGAGCCGGAACGCCACCACGGCGGTCAGGAACAACGCCAGCGCCTTGACCGCTGCGTAGGCGGCACGGTGCCAGTCACCGATCAGGGCGTCAGCGAAACCGTTCAAGGCGCCTCCTCAACCGCCGACGGCGACGGCGTACGCCCCGGCGACCGCGTACGAGCCCTGAACGACGAGCGGGCCGACGCCCCTGCGGGCGATACGCCGCCACAGGCGAAACGACGGCCTGGTCGCACGCAGGCGAACGGACGGCCTGGTCGCACGCAAGCGAACGAGTGGCATGGCAGGCGCGGCTGAGCGGGCGCCGGCACTTCGCGTCCGCGATGGCACGGTCTTGCCCCGCGCAGGCGGGGAAAGCGGGGACAGCATTGACAAGAAGGCGCGCTCTTCGAGGAAGCGGTCTTCAAGGAAGTGGGCTTCAAGGAAGTGGTTTTCGAGGAAGTGGTCTTCGAGGAACATGCCCGGCTTCGCCGTGGCAGCGCGTTTCTCAGTGGATTTGCGATTGATCTGTCGCCGGCCGTTTCCATACGGGGGTTCCTCCACCGCCGCCGCCTCCGGTACCCGTGGCCCGGAGCGCCGATCCCCGCCGTCGTCGGTGACACGGAGCCCTACCCTGCCCCTCTGACGCTCTGCCCTGCTGTTCCGTCGCATTCACCTGATGTGTTCAGCCAGGTGGATGCGACAACGATGTTCTGGTCGCCCAACCGTACCCGCTTCGTCCGCGCCGTTTCCCGAGATCCAGGCCGTGTCTCGGCTGGTGATGGGAGGGAGGAACACCGACGGCGTGGATCCCGCGCCCCCGGGAGATTCATACGTCACCGCCACGGACGCAACCTCGTCGACAGCCGGTGAGCGATCATCGGGGTGACGCGGCTCCCCCTGCCCTCGACCACGGCTCGGGTGACCTCCCGCTCGCTCTCTGCTTCCATTCCTGGTAACCGGCCGAAAGGCACCGCGCGCAGGGCCGATACCCGGCGGCCAGGGCGGTGTCCTCGTCGGCGAAGAACACCCGGCTGTTCACGTAGCCGCCTCGGGCGATGGCGCGGAGCGCCGATCGGCAGTCCAGCCGCCCGTAGATCTTCCTGGGCCGGTAACCGCCGAGGGTTCCGGGCCGGGGACTTTCGTAGGGTCTGCGATCCGCGCCCAGCAGGGTGTAGGTCTTGCCGCTCGTCACCGCTTCCTCCTCGGTGCTCGGTCGCGCGGCCCGGTCCGGGCGGGGGCGCGGGCGGCGGGCCTTCGGCCGTGGGACGGTTCAGGTGGCGTCGTGGAAGACGAGGCCGAGGGTGTGCCTGCTTCCGGAGCGGATCGCGGACACCCCGTGCCGCACAGGTGCCGCCGACCAGCCGCGCGCGGACGGCACGGGCCTGTCACGGGTGGTGAAGACCAGGCCGTGGCCCTGCGGGACGAGCACCGCCGTCCCACGGGACTGCGCCCGGGGCCGCTGCTCCACCAGCAGGAACTCACCGCCGGTGTGATCTTGCCCTGGGGCGTTCAAATTGACGACGACCTGGAGCGGGAAGACCTTGTCGCCGAAGACGTCGCGGTGCAGGGCGTTCCAGTCGCCCGCCCGGTAGCGCAGCAGGATCGGCGAAGGTCGTCCCTGTCCGGCCTCGTGGCAGATCGTGAGCCATTCTTCCAGGGTGTCGGGCCACTCGGTCTTACGTCCGAGCTTGCCGTACCAGTCGCGGGCGATGGGCAGCAACCGCGGATACAGCTCCTCTCGCAGCCGGTGGACGGGCTCGGGGAAGGGGTGGTCGAAGTAGCGGTACTGGCCACTGCCGAACCGGTGGCGTCCCATGTCGACCGTGGAGCGGAAGCGGTCGCTCTCGTCGTACGAACCGACCAGTTCTCGGCACTGCCCGGGTGTCAGCAGCCGGGGCAGCAGGGCGCACCCGTACTCGTTGATCTCGCCGGTCACCGCCTGCCAGTCGGCTGAGGCGACCCGGCGGGCGAAGACGTCCGGGCCGGGTTCGGTGGTGGTCTTTCTCCTCGTGGTCATGCTGCCTCCTCCAGGGTCAGCAGGGCGCGTTTGGCCTCGGGGCCGCCCGCGTACCCCCCCGTTCCGCCGTCGGAGCGCACCACCCGGTGGCAGGGCACCACGACGGGCAGCGGGTTGGTGGCGCAGGCGGTGCCCACCGCGCGGACCGCGCGGGGGCTGCCGGCGGCGGCGGCGACCTGGGCGTAGCTCTCGGTACGGCCGTAGCCGATCTCGCGCAGGTGTGTCAGCACCTCGCGCCGGAACCCCTTCGACAGCCGCCAGTCCAGCGGAAGGTCGAACCGGGTCCGCCGGCCGGCGAAGTACTCCTCCAGCTGGCGGCTCGTCTCGTCCAGGCGGGCCGGGGCGTTCAGGACGCGGGGGCTGACGCGCTCGGCGAGCTGCCGCAGCACGGCGTCGTGGTCCTGGACGGCGTAGGCGACCCGTACCAGCCCCTGGCCGGTGGCGGCCAGCAGCAGCGTGCCGACGGGGGTGTCCAGGGTGCGGTAGGCGACGTCGAGGATCCCCTCGCGCCGCGCCCGCTCGGCGAGGTGTTCACGCAGCCGGGCCATCGCGGGGGCGTCCTGGACGGGAAGCGCCGCGAACAGCCGCTCGCCACGTGAATCGGATGCGGTGCTCATCGGGCCACTTCCCTCTGCTCGGCCGGTTCCGGATAGTCGGCCGGTTCCGGGTAGGTGGTGCGCAGGGTCTTGATGCCGTCGGCCGCCGCCCGGCGGGCGGCGTCGGTGCTGCCGCCGTGCAGGGCGGCGATCTCCTTGTACGGCAGCCCGGCCAGGTAGTGGTAGGCCACCGCCTGGCGCTGCCGGGCGGGCAGCGCCTTCAGCGCCCGCCACAGGTCGCCGTCCCAGTCCTCGGGACGGCCGATGCGGCTGGGACGCTCCGGCGGCGTCTCCACCGGGGTGGGCCTGCGGGCGGCGGCGCGGGTGACGTCGATGGCCTTGCGGTGGGCGATCGTCACCAGCCACGCCTCGACGTTCGCGTCGGGCGGCAGGTCCGGGTACGCCCTCAGCGCCGCCAGGAAGGTCTCCGACCAGGCGTCCTCGGCGTCCTGGGGCCCCAGCACCGCCCGGCACACGCGCAACACCATGGGACCGTAGTCGGTCACGATCTGCTCGAAGGGGCGCATGGTCATACCTTGTCGTCGAGTGGTCGCGTCCCGGGGGAGGCCAGGCCCGCCGGGAGGTGGGGTCGTCGCTCAAAACAGTCTCTCCGCCCTCTGCTCGGCCAGCTCCTCCAGCTCCAGCAGGAACCGCTTGCGCTCCAGGCCCCCGGCGTAGCCGGTCAGGCTGCCGTCGGCGCCCACCACCCGGTGGCAGGGCACGATCACGCTCAGCGGGTTGCGGGCGTTCGCGGCGCCGACCTCCCGGGCCAGTGACACGTCCCCGAGCCGCCGTGCGAGGTCTCCGTACGAGCGGGTCTCGCCGAAGGGGATCTCTCCCAGCAGTTTCCACACCCGCTGCTGGAACTCGTCCCCGCGGGGCGCCAGGGGGAGCTCGAAGCGGGTCCGCTCACCGGCGAAGTACTCCCCCAGCTGACGGCGCACCTCCTCGAAACCCGGCTCGTCGTAGGCGCCCCGCTCCTTGGGCTTGGGACCGCGATGGTGGCGTTCGAAGTACAGCCCGCTCAGCACGCCGTCCTCGGCGACCGCGAGCAGGTCACCCAGTGGCGACGCGATGACGGTGTGGGTCCTGGCCATGATCGTTTCGTCCTTCCCGGGGTTACGGGACCGCCTGCGCGATCCCTGCACACCCTGTAGACGTCCGGAGGCCGGAAAACGTGAGATCGGGTGATCCCCCCGCGTTCACCACGTGGCCAGGACCCGCCCCGGCGAGAGACGGGAAGTGCGGGTCCGCCGGTCGATCCCCCTCGAATCCGCATGTCAAAGGCCCTGCTCAGCGCGCTGTCGACCGTGGCCGGCGTAAGCTGGCCCCACGCGGGACAGCGCGATGCACCATGCGAGGAGATGCCCGTATGAGATCATCACCTGCGGCCGCCGACGGTATTCGGACGGCGGGGGCCCTCACGCTTCGTTTCGGGCTGGCGCTCAACCTGGTGGTGATCGGACGGCTCAAGTTCGAAGACTACGAGGTCGAGAACATCCGCCCCTTGATCACTTCGAGTCCGCCGTTCTCGCGGCTCGCCACCGTGTTCGGCGAGCGGAGGCTGGCCAGACTCATCGGCGCGGCGGAGATCGTGATCGGATCGCTGATCGCGGCGAAACCGCTGGCTCCCCGGGCCTCGGCGTTCGGCAGCCTGGCGGCGGCGGGGATGTTCGCCAGCACGCTCAGCTTCCTGATCACCACACCGGAGGCCTGGCAGCAGCGGCATAGGGAGCCGAAGCTGTCTCTCGTGGGTCAATTCCTGATAAAGGACACCGTGCTGCTGGGAGCCTCCCTGCTCACGGCCGCCGAATCCCTGCGAGACGCCCGGCGCCCGTGATCCCCGCGCTTCGGGAGGTCGGCGACGGTGGATGACTTCCCGCCTGACCCGACCGCCACGCCCCACGCACGCCTTTACCGTGATTCCTCGGTCGCGTGGGGCGAACGCGCCTGCGGGGAGGTGAGGTCGATGCCGAGGGCGTCGCGCAGGCCCTGGCGGCCGAGGTCGGTGAGGTGGATGGCACGGGTGGCCTCGGTGCGTCGTATCCAGTCGGCCTGGGTGAAGCGGTCGAGCAGACCGCGGCCGAGCGCTCCGGCCAGGTGGTGGCGTTGCTCGCTCCAGTCGACGCAGTAGCGGACGGGCCGCCGGCGCGCCGGCAGGCGCAGGCCGAGGTCGGCGACGAACCTCCTGCCGGACTCGGTGAGGGTGTAGTCGACGTCGTGGCCGTAGCCGGTGGGCTGGTCTCGCCGGGCATGCGCGAGGTCGAAGGTGCCGTCGCCGCCGGTCAGGTGGCCGCGTTCGATCATCGCGGACATGAGTTCGACGCCGAGGCGCCCGGCGAGGTGGTCGTAGCAGGTGCGGGCCTCGCGCAGGGCGTGGGCGCGGGTGTGCTGGCGCAGTGAGCGGACCGGCACGGCGGGCGCGAGCTGTTGCAGGGTTTCGATGAGGTGGGCGACGGCGGGCCCGGCGAGCCGGTAGTAGCGGTGGCGTCCGCGAGCCTCGACGGTGAGCAGCCCTCCTTCGGTCAGCTTGCCCAGATG
The DNA here is from genome assembly GCF_040295985.1 of Streptosporangium sp. NPDC002524. NCBI lineage: Bacteria > Bacillati > Actinomycetota > Actinomycetes > Streptosporangiales > Streptosporangiaceae > Streptosporangium > Streptosporangium sp. NPDC002524. Next base: position 89,543 of record NZ_JBEOWK010000006.1, on the reverse strand, counting down.
GCTGCTGGCGGTGGCCGGGCTGACCCCGGCCTCGGCGGCCAGGCGGGTGGCGGGCAGGGCCCGGCCGTCGTCGAGGGCGAGCAGGATCCGGCACCGCCCGGGGTCGGCGACCAGCGCGCCGATCACCGCGATGTCGGTGTCTCCGCTCCCCTGGACCACAGGTTCCGAACATCCCATATGACCAGGTTAAGTCCGCCACTATTTGACCGCCATCGAAGCGTTTCGCCGTTAGCGTCGGGGTACGCCCTCCTGGGAAGGCCGAGCGCCTCCCCGGGGGACGGGGCAGCGGCCGGGCCCGTCGGCCTGGACCGCGGGGAGCCGGGCACGCCTGTGGGCGTACGGGCTCGGACAGATCGAAAATGCGGCGTCGAAGATCGCGACCGCCGCGTCGTGACCCTTCGAGGTGCGATCCGCGTCGCCGCACCGACCAGAGGGGACCTTTGCCATGAGTAGCCGCACGGTGCGTGACCACACGCCGACACCGAAACTGGTCACCGAGCATTCCGAGAGGATCCCTGGCTACACCTACGGCACCGGCGAGGCCGCCGTCTCGCCGTTGACACTGGAGGACCTGGAACGGCTCAAGGCCGTGGTGGGGCTGACCGGGCAGGACGAGCGGGCTCTGGCCGAGGCCGCCCGCGTCCTTGCCGACCAGGCCGACGACATGGTCACCGCCTACCGCGAACGCCTCGGGGAACTGCCGTTCATGCGCGCCTACTCCGGCCACCCCGACGGCACGCCCAACCCGGAGTACGGTGCCGCGTCCAAGCCGCGTTTCGACCGCTTCATCATCGACGCCTGCACCCGGCCGCTGGACCAGGACTGGCTGAACTACCAGCACGAGATCGGGCTGCGCCACACCCGGGCCAAGAAGAACACCACCGACCGGGCCGACTCGCTCGATCACATCCCGATGCGCTATCTGCTGGCCTTCACCGCGGTCGTCATCGCCACCGCCCGTGACTTCCTGGCCGCCGGTGGCGCCCCGGCCGAGCGGATCGACCGCATGCACGCCGCCTTCACCAAGTCCGTCATGCTGCACGTCACCGTCTGGACCCGGCCCTACGTCGACGCCGCCGATTGGTGACGAACACGCCGGAACCTCGTGCCGGCCTCGTTTTCAGGGGTGCGTGCGAGGCCCGGGACGCGGATCGCGCAACAGCCGATCCGGCCCGTCAGCGAACCGAGAACGGGCGGTTGACCGCCTGAGCGTCATTCAACAGGGGAGCGAAACCATGAACGACAATCTGTCAACGTCCGCGACCCAGCGGAGGCCGAACGGTGCCGAGTGGATCGGCGGGGAGCCGTCGGTGCTCGTGTTCGACGTCAACGAGACGCTGATCGACTTCGAGTCGATGAACCCGCTCTTCGAGCGGATCTTCGGCGACAAGCGGGTGATGCGCGAGTGGCTCGGCCACCTGATCATGTACTCGATGACCCTCACCCTGTCCGGCCTCTACGAGGGCTACTTCACCCTCGGCCAAGGCCTGCTCAAGATGGTCGGCGACATCCACGGGGTGAAGGTCACCGACTCCGACATCGAGGAGATCGGGCAGGCGATGCTGACGATGCCCGCCCACCCCGACGTGGAGGAGGGGCTGACGCGGATGAAGGACGCGGGTTTCCGGCTGGTGACGCTGACGAACTCCCCGTCCAACCCGCACGGCGAGAGCCCGCTGGAGCACGCCGGCCTCGCGCGCTTCTTCGAGCGGCAGTTCACCATCGAGACCGTCCGCGCCTACAAGCCCGCCTCGCGGGTGTACCACCTGGTCGCCCAGGAACTGGGCGTGCCGCCGTCCACCTGCTTCATGGTCGCCGCGCACGTCTGGGACACGGTGGGCGCCCAGAGCGCCGGCTACACCGCGGGGCTGGTCACCCGGCCGGGCAACGCGCCGCTGCCGGTGGCCTCCCTGCCGCAGCCCAACCTGGTCGCGCCCGACCTGCCGGCCCTGGCCGGGCAACTGATCCGGCGCCGGCGCCCATAGGCCGTACGACCGCCGGATGACCACGTCGTCGAGTCCTGCGCCGCCGCCGAACGACCACGGCGTCTTCCAGCGACATGCTCTTCCGGCGACATGACAGGAGGAGCCATCAGCGCGTTCCAGCGTCAGTACCGCCACCTCGCCGGGCGCGAGCCGCTCTTCGCGCGGCTGCTCGGCGAGTACGGCCAGCCCGATCCCTTCGAGTGGCACGACGGCGGACGCACCGGATCGAGTCACTTCGCCGCGATGGCACTGCACGTCATCGGACAGCGGATCTCCGCCGCCGTGGCGTTCGTCGTCTTCGACCGGGTCGCCGCGGCCACCGGCGCCGTCCCGGCCCCGGACGGCGTCATCGGGCTGGGCGCCGAGCGGTTGCGTGAGTGCGGCCTGTCCCGGGCCAAGGCGTCCTGCGTCCTGGACCTGGCCCGACGGCAGAAGAGCGGGCTGATCGACATCGAGAACATGGCCCCGCTCGGCGACGACGAGGTGATCGCCGCACTCACCGCGGTACGCGGCATCGGCCTGTGGTCGGCGCAGACGTTCCTCATCCGTCAACTCCACCGGCCCGACGTCCTACCGGCCCAGGACGGCGGCATCCGCCGCGCCATCCGCCAGGCCTGGAAGCTCCGCGAACTGCCCGCAGCAGGCGAGGTGCGCGACATGGCGGCCGGATGGGCGCCGTACCGCTCCTACGCGGCCGCGCTGCTGTGGCGGTCGCTACGACCCGCCGGCGAACCCTCCGACCCCAAGGCCCGCGCCCTGAGCCGCGAGGCGACGACCACCGGCTCGCGCACGTCATCGGCGGCGACATGGCCGCCGTCCCACCCGGGACAGGCCTGACGCGCTCCATCCGGATCCACGACGGCGGACCACGGCAACCGAACATCCACCCGAGGCGGGCGTGTCGTCGACCGGCCCGTACCGGACGAACAGGAGAGCCACCATGAAAAGAGAGATCATCCGCGTCGAACCCCTGTCGACCTACCTGGAACGGTGGAAGGCGCCGACCTCGGCCGTGACCCGAAGCGGCGACACCGTCTACGTGTCGGGATTTCCCCCGTTCGACCCCGGCACCGGGGAGGTCGTCCGGGACGCCTGCATCGAACGCCAGACCGAGCTCGTCCTGGAGCAGATGAAACTCTGCCTGGAGACGGCCGGGTCGTCGCTGGACAACGTGCTCAAGTGCAACGTGTACTGCACGTCGGTCGAGAAGTTCGCCGCGGTCAACGCGATCTACGCGCGGTACTTCCCCGGCGAGCCACCCGCCCGGATCTTCGTGGCCGTTCCCGCCTGGCCGGGGACCTTCGACATCGAGATGGACTGCGTCGCCACCGTGTGACGTGTTCGCGCCTTCGCGTCGCGCGCGGTTGAGGATTCTCCGGGAGAGAGCGAGGTCCGCCGGGCCGTCACGGTCTCCGGGAGACGCCGCCGACCCGCGGCTTCATGATCGTTTGGGGTCGATGACACGCTCGTCGACGAGCCCGGCCAGGCGGCGGGTGAGCGCCGGGGAGATCCGCGAGAGCGCGTAGCCGATCCTGCCCTCCGCGGTCACCGTGACGAGGGGAAGGTCGCGGTGGACGGCACGCAGGATGTGCGCGGCCACCCGCTCGGGTGGGTACCCGCGCGCGGCCAGCGCCCTCCCCGCCGGCTCCCCGGCGACCTTGGCGAACTCGCCGACGTAGGTGGCGTTCCGCGCGATCCCCGTGGAGACGAACCCCGGGCAGATCGTGGAGACCCCGATCCCCTGCCCGGCGAGCTCGGCGCGCAGGCAGTCGCCGAGCATCTTCACCGCCGCCTTCGACGTCGAGTACGCGGGCAGCAGCCTGCTGGGCAGGAAGGCGGCGAGCGAGGCCACGTTCACGATGTGACCGCCCTGGCCGCGCTCGGCCATCTGGGCGGCGAACAGGCGGCAGCCGTGGACGACGCCCCACAGGTTCACGTCCAGGGTCCGCCGCCAGTCGTCGGCCGAGTGGTCGAGGAACGGGCCCGCCACCGCGATCCCCGCGTTGTTGACCACGATGTCGGGCACGCCGTGACGGTCCCTGACCAGCCGGGCGAACTCCTCCATCCCCGCCGCGTCCGCGACGTCCACCCGGTGGGCGTACGCCGTGCCCCTGCCCCCGCGCGCGGCGATGCCCTCGGCCGTGCGGCGCGCGGCGTCGAGGTCGATGTCCGCGCAGACCACCTCGGCGCCGTGCGCGGCGAAGGCGCGGGCGGTGGCCCGCCCGATCCCGCCGCCCGCGCCGGTGACCACCACCAGCCGGCCGTCGTACGGACCGCGCTCGCCGGGCCGGTCCCTGCGCAGCTCCCTGGAGGGCGGCGCCCCCTCGACGTGCTCGGCGAACTCGGCGATCATGCGGGCGAGCACGCCGGGGTGGCTGCGCTGCACCCAGTGGCCGGAGGGGACGCGGCGGTGCCACAGCGTGGGTGTCCAGCGGTGCGCCGAGGCGAGCAGCGCGGGGGAGACGAACGGGTCCCCGGTGGCCTCGACGAGCTGGACGGGCATCCGCGGCACGGGCGCGGGCGCGGCGGGGGACGCGCCGCGGCCGTTCAGCATGTTGGCCCGGTAGAGGCCGAGACCGTTCAGGCCGTCCCTGACGAGGGTCTCGGCCGGGTGCCCCGGGCGTCCGGGCGCCCCCACCGACCGGTTCAGCAGGCGCGGCAGCACGGCGCGCAGCACGAGCTCGGGGACGACGGGGAGCTGGAAGGCGCCGATGTACCAGGACCGCAGGAGCTGCCCGGCGACCTCGCGCGGCCTGCCGTGCCGTACGAAGCGCGCGGCCTGGTCCAGGTGCGGGCCGCCGACGGAGGTGAAGGAGAGGACGCGCTCCTCGATGCCCGGCCTGCCGATCAGCCGCCAGCCCTGGATGGACCCCCAGTCGTGCCCGACGAGGTGCACCCCCGGCTTGCCCACCGCGTCGAGGACCGCGGTCAGGTCGGCGGCCAGGTGGTCGTAGCCGTAGCCCTCGGTGGCGCGCGGCGCGCCGGAGAGCCCGGCGCCGCGGACGTCGTAGCGGACCACGTGGAAGCGGTCCTGCAGCAGCGCGGCGACCTCGTCCCAGACGCGGTGGGTGTCGGGGTAGCCGTGCACGAGCAGGACGGTCGGGGCCGCGGGGTCCCCCTGCTCGAACAGCGCCAGCCGGACGTCGCCGGATTGCACCCACCGCACCGCGGCCTCCTGTCGCACGAGGTGCCCGGAACGGCTCTCGCGAGCCCTCCAGGGCCGGACTATTCGGGAGGCTATCCGGACTGGCCGGGGCTGGCGGTCAGGCCGGTGCAGCCGCGCAGCGCCTTCCAGCCCGTGACGGCCTGCTGCCGCCCGGTCCCGGTGAGCGGGATCGGCACCCCGCCCTGGATGGTGGCCGGGGTCCACTGGTCCTTGAGCACCTTGCGGCCGTTGATCGTCAGGGTGAGCACGCCGGTCCTGCCGGTGTCCGGGCCCCAGTTGTAGAAGACGAAGTTGCCCAGGCCGTAGCTGACGTAACTGTTCTTCAGGTATCCGGCGCCGAGCAGGATGTGCGCGTGGCCGCCGACGACGACGTCCGCCCCGGCCGCGACCAGCTTGGGCGCCAGGCCGCGCTGTGCCTCGTTGGGGCACTTCTGCAGCTCGGTGCCCCAGTGCAGGTGGACGATCACGGTGTCGGAGTTCTTGCGCGCCCTGCGCACCTCCTGGATCAGCCGCGCCTCGTCCTTGGCCGAGGCGAGGCCGCCCTGGTCGCCGGTGGCCGTCCACGCCTGGACGAACTCCGCGTCCAGCACCTGGGTCGCGCCGATGATGGCGACGCGGTTGCCGTTCACGGTCGTCCGCCACGGCTTGTACGCCTCGGCCTCGTTCCTGCCCACGCCCACGACGGGGAACCTGGACCGTTTGATCGCGGCGAGGGAGTCCTGCAGCCCGCTCTGCATGTAGTCCATGCCGTGGTTGTTCGCCAGCGAGGCGACGTCCACCCCGGACGCCTTCAGCGCGGTGAGCGCCGCCGCCGGGGCGCGGAAGGTGTACTGCTTGCCGGGGGCGGGGGTGCCGCCGGTGGTGATCGCGGTCTCCAGGTTGACCATCGCCAGGTCGGAGCGCTTGAGCACCTTGGCGATCGGGCCGAGCGCGGTCTTCGGGTCGGCGTTCAGCCGGGTGCGCAGCACGCCCTCGAAGTGCACGTCCCCACCGAAGGAGATGGTGTACGGCCTGCGCTCGGGCGTGGGGGTGGCCTCGGCCGGTTCGGTGGGCTTCTCCACGACGTCGGGGGACGATTCGGGGGCGGCCGACTCGGCCGCGGAGCAGGCCGCGAGAAGCACGGCTGAGGCGGTGATCGCGGCGGCCAGGGCGAGGCGGCGAGCTGTGTACGTGTCCATCGGTATCCGAGGATGCCATCTCCCCCGCCGCCTGTGTCACAACTCGCCCCACCGGATTTGTTTCCCCGGCACGCATGAAACTTGAGTAAGTCGCAAACTTGAATGATTCATATTTAGGTCATACGGTGTGGTCATGGAGGACGAGGACCGGCTTCGGCGGGCGGGCCTGCGGGTGACCGCGGCCCGGCTGGCGATCATGCGGACCGTACGGGAGGGCGACCACCTCGACGTGGACGCCGTCCATCACGGTGTGCGCGGCCACCTCGGCCAGGTCTCCCTGCAGGCCGTCTACGACTCCCTGCGCGCGTTGCACGGGGCCGGGCTCCTGCGGCGGATAGAACCCGCGGGCAGCCCCGCCCGGTACGAGACGCGGATCGATGACAACCACCACCACCTCGCCTGCCGCCGGTGCGGGAAGGTCACCGACGTGGACTGTGTCACCGGCCACGCCCCCTGCCTCGCCCCGGTCTCCGACGCCGGATACCAGGTCGACGAGGCGGACGTGATCTTCTGGGGCGTGTGCCCCGGCTGTCGTTCCGAAGACACTCGACGAAGAGAACCCCCGGAGGAACCCCTATGAGCACCAGGCCCATCACCACCACCGACGCGGGAATCGCCGCGCCGAGCGACGAGCACTCCCAGTCGGTGGGCCCGAACGGGCCCCTGCTGCTGCAGGACCACTACCTGATCCAGAAGATGGCCCACTTCAACCGGGAGCGCGTGCCCGAGCGGGTGGTCCACGCCAAGGGCGGCGGCGCGCACGGCGTTCTCCAGATCACCGAGGACGTGAGCCAGTTCACCAAGGCCGGCCTGTTCCAGAAGGGCAGGGAGACCCCTCTCTTCATCCGCTTCTCCTCGGTCGCCGGTGAGCTCGGCAGCCCCGACACCCAGCGCGACCCGCGCGGCTTCGCGCTGAAGTTCTACACCGATGAGGGCAACTACGACCTCGTCGGCAACAACACGCCCATCTTCTTCATCCGGGACCCGCAGAAGTTCTCCGACTTCATCCACAGCCAGAAGCGCCGCGCCGACACCAACCTGCGCGACCACGACATGCAGTGGGACTTCTGGACGCTCTCGCCGGAGAGCGCCCACCAGGTGACGTTCCTGATGACCGACCGCGGCACCCCGGCGTCCTGGCGCCACATGCACGGCTTCGGCTCGCACACCTTCCTCTGGTACAACGCCGCTGGCGAGAAGTTCTGGGTCAAGTACCACTTCAGGACCGACCAGGGCATCAAGAACTTCACCGACGCCGAGGCCGGGGCGGTCATCGCGCAGGACGCCGACTTCCATATCCGCGACCTGCACACCGCGATCGCGAAGGGCGACCACCCGTCCTGGACGGTGAACGTCCAGATCATGCCGTTCGAGGCCGCCGCCGACTACCGGTTCAACCCGTTCGACCTGACCAAGGTGTGGCCGCACTCCGACTACCCCGAGATCACGATCGGCAGGTTCACGCTGAACCGCAACCCGGCCAACTACTTCGCCGAGGTCGAGCAGTCGAGCTTCGAGCCGGCCAACCTGGTGCCGGGCATCGGCCCGTCGCCGGACAAGATGCTCCAGGGCCGGCTGTTCTCCTACCCGGACGCCCACCGCTACCGCATCGGCGTCAACTACCAGCAGTTGCCGATCAACGCGCCGAAGGCTCCCGTCCACAGCTACAACAAGGACGGCCACATGCGCTTCAACAACCCGGGCGACCCGGTCTACGCCCCCAACAGCGTCGGCGGCCCCGCGGCCGACCCGCTGCTGTACGAGGGCGAGCACTACCAGGTGACCGGCGAGATCATCCGCTCCGCCTACACCCTGCACCGCGAGGACGACGACTTCGTCCAGCCCCGTGCCCTGTGGGAGAACGTGCTCTCCGACACCGACCGCTCCCACCTGGTGAGCAACGTCGTCGGCCACGCCTCCGCCCCGGAGGTCACCGCCGAGACGAAGGAGCGCGTCGTCGAATACTGGACGAACATCCACAAGGACCTCGGCCAGAGCGTCGCCCACGGCCTCGGCATCGCCTCCGAGTAGTCACGGTCCCTCTCTCGTACGGCTCGCGCCTCTCCGGAGGTGCGGGCCGTACGGCTTTCTCCCGGCGCGCAAAAGGGGCTGTCCCGCCATTGGGCAAGCCCCCCTGGTCCTGGAAGAACATTCGCTCAGAGGTCGAAGTCCCCGCCCTTCACCGCGGCGACGAACGCGATCCAACCGGGGCCGCCGAAGACCAGCACCGGCCCGCCCCTGTCCTTGCTGTCCCTGACCGCGAATCCCCGCCCGTGCAGGTGGGCCACCTCGACGCAGTTACCGCTCGCGGCACTGAGCCCGCTTTTTCGCCACACTTGAGATAGGTCCATATCGGACACAACGCCACCTTTCCCCCACAGAACACTGCAAGGCACTTTAAGGATGAAGGCGCAATCAAGAACTTACAAGACATTAAAGAGTGACCAGCGCACCCGGCGCGAAGCCTGGCACAGCGCCTCGATGTGCGATGATTCCCCAGGCCGTCGGCAGGCCGGAATCCATCCGACGGTTGAGGAATCCGAGATTCGCGGCAATTCCAGTGGGCGGCTCCTGTGCTCCTCCGCGAGTGCCGGGGCCGCTTCCGCTTAGAGGTCGAACTCCCCGTCCCTCACTCCGTCGACGAAAGCCCTCCACTCGCCGGGAGTGAAGGAGAGGACGGGACCCGACCGGTCCTTGCTGTCGCGGACTCCCACGTGTCCGCCGCCCAGCGACGCCACCTCGACACAGTTGCCGTTGGTGCCACTTCGCACGCTCTTCTTCCAGATCACGTCATCGTGATTGCTTGCGCTCATCATTCTTCCCAAAAATGATGGGACACGCGGCGCGGAGAATCCGTCGCTACCTGTCCCAGTACTTGATTGTCTTTTTAATGATCTCCTGTGATGCCGTCTCGTCGAGGGCCCGTTCCATCAGATAACCAAAGGCGCGTTCGTACTGATAGACCTTTTCCGCGTCCTCGACGAACCGTCCTCCGGGGAGAAGCTCCTCGTAGACGACGTCCTGGAAGTCGGGAAACGTCAGGTGCAGGAACGCGCCGGTGGACACCGGCGGCGGAACGTCCTGGGGAAGGACTCTCATCTCCACGTGCTCCAGCTCCGACACCTCGATCAGATGCACGAGCTGGTCCCGCATGACGCGAGGGTCGTCGCCGTACTGGTTCTTCAGCACGGATTCGTGGAGCACGCTCACATGGGTCAGCGGATCGGTGCTGTGCAGCAGGGTGCGCTGCCGTGCCACCCGTATCTCGACCCGGTCCTGCAGCCAGCTCGGCGGAACCTGGCTGGCGTGCTGGTTCGCCCAGGCGACGGACCGGACGTAATCCTCCGTCTGGAGAAGGCCGGGCACGATCTGGGGTTCCCAGTTTCGTGCCACGGTGGCCTCGGCCTCCATCCCGATGAGCGTGATGTAGTCATCGGGCACGGAACCGCGGTATCTCTCCCACCACCCCTTCCGGGCGGCGTCGCGCCGCAGCGTGACCAGAACCTCCCGCAGGGACTCGTCGACCCCGTAGAGGTCGGCGAGCACCTCGACGTCGACCTCGCTGGCCAGCGTCTTGGCGGTCTCGATCCGGCTGACCTTGGCGGTCGACCATCGCAGGCGCTCGGACACCTCGTCGCCGGTCAGGTGCAGGCCTTCGCGAAGCCTGCGTAACTCCAGACCCAGCCGACGCCGGCGGAGCGCTGGACTGCCACGTTGCGGCATCACGACCTCCTCACCATGACGGGCGGGCGTGCGTCACGGCCTCAACAGGAACCCGACGAATGATAGTGCAAATTACACAGTCACTTGCAGTGCATGTGTGGAAGTTTATTGCTTTTTTCCTTACGGCAAGTCTTGCAGCCAAATCTATGCTGAGCGACTATCAGAACAGGAAGCTTCTCGAAAGACCGGGGGAGCCACCGGTGATCATCCGGGGGAGCGTCTTCGAGAACCTTCGTGAGCCACGCGGTACGGGAGGGGCGCGCGGTTGTCCGGCAACGGCGCCGTCTTCCACGAAACGGAGTCGACGCGGGGAGGCCAGCAGGGGGAGCGCGAAAATCGGCCGGCGACGGCCCAGCGTCGCACGCATAAAAAAAGTGCCCCTATCGGGCCCAAAAAACACCGGGCCGGCGGCCACCGACCCGGTTTGGCACAAGAACTCCGCGTCAAAGCCACGAAGGGAGTCTCCTATGTCCTTCCACCGTACCAACAGAACCCACGGAATCAAGACCTTCATCCTCGATCTGATCTATGTGACCGACCGAGAGCTCTACATGGACCAGGACGAGTGGGCCTATCGGCTCGGGTGGACGGTGACCAGGATCGGATTCGGGGCCAGGCACTACCGCGAGCCCCGGTTCGACCTCCTCAAGGCCGAGCGGATCGCCGCTCCCGCGCTCGCCCTGGCGCCCGTCCGCGACGAGGGGGTGGGCGGTGACGTCGCGGCGTGACCTCCGTCACGGCCGCCACGGCGGCCGGCCTCCCGGCCGGGCGGGCCTCCTCGTCCGGGCGTGGCGCTGGCGGACGGAGGTCGTCCTGCTCGCCGGCGCCCTGTCCCTCACGGCCACCGTGGTCCTCTCTCTCCGGGAGGGCGACTGGTGGCCGTTTCTCGTTCTGGCCGGCACCGCCGGTGTCCTCGTCACCTCCGGCTTCTGGAGGAGCTGGGTGACGGCGCACGCGTGGTGCCTGGTCTCCCGGCACCGCATCCGGCGGGCGTGCGCGGAGACCGGGATACACACCCGCTCGGGCCGGCTGCCGCTGGTCCTGTGGATCACCCCCTCGGCGCTGGGGGAGAAGGCGCTCGTCCTCGCCAGGGCCGGGACCTGCGCCGAGGACTTCGACGCCTTCTCCGCCGAGATCGCGGCGGCGTGCTACGCCCGCGACGCCGTGGTCCTCCGGCACGGCAGGTGGTCGAACCTGCTCACCGTCGAGATCGTCCGCGGGGACGAGGCCACCGGTCCCCCGGTGGGTCTCGACCGGTTCTACGGGCGGACGGGCTGGGTGAGCCCGCGGACCGGGCGGGCCGCGAAGGAGGGGCCCGACACCCGCCTCACCGCCGTCCCGCTCCCCGCGACGGGCGAGTTCCCTGAGCCGGACGAGTTCCCTGAGCCGGACGAGTTCCCCGGACGGCGGCGACAGGCCGCGTGAGGCGGGAGGACCGCAGGACGGGAGGCCCCGGAGTTCGCGCTCCGGGGCTTCCCCGTGGACCGGGCGGCGGCCATGATGAGTCCACTCGCCGAACTCAGGAGTGCCGATGAGAACAGCGCACCGGACCTGCCCCCTCTGCGAGGCCGTCTGCGGCCTCCGGCTCACCCTCGACGACGCCGGGCACGTCACCTCGGTCAAGGGCGACCGCGACGATCCCTTCTCCAAGGGGTTCATCTGCCCCAAGGGCGCCACCCTGGGCCACCTCGACGAGGACCCCGACCGGCTGCGCGTCCCGATGATCCGGACGGGCGGCGAGTGGCGCGAGGCGTCCTGGGACGAGGCGTTCCGCGCGGTCGCGGACGGCCTCGCGGGCGTGGTCGACGCCCACGGCCGCCAGTCGCTCGCCGTCTACCTCGGCAACCCGAACGCCCACTCCATGGCGGGCGCCCTGTACGGCGGGGCGCTGATCCGCGCCCTCGGCACCCGCAACGTCTTCTCCGCGAGCACCGCCGACCAGATGCCCAAGCACGTCTCCTGCGGCCTGATGCTCGGCGACCCGCTCGCCATCGCGGTGCCCGACCTGGACCGCACCGACTACCTGCTGATGCTCGGCGCCAACCCGCTGGAGTCCAACGGCTCGCTCTGCACCGCCCCCGACTTCCCCGGCCGCCTCAAGGCCCTGCGCGGGCGCGGCGGCAAACTCGTGGTCGTCGACCCGCGCCGCACCCGCACCGCGGCCCTCGCCGACGAGCACCTGTTCGTCCGCCCGGGTACGGACGCCTACCTGCTGTTCGGCATCGTCCACACCCTCTTCGCCGAGAACCTCACCTCGGCCGACGCCGACGCCGACGCCGACGCCGACACCAAGATCGAGATCGACGGTGTCGGGATCAACGGGCTGGACGAGGTCAGGCGGCTGGCGGAGGACTTCGCCCCCGAGACGGTGGCCCCGATGTGCGGGGTGCCCGCCGGGGAGATCGTACGGCTGGCACGCGAACTGGCCGCGGCCCCGACGGCCGCCGTCTACGCCCGCATCGGCACCTGCACCGCCGAGTTCGGCACCGTCGCGCAGTGGCTGGTCGACGTCGTCAACGTGCTGACCGGCAACTTCGACCGCCCTGGCGGGGTCATGTTCGCGAAGCCCGCCGTGGAGAACGGCCGCCGGAGCAGGCCGTACGTCACGGGACGCTGGCACAGCCGCGTCCGGGGGCTGCCGGAGGCGAACGGCGAGATCCCGGTGGCCACCCTCGCCGACGAGATCGAGACGCCGGGCGAGGGACAGGTCAGGGGGCTGGTCACGGTGGCCGGAAACCCGGTGCTGTCGGCGCCGGGCGGGCCCCGGCTGGACCGGGCCTTCCGGGACCTGGAGTTCATGGTCTGCGTGGACCCGTACCTGAACGAGACCACCCGGCACGCGAACGTCATCCTGCCGCCGCCGCGCGTGACGCAGTCGCCGCACTACGACCTGTCGCTGCTGGCCTTCGCGGTCCGCAACTACGCGCGGTTCTCCCCGCCGGTCCTGCCGCTGGAGCCGGGGCGTCCCTCGGAGTCCGAGATCATGGCGCGGCTGACGATGATCGCCTCCGGGCAGGGCGCGGACGCCGACCCGGCCGCGCTCGACGAGCTGATCCTCGACCGGATGCTCCGCAGGGCCGTCGAGACGCCCGGCTCCCCGGTGGAGGGCGCGGACCCGGCCGAGCTGCGCGCCTCCCTGGACGGCGGCAGCGGGGCCGAGCGGCGGCTGGACGCCATGCTCAGGCTCGGCCCGTACGGGCTCTCCCTGGCCACCCTGCTGGCGAACCCGCACGGTATCGACCTGGGCCCGCTGGAGCCCCGGCTGGCGGAGATCGTCCGTACGGCTTCGGGGCGGGTGGAGCTGGCCCCGCCGCGGCTGGTCGAGGACGCGGCGCGGCTGCGCGGGCGGCTCGCCGTCCCGCCCGCGGAGATCGTGCTGATCGGACGGCGCCACCTGCGGTCCAACAACAGCTGGCTGCACAACGTGGAACCTCTGGTGGGCGGGACCAACCGGTGCACCCTGCAGATCAACCCGGACGACGTGAGCAGGCTCGGGCTGGGCGAGCGCGCCGTGGTGCGCTCGGCCGCGGGCGAGCTGGTCGTGCCGCTGGAGCCGACCGACACGATCATGCCGGGGGTGGTGAGCCTGCCCCACGGGTGGGGGCACTCGGGCACCTCGCAACCGGTGGCCGCCAAGCACGCCGGGGTGAACGCGAACACGCTCACGGACGATTCCGTCGTGGACGCGCCCTCGGGAAACGCCGTGTTCAACGGGGTTCCGGTCACCCTCGGCCGGGCGTGATCCCATGATCGCTCGGAAAAGCGGGATCGACGCGCATTAGGCTTGCGCGCGTGACCACCCCTCCAGCACAGGACCGTCTGCACGCTCAGCTCACCTTCGCCATGGAGATCGACAAACTCAGACGCGTCGTCCGCCGCAACACCCTCATGGACGGGTCGCGGCGGGAGAACGACGCCGAGCACTCCTGGTACGTGGGCATGCTGGCGATGGTCTTGGCCGAGCACGCACCACCGGGCACCGACCTCGACAGGGTCGTCGCGATGCTGCTCGTCCACGACATCGTCGAGATCGACGCGGGAGACACGTTCATCTACGACGCCTCGGCCGTCGAGGCCCAGCTGGGCATCGAGCGCAAGGCCGCCGACCGGATCTTCGGGCTGCTCCCCTGCGACCAGGCCACCCGGCTGCGCGAGCTCTGGGACGAGTTCGAGGAACGCAGGACCCCGGAGGCCCGGTTCGCCAAGGCCCTCGACCGGATCGCGCCCATCATGGCGAACCATCACAACGAGGGCGGCACCTGGTCGCTGTACAAGGTGACGGCCGAGCAGGTGCTGGAAAAAGTGAAGATCATCGAGGAGGGATCGGCGACACTGGGTGCCTACGCCACCGAGATCATCGCCCTCTCCGTCAGCCGGGGGCATTTGGCGCGTGCATAACGTCTTTCTCGGGTAGGTCCCTATGGGTTGAGAAAGGGGCGATGGTGAAGGAAACCGTAAAAACAGGGCGCCGGACCTTCAGACGTCTGGTGCCCGGGGTCGAGCTCACCGATCGGATCGAGCGCTCACCCAGGGCTGACAGGCCGATCCGCATACTCGCCAAGGCCGTACGCCGGCGGATCGGCCCCGGGCCGCTCCGCGACCTGCTGCACGGGGTGCCGACCGGCAAGCCGCTCCATCCGCCGCTCGCCAACCTCAGCCTGGGGCTCTGGGCCGCGACGGCGGTGCTGGACGTGACCCGTCACGACCCCCGGGCGTCGCGGGTGCTGGTCGCCGGCGGGCTCGCCACCGCGATGCCCGCGGTGGCCGCGGGCGTCACCGACTGGTCCGCGCTCCACCGCGAGCAGCAGCGGGTGGGGTTCGTGCACGCGATCGCCAACCTGACCGCCCTCGGGCTCTACGCCGGTTCGCTGGTGTTCCGGATGGCCGGGCGCGACCGGACCGGGCGGGTGCTGTCGTTCGCCGGGCTGGGCGCCGCGAGCCTGGGCGGCTACCTCGGCGGCCACCTGGCCTACCGGCAGGCGGCCGGGGCCAACCACGCCGAGTCCGTCGCCCACCTGGTCCCGCTGGGCTGGCACGACCTGTGCGAGCTCGGCGACCTGCCCGACGGGCGTCCGGTGACGCGGCGGCTCGGCTACATCGACCTGTTCGTGCTGCGCGTCGGCACCGGGGTCACGGTGCTCGCCGACCAGTGCGCCCACCTGGCGGGCCCGCTCCACCAGGGGCGGCTGATCTCGGAGGAGGGGACCGCCTGCGTGGTCTGCCCGTGGCACGGGAGCACCTTCAGGCTCTCCGACGGAGCCGTCGTGCACGGCCCGGCGACCGCTCCCCAGCCGTCCTTCGAGACCCGGATCCGCCGCGACGGCGTGCTCCAGGTCCGCCCCGCGCAGATGTGACCGGACCCCATGGCTCCCGTACGGGGGCATGCGTCCGGTGACCTGGGCGCGACGCGGGCTCCGCGCCCCGCCCAGGGGTGATCGTCACGTCCGTGACAGGCGCGTCCGTGATCAGGTACGACCGTGATCGGGCGCGTCCGTGATCGGGCGCGTCCCACCCGGGCGTGACGAGAGCCGGCCCGCCGCCGGACCGGTCTATGCCGGCTTGCCGTCGGCGGGGTGTTCGACCAGGGCGAGAATACGGCTGGACATGAAGCGGGCGGTGCGCACGGCCGTTCCGCTCCGGGTGACCTCGCTCACCTCGACGACGCCGCCTCGGGCGTTGGCCACCTCAACGCGGCGGCCCGCTCTGGTGGCGCTGACCTCGTAGGTACGGGAACTGTCTCCTGCGTCGATGACAACCTCGACTTTGTCACCTTTCATACCTATATAGGTACCCGGTAGGGGGCAGGTTCACCCGTACACCAGTTTGACTATCGCCACGACTCCGATACAGACGATGAACCAGCGCAGCACCGGGGCGGGCAGCCTCCTGCCGATCTTCGCGCCGAGGAAGCCGCCGATCGCGGCGCCCAGCGCCACCATCAGGGCCGCGAGCCAGTCGACCTCCGCGATCACGATGAACAGCACCGCGGCCGCCGCGTTGACCAGCAGCGCGAGCACGTTCTTGGCCGCGTTGATCCGCTGCAGGCGGTCGTCGAGGAAGGTGCCCATCAGCCCGATGAGCAGTACGCCCTGGGCCGCGCCGAAGTAGCCGCCGTAGACGCCGCACGCGAGGACGCCGCCCCAGAGCCAGGGGCCGCCGTGCGGGCGGGCGTGCTCCCGCCGGGCGCTCAGCCATCCGTTGAGCCTCGGCTGGATCACCACCAGCACGCACGCCACGCCGATCAGGACGGGCACGACGATGTCGAACGTCTCCGCGGGAAGGTAGAGCAGGAGCACCCCGCCGGCCACCGCGCCGACCACCGCGGGGACGGCCAGCCTGACCAGCCTCCGGCGCTGTCCCCTCAGCTCGGCCCGGTAGCCGAGCGCGCCGGTGAGCGATCCGGGGACGAGGCCGACGGTGTTGGAGACGTTGGCGACGACCGGCGGCATGCCCAGCGCGACCATCGTCGGGAACGTGATCAGAGACCCGGAACCGACGACGGCGTTGATGCCCCCGGCCCCGATGCCGGCCACGAAGATCGCGACCGCCTCCCACGGTGTCATGCACTTCCCCTCACTGGTAAGGCTCGCGCCCATGACAGGTGCACGGCACTCACCGGATGGTAAGAGGAGATCGACGGTCGTCCGGTGGCCGGGGTGTCATTAAGGGGCGTCCTTAAGGCGTGTCCTTAAGGACGCTTTCTCAGGGGATGTCCTCGGCGGGAGCGTCCCTGACCGCGGATCCCCCTCTGACCGGGAATCCCTCCGTCCGGTCAGGCCTGTTCGTGCCCGGGGGCCCGTCCCCGGCCGGAGGCCTGTCCGTGCCCGGGAACTCGTCCCAGACCGAAAACCTGTCCGTGCCCGGAGACCCGTCTTCGCCCGAAAACTTGTCCATGCCCGGAGCCCTGTCCATGTCCGGGGACCTGTCTTCGCCCGAGGACCTGTCCACGTCCAAGGGCCTCTTCACGTCCGGGGGCCCCTCCGCGTCCGGGGACTCCTCCTTGGCAGGGAGGAGGTCCGCCAGGCTTTCGAGGACCCGTTTCAGGTCCGGTGAGGCACTCCCCGGCGTGCCGTCGTCCCCCTTGGCGACCCCGCGGAGGGCCCGCAGGTACTCGTGGACGAGAAGCTCCGAGTCGGGCCTGCCCTCGTGGACGGCGCGGAAGAGCAGGTCGATCGCGTCGGCCTCCCCCCTGGCCCGCGTCGCCCTGGCCTCGGCGTCGGCCCGCGCCCTGAGCACCGTGGCCTCCGCCTCGCCGCGCGCCCTCAGCACGGCGGCCTGCCGCTCGCCCTCGGCGGCGAGGACGGCCGCCTGTTTCCGCCCCTCGGCCGCGAGCACCGCGGCCCGCCTGTCGCGGTCGGCGCGGGCCTGCCTCTCCATGGACTCCTGGACGGAGACGGGCGGATCGACCGCCGTGAGCTCGACCCGGCCGACGCGGAGGCCCCACGCGCCCGTGGCGGCGTCGAGCGTCTCGCGCAGCCCGGCCTCGATCTCCTCGCGGGAGACCAGTACGCGGTCCACGTCCATCGCGCCGACCACGTCACGCAGCGTGGTCACCACGAGCCGCTCGACGGCGACCAGGAAGTTGGCGATCTCGTAGGTGGCCGCGCGGGCGTCGACCACCTGGAGGGAGACGGCCGTGTCGACGGAGACGACGAGGTTGTCGGCGGTGACGACCGCCTGCGGCGGGAAGGCGACGACCCGCTCGCGAAGGTCGACCATGTCCTTGATCCGGTCGATGAACGGCACCACGAGGCTCGGCCCGGGGGCGAGCGTCCGGTGGTAGCGCCCGAACCGCTCCACGACGCCCGCCGTGGCCTGCGGCACGACGCGGACCGTCCGGTAGGCGGCGAACCCCGCCACGGCCACGACGACGAGCGCGGCGACAAGCCATTCCATGAGCCATCCCGGGTGGTCGAGTCACGTGGAACTCTTGACCCGGCAGGATATTTGCTTTTCCCTTCACCGGCCTTTGAACGACCGAAACGATCTCGGAACTACCTCAGAGCTGGTGCGCCCGTGCGTACCAGCGGCCGTCGCGCCCCCGGTCCAGGGTGAGCGGGACGCTGAAGGTGCGCGACAGGTTCTCCGCGGTCATCACCTGGTCGATCGGGCCCTGGGCCACCACGGAACCGTGCCGCAGCAGCAGCGCGTGGGTGAACCCGCTGGGCACCTCCTCCACGTGGTGGGTGACCAGCACCATGGTCGGCGCCTTCGGGTCGTGCGCGAACGTCGCCAGGCGGCGGACCAGGTCCTCGCGCCCGCCCAGGTCCAGGCCCGCGGCGGGCTCGTCCAGCAGCAGCAGCTCCGGGTTGGGCATGAGCGCGCGGGCGATCTGGACCCGCTTGCGCTCGCCCTCGGACAGCGTGTTGAACCGGCGCCGGATCAGGTGGGCGCAGCCGAGCTGGTCGATCAGCTCGACGGCGCGCGTGACGTCGTGGGAGTCGTACTCCTCCGTCCAGCGGCCGAGGATGGCGTACGAGGCCGTGAGCACCAGGTCGATGACCTTCTCCTCCGGCGGAACCTTCTCCGCCAGCGCGGCGCTCGCGAGCCCGATGCGGGGCCGGAGCTCGAAGACGTCACTCTGACCGAGCCGCTCGCCCAGGATCTCGACGACGCCCTCGGTGGGGAACAGCATCGCCCCGACCACCTGCAGCAACGTCGTCTTCCCCGCGCCGTTGGGACCGATGACGACCCACCGCTCGTCCTCGTGAACGGTCCAGTCGATCTCCCGCAGCAGGGCCGCTCCGTCCCTGCGGACGGTGACGTCCTGTAGCCGAAGCACTTGACCGCCCATCCCTTATGCCTCCTTGTGAATCGCTGGAACAAAACCTATTGCAGGGCAAGCGCATATCGTGGATCGGTGCACCCTGATTCACCGATCTCGGCCACCCTGGTCTGCTGGGGCAATGCCTGGCTCGCCGGACAGGTAGGCCTCGACGAGGCCGCCGACCGCGTTGAGCGGCAGGCAGGCCCCCAACTCGTCGCCGGTGAGACCGGCGACCTCCCCCTCCGGGCGTTCCTCGCCGACCTGCGGATCGAGGGCATGAGGTCGCTGCGCCTCGCCCTTCCCATCGCGGGCGACCCGCTCGGGCTCACCGGACCGCCCCCCTTCAACTCCGCCGCCATCGAGGCCGGGCAGGCGGCGACAGCCGTGCTTCCCAGCAGGTGCCTCGGGCTGATCCCGGTAAACGACCGCCGCGGGTCATCGTACGCCGGGGTTCGCTGGACCGTGCTGGAGGCCCGTACCACGGCCCCCGACCTGCCCTCGCTCGCCGAGGCGGAGCACGAGCTGACCCGTGCCATGCGCGTGGCCACCGACGCCCTGCTCGGCGTGGAGGGGCCCGTCCAGGGCCATCGGCGGCTGGAGATCGTGGACGACGGCCTGGCCCCCGGCTACCCCGCCAGGGCGCACCGGGTCGCCGCCCTGGCCGCCCGCCTCGCCGCGGTGCTCCGGGTCGCCGACGACCGCGGGCTCACCTCGGGCCAGATCGCGGTACGCGGTGAGGCTCTGCGCGAGCTCGACCGCGCGGTGCGCCGGGCCCGGGTGGTCGCCCACCACGCCATCACGGAGCTGGTCTGACGGCCGTGACGGCCCGGGGGGGATCACCGGGCGGAGGTCGGTTTCCAGGGCTCGGCCGAGCCGGTCTGACGGCCCGGGGGCGGATCACCGGGCGGAGGTCAGCTTCCAGAGCTCGGCCGAGCCGGTCTGACGGTCCGGGGGCGGATCACCGGGCGGAGGTCAGCTTCCAGAGCTTGACCGCGCGGTCCCTGCCCGCCGAGACGGCCAGGGTACGGTCGCCGACGGTGATGACGCCCACCGAGTAGACCCCGCCCTTGTGGGCCTTGACCGGTTTGCCGAGGGGCTTGCCCCCGGCCGGGTCCCAGAGCCGGACGGTCCCGTCCGTACTGCCCGACACCAGCACCGTGCGGCCGTCGACCTCGCCGAACGCCAGGGAGTAGACGTTGCCGCCGTGGCCGCCGAGGGGCTTGCCGACGGTCTTGGACGTCTTGGGGTCCCAGATCCTGATCTTCTTGTCCTTGCCGCCCGAGGCGATCACCGTGCGGTCGCCCAGCTTGCCGAAGGCCACCGAGAAGACCGGCCCGCTGTGCCCCCGGTAGACCTTGCCGTACCGCTTCCTGGTGACGAGGTCCCAGACGCCCAGCGTCTCGTCGGCGCTGGCGGACACGACGACGGACCGCTTGCCGACCTTGCCGAAGGCGAGCCAGTTGACGTCGTTGCGGTGCGCGGAGATGGTCTTGAGCAGCCTGCGGCTCTTCAGGTTCCAGAAGTAGAGGGTGCCGTCGCCGTCCCCGGTGACGGCGAGCGGCGAACCGTTCACGGTGCCGGCCGCGGCGGCGAAGACCGCGATGGGGTGGTGGCCCAGGGCCGTGCTCTTGCGGGACTTCAGGCTCCACAGGCGGACGGAGTGGTCGTAGCCGCCGGTCACCGCGTACGGTTTGCCGCCGAAGGTGACGGTGGCGACCGCGTAGACCTCGCCCCGGTGGCCACGGAGCCGGTGGAGCCGCTTGTGCTTGGCCGGGTCCCAGAGCCCGAGCGAACCGTCCTGGCTGCCCGAGACGACGGTGAGCCTCTTCCCGATTTTGACGCCGGCGAGGGACTGGACGGCCTTGGTGTGCCCCTTGAGCGTCTTGCCGTCCTGGCCGTCGAAGGTCACCGCCGTGGCCGGAGGGGCGGGCGGCTCGGACGGCCCGGGGGTGGGGGCGGTCGTGAGGCTCGCCGTGGGCGCGGGGGTCATCGCCCGCGTGACGGCGGTGGGAGCCTGCGTGACTTGCGTGGTCTGCGTGGTCTGCGTGGTCTGCGTGGGGGGAGCCGGGGAGGCGGTCGCCGGGGACAGGGTGGAGGGGACCGGGGGTGGCTTCCCCGTACCGTCGCCGGCCAGGGCGTTCCGGGTGGCCGGAGGGTCCTCGGGGGTCGTGGCGTCGCCCCGCAGGTTCGGCACCGCCACCAGCGCGGCGGCGGCCAGGGTGAGGGCCCCCGAGAGCACCGCGGTCACCAGGACGGCGCGCCTGCGCCGCGCCCCGCGCTCGCCGGGCTCGCCGGGCGCCGCGGGGGCCGCGTCGGCGAAGATGTCCGGACGCTGTGGCGGCGGCGGGGGGTAGACCCCCTCGGGCGGTACGGGAACCGGAGCGGGCCGCCGTCCCACGGGCGTCAGGTTGCCCGGGTAGCGCGCGGGGCCCGCGGGGGAGGCGAAGGGGTTGACCACGGGCGGAGGCCCGCCCGGCGCGCCTGGGCGCCTCCGGGGGGCATCGGGGGCGGCACCCGGAGCAGCGCCGGGACGGCCACCGGGAGCACGGCCGGAGGTGGCATCGGGTCTCCTGCCCCTCGGGTCCTCCCCCGACGGTCGCACCCACACCGTCTCGGGTGCGGACGACCCCTCACCGGCGGGCGGCCGTCCGTCGGCGGGTGCGTCCGCGGGTGCGTCGGCGGATGGCTTCTCACCGGCGGGCGCCCCCTCGTCGGCGGGCGACCGCTTACCGGAGGGCGGCTGCTCGTCGGCGGGTGGCCGCTTGTCGGCGGGTGCCGGGGACACAGGCGACACGGACGGCACGAGCGGTACGGACGGCACGAGCGGTACGGCCGACGCGGCGGGAGTCTCGTCGGACTGGGTCTCCAGGAGCGCGAACAGCACCTCCGAGGCGCTGGGCCGCTCCGCGGCGTTCTTGCTGAGGCAGGAGGCGACGATCGGCCGCAGGGTGTCGGGGAGCGCGGACAGGTCGGGGCTCTCGTTCATCACCCTGTAGATGACCGCGGGCACGCTGTCCTGGCCGAACGCGGGCCGCCCGGTCGCGGCGAAGGTCATCGTCAGCGCCCAGCTGAACATGTCGGACGAGGGCTCGACGCGGTGCCCGGAGACCTGTTCCGGCGACATGTAGGCGGGGGTGCCGACCACACCGCTCGTCACCGTCATCGCCGAGTCCAGTGCCCTGGCGATGCCGAAGTCGATCACGCGGGGTCCGTCGGGGCCGAGCAGCACGTTGCTGGGCTTGAAATCGCGGTGCACGATGCCCGCCCGGTGGATGGCGGCCAGCGCGGTCACGGTGCCGACCGCGAGCCGGTGGAGCACGTTGCCGCGCCGGGGTCCCTCGGACTGCACGACCCGCTGCAGGGACACGCCCTCGACCAGCTCGCTCACGATGTAGGGGCGGTCGCCGTCCATGTGGGCGCCCAGCACCTGGGCCGTGCAGAACGGCGCCACCCGGCGGGCGGCGGAGACCTCGCGGAGGAACCGGTCGCCGTCCATGCCGGTGTCGCTCAGCCGGGGGTGGAGCAGCTTGATCGCGACCATCGCCCCGTCGGGTCCACGGCCCGCGTAGACCACGCCCTGTGCCCCCTCGCCGAGGCGGCCGAGCAGCCGGTAGTCACCCAGTGACTCGGGGTCCTCCCTGCGCAGCGGGTTCGTGTCCGGCACGTGAGCCTCCCCGTTGTCCAGCCGTGAGTCGCTGGCGTCCCCGAGTAACCAAAGATACGCAAACAAGGAATGTTGAGGTAGATCATTCACTATTCCGGCGAGTCCTGCTTACGACATAATTCATGAAACAAATGGTGACTACGATCACCCCTAGCTCGTGCGGAGACGCCCATGCGCCGAAGCTTCGGCACGCTTCTAGGTCTCAGCCTCATCGCTCCGCTCGCGATCGTCCCCACCGCCTCGGCCGCCGTCGTGAACGCGCCGCCCCTGGCCCCCTCCGCGCCCCTGCCCGCGCTGGCCGCCGCCGCCTCGGCGCGGCAGGACAGGCCCTGGTCGGCGTTCAAGGTCTCGGTGAAGGCACCGAAACGGGTCAGGAACGGCCGCGAGTTCATGTACGAGGTCAAGGTCACCAACCGGGGGCCGAGAGAGGCCGACTACTTCTACGTCGGCGGGACCGTCCTACCAAAAGGCATTAACGACACCGTTTACTACAAAGGCCCCAAAGGCACTGATTGCGACTTCTACGACGACGGCTTCTGGTGCGTGACGCCATGGATCCTCGAGAAGGGCGACTCCGAGACGGTACGCATCTGGGTGAAGCTCAAGAAGCGGACCAAGGGCATCGCGGTCGCCAAGCTCGGCGCCGACACCTGGAACGTCCCGACCGGAGGCGGGGACCTCAGCCGCGAGGAGTGGAAGCGGCTGGCCTTCCCCAACTGGTACTACCTCAAGACGGTCAAAACCAAGATCGTCCACCCCACGCCGCCCAAACCCAAGTCCAAGGGCGGAGGGGGCGGTTACAACCCACCACCCCCACCGCCCCCGCCTCCGCCGCCCCCGCCGCCGCCGGACCGGCGCGAGGAGAAGAAGGACACCTGACGGCGTAGGGGTCCCACGCCCGGACCGGGTACCGCCGGACCGGCCACCGCCAGATCCGGCGGCGCCCGATCCGGCGGCGCCAGGTCCGGCTCCGTCAGGTCCGGCTCCGTCAGGCCTGGCGTTGCCGGGTTCAAACGCCGTCAGGTCCGGCGTCGTCAGGCCTGGCGTCGCCAGGTTCACACGCCGTCAGGTCCGGCGTCCGGCCTGACGGCGTCCAGCCCGGTGCCGCGCTGTCAGACCAGGCCGTGCCGTGCCGTGCCGTCGGGCCAGACCGCGCCGTCAGGCCAGGGCAAGCCGTACCGTCAGGCCAGGCCGTTCCGTACCGCGTAGAGGGCGGCCTGGGTCCTGTCCTGCACGCCCAGCTTCATCAGCACGTTGGAGACGTGGGTCTTCACCGTCTTCTCCGCCACCGTGAGCTGCCTGGCGATCTCCCGGTTGGAGCGGCCCGACGCGATCAGCGCGAGCACCTCGCGCTCCCGGTCGGTCAGCGGCACCACGTGCCTGCCCTCGTGCCCGCCCTCCCCCGGGGCCGGGACGGGCCCGGGACCCGACAGCATCGCCTCGGCGGCCTCGGGAGCGAGCAGCACCTGGCCGCCGTGCACCGCCCGGATCGCCTGCACGAGCGCGGCCGGTTCGACGTCCTTGTAGAGGAACCCCGCCGCGCCCGCCCGCATCGCCGGGGCCACGTCGCCCCTGTCGCTGACCGAGGTCAGCACGAGCACCCTCGGCGACAGCCCGCGTTCGCCCAGCAGGAGCAGCGCGCCGAGCCCGTCGAGGACCGGCATCCTCAGGTCGAGCAGCAGCACGTCGGGGGCGAGGGACCCGACCAGGGCGACCGCCTCGGCGCCGTCGGCGGCCTCGCCGACCACGTCGAGGTCCTCCTGCAGGTCCAGGAAGGTGCGAAGGCCCTGCCGGACGACCGGGTGGTCGTCGGCGATCAGGACGCGGATCATCCGGGCACCTCCATCCGGACGAGCGTGCCCCGTCCGGGCTCCGACCTCACCCGTACGACCCCGCCGACGGACTCCGCCCTGTCGCCCATCGAGGCGATGCCCAGCCCCCGGCCCGCCGCGGCGGTCACGTCGAACCCGGCCCCGTCGTCGCTCACCTCCAGGAACACGCGCCCGCCCTCGCAGCCCAGCCGGACCTCGACGGCGCGCGCCGCCGAGTGCCTGGAGGCGTTGTGCAGCGCCTCCTGGGCCACCCGGAGGACGGCCACCTCGGTCGCCGGTTCGAGCTCGCACACCGGGGCCTCCTCGAACGAGAACGCGGCCGGGTGCAGCCGGTCGAGCAGGCGGACGTGCTTGCGGAGCGTCTCGGCCAGGCCGTGCCGGTCGAGCTCGGCCGGGCGGAGCTCCACGATCACCGCGCGCAGCTCGGCCAGCGCCTCGCCCGCCAGCCGCTCCACCCGGTCGAGCTCCCGCAGCGCCCGTACGGGATCGTCGACGACCAGCGACGCCGCGGCCTGCGCGGTGAGGCGCAGCGAGAACAGCTTCTGGGTCACCGCGTCGTGCAGCTCCCTCGCCATCCGGGTGCGCTCCTCGACCAGCGTGAGCTCCCTGCCCCGCTCGTACAGGCGGGCGTTGGTGAGGGCGATCGCGGCGTGCGCGGCGAACATCGTGAGCAGCCGCTGGTCGGCCTCGGTGAACCCGCCGGGGGCCCGCTTGTTGGACAGGAAGATGATGCCGAGCACCTCGTCCCCGTCGAGGATCGGCACCCCGAGGAAGTCCTTGAGCACCGGATGGGCGCGCGGCCAGTACTCGAACCTGGGGTCCCTGCGGATGTCGGGCAGCCGGACCGGCGCGCCCTCGCGCAGCATCGCGCCGAGCATGCCGTGCTGGCGGGGCATCGGCCCGATCTCGTCCCACTGCTCGTCGGAGATGCCCTCGGCGACGAACTCGGCGAACGCCCCCTGGTCGTCGGGCACGCCCAGCGCGGCGTAGCGGGCGTCCAGCAGCCGCCGCGCCGACCGCACGATGACCTGGAGCACCTCCCGGACCGACAGATGCCTGGTCACCGCGAGGACGGCCGAGCTCACCGCGTGCAGCACGGCGTCCCTGTCCTCGCCGTCCTCGCTCTCCTTGTTCCCGGGGCTCACGAACCGACTCTAGGCGGTGGCGGGCGGCCACCGCGTACGCCATCGGTCCTAGGCCCATCAGCCCATCCCGGGCCGGGTCCGGCGGCCGATGTGGGGCGGGCACCCGGCTCCTAGCGTCGAGGCATGACGAAGACCGCACTCATCACCGGCGCCTCCCGCGGCCTCGGCCTGGCACTGGCCCGCTCCCTCGCCGCCGACGGCTGGCGGCTCATCCTCACCGCGCGGGGCGAGGACGCGCTGCGCGCCGCCGCGGCCGGGCTCGGCGCCCTCGCCCTGGCCGGGGACGTCGCCGACCCCGCCCACCGGGACCGGCTGGCGCTGGCCGTACGGGAACACGGCGGGCTGGACCTGCTGGTCAACAACGCGTCGGGGCTGGGCGCCGTCCCGCTGCCACCGCTGGCCGGATACCCGGCCGACACCCTTGAGGAGCTGTTCCGTATCAACGTCCTGGCCCCGCTGGCGCTGATCCAGGCCAACCTGCGCGGGCTCAGGGAGCGGCGCGGCGCGATCGTGAACATCTCCTCCGACGCGGCGGTGGAGGCGTACGAGGGCTGGGGCGGGTACGGCGCGACCAAGGCGGCCCTGGAGCAGATCTCCCACGTGCTGGCCGTCGAGGAGCCGGACGTCGCGGTCTGGTGGGTCGATCCGGGTGAGATGTCCACCAGCATGCTCGCCGACGCGGTCGGCGCCGGGGAGGCGGCGGAGGCCCCGGCCCCGGAGACCGTCGTGCCCACCCTGCGGCGGCTCATCGCCGACCGCCCGGACAGCGGCCGGGTGAGGCACGAATGAGCGGGCGGGAGGGCCGTACCGGAGACTGGGGAGGGGTCGCGAGCCTGCCCGTGGCGGACGCCATGGCCGCGGACTTCGTGCTCCCGCGCGAGCTGGAGGCGCACGAGCCGCCGGAGGCCCGGGGGCTGGCCCGTGACGGGGTGCGCCTGCTGGTCTCGGACCGGAGCACCGGGGAGGTCGGCCACCACGCGTTCTCCGAGCTTCCCGGCCTGCTCGGCCCCGGCGACCTGCTGGTGGTCAACAACTCCGGCACGCTCCCCGCCGCCGTCCGGCTCGACCGGCTCGCGGTGCACTTCTCCACCGAGCGGGAGGACGGGACGTGGCTGGTCGAGCTCCGGCGGCGCCGTGTTCCCGGGGTTCCCGGGGTTCCCGGAGGCCCCGAGAGCACCGAGCCGGCCGGTGAGCCCTACCGGGGCGGCGCGGACGGGGAGTGGCTGCCGCTGCCGGGCGGGGCGACGCTGCGGCTGCTCGGGCGCGAGACGCCGCGCCTGTGGCGGGCGAGCCTGGACCGCGAGGTCACCGGCTACCTGCGCCGGTACGGCGTGCCGATCCGCTACTCGTACGTGGACAGGGACTGGCCGCTGGCCGACTACCAGACCGTGTTCGGGGTCCGGCCAGGCAGCGCGGAGATGCCCAGCGCGGGGCGGCCGTTCACCACCGGGCTGGTGACCTCCCTGGTGTCGCGCGGGGTCGGGATCGCGCCGATCACCCTGCACACGGGGGTGGCGTCCCCCGAGAAGGACGAGCCGCCGTACCCGGAGCGGTTCGAGGTGCCCGAGGCCACCGCGCGGCAGGTGGAGCTCGCGCGGGAGTCCGGCGGCCGGGTGATCGCGGTCGGCACGACCGTGGTCCGGGCGCTGGAGACAGCCGCGCTGGCCACCGGCCGGGTCCGGGCCGCGGACGGCTGGACCTCGCACATCGTCACCCCCGAGGTCGGGGTGCGGGCGGTGAACGGCCTGCTCACCGGGCTGCACGAGCCGCGCTCCAGCCACCTGCTGATGCTGTCGGCGATCGCCGGGCGCGACCTGCTCTCGCGGTCGTACGCGGAGGCGCTCGGGGAGGGCTATCTCTGGCACGAATTCGGCGACGTCCACCTGATCGCCGGATAGCCGGATAGCCGGATAGCCGGCCAGTCAGTCACAAGGGTTTTCCAAGTCGGGCCCCGCATGCTGGGGCGGTAATCGACGGGGATCACCTAATTCCGACTGGAGTAAAGAAATGCGCCGGCACCTGACCGCCTTCGCCGCCATCGCCCTGGCGGGAGGCATGCTGCTCACCCCCGGAACCGCGAACGCCGCGGCTCCCCGGACCACCGCGCCGCAGGGAGTCGCGGACCAGCCGCTCGCGCCGCTGAAGACGACCGTCTCCTATCCGCGCAGGGCCTGGGCGGGCGACTCGTACGTCTACACGCTCAGGATCAAGAACGTCGGCAAGTGGTACACCGACATCGCCTACGTCGGCGGCTACCTTCCCTCGCAGGCCTCCAGGGTCCGCATCGTCGGCAAGCCCGCCGGCTCGTACTGCGAGGTCTCGGGGCGCGAGGTGGGCTGCCTGCTCGACACCCTCAACCCCGGCAGGACGGCCACCCTCAAGGTCAGGGTCTGGCTGAGGAACAGCGCCCGGGGCACCGCGACCGCCGATTTCGGTTCGGCCTCGATCGACGTCCCCGCGGGCGGGCTGGGCACCCTCGACATCCACGGCATCGACGTCGGCACCGACGTCAAGTACGTGCGGGTGAAGACCCGGGTCCTCCGCTGACCGCACTCGCCGCCTTTGGCCGGGGCGATTACCGAAAACGCCTTTGACCAGGGGCGATCACCGAAAACAAGGGAGATCGCGACACCGGGAAACGCCCCGGCCGGGCGGTGACGCGGCACGCGCCGGACGCGCGGGCAGGGGCCCGCGCCGTCCGGCACGGCACCGCATCAAGCCGTTCCCGAGAAATTCCTATAGCGGAATATAATTTCTCTTTATCTCTGCATATGTGATAAAACGCTGCGGACTTTATGGGACGTTCCAGACGTCCCCTTGACTCTTCAGCTGGGAGACGTTTGATGCGCCACCCGATCTCCAAGATCGTCGCTATTGCTCTGGTCACCCCGCTGGCCGGCGGCATGCTCCTCGCCGCCCCCTCCTCGGCCGCTTCGGCGCAGGCACCGGCGGCGGTCGTCAAGGCGGAGCCGTACTCCACCTTCGCGATCACCGTCTCCGCGCCGAAGAAGGTCAAGGCGAACGGGAAGATCACCTACAAGATCAAGGCCGTCAACAAGGGCCCTCACCAGGCCGACTACTTCTTCACGGGCGGCCTACTGCCCAAGGGTTCGAAGGTCCTCAAGGTCGCCGGTCCCAAGGGCACCACGTGTGACAGCTACGAGGACGGCCTCTGGTGCTGGAACCCCAACGTCGTCGAGGTCGACGAGTACGAGACCCTCGCGATCACGGTGAAGCTCGGCAAGAAGTCGGGACGGACCGCGCAGGCCATCCTCGGCGTCGACAGCTACGACGTCCCGACCGGTGCCGAGAACCTCTCCAGGGACGAGCTGGAGCGCATGGGCATCAAGAGCTGGTACTTCGTGAAGAAGGTCAAGACCAGCATCGTGCGCTGACCCTGGTCTCCGCGTTCCCCGCGGTCTCTGTGTTTCCCGCCGGGCCCCGTCCTGCCAAAGGACGGGGCCCGGCCTCTCTCCGGGCGCCGGAGCCGCGCCCGGAAGCGCGCCGCGGGACCAGGGAACGGGACCGGGGCGCGGGACCGGGGAGCAGGACCAAGGAGCGGGACCGGGGAGCGAGACCGGGGCGCGACCACGGAGCGGGACCACAGAGTGCGGCCAACCTCATATGCACGGCGCCCCCGGACCGGGCAGGATCTCCCCATGGCGAGTTCCGGGCGGTGCGCGGGCCCATGGCCGAGATTCGTGGTCGAGATTCATGGCTGATCTGAGAGTCGTCCTGGCCGAGGACCACTACCTGGTACGCGAGGGCACCCGCAGGCTCCTGGAGACCTCCGGTGAGATCGAGGTGGTGGCCGCCGTGGGCAGCGCGGACGAGCTGCTCGACGCCGCCGGGCGGCTGCGCCCCGACGTGGTGGTCACCGACATCCGGATGCCGGGCTCGGCCGATCTCGTCCGCCCGGGGATGGAGGGCATCGACGCGGCGCACCGCGTCCGCGCCGCCTCACGGGACATCGGGGTCGTGGTGCTCTCCCAGTTCTCCGACGCGATGTTCGCTTTAGACCTGTTCAGGGACGGCACCGAGGGCCGCGCGTACCTGCTCAAGGACCGGGTCGGCGACATCGACGAGCTGCTCGGCGCGATCAGGTCGGTGGCCGCGGGCGGCTCGGTGATCGACCCCAAGGTGGTGGAGGGCCTGCTCGCCAAGCGCGGGGTACGCGGCGGTCCCCCGCCCGCGGAGCTGACGCCCAGGGAGCTGGACGTGCTCAGGGAGATGGCCCACGGCCTGTCCAACGGAGGCATCGCCCGCGCGCTGCACCTGTCGGTCTCGGCCATCGAGAAGCACGTCAACTCGATCTTCATGAAGCTGGCCCTGGAGAACAGCCCCGACACCCACCGCCGGGTGGCGGCCGTCATCACCTATCTGGGCTCGGCCTGAGCCCCTGTTCTTCTCCGCGCGGGACCGGGCCTCCGCGCCAGACGGCGTACGGTCCTCCTGGGCTCGGCCTGAGCTGCTGTTCCTCTCCGCGCGGGACCGGGCCCCCGCGCGAGGCGGCGTACGGTCCTCCCGAGGGGATCCGGAACGTCAGGCGGCGACGGGGAGGCCGTGCGCGGCCCCGGCGACCACCACCGAGGCGACGGACGACTCGGCCGCCCAGGCCAGCTCCCTGCGGTCACGTCCCCACACAGCGGGCAGCATCGTCACCTGCACCGTCAGCCTCCGGACGGCCACCACGCGGCGGAGCGAGGCCCACAGGGGGTCGTCGCCGACGAAGGCGGGCCCGGTGGCCGGTACGTCGTCCCCCTCCAGATACCTGATCGCCACCGGCCTGACCGGGGCACCGGCGTCCAGGGCGGCCTGGAACACGGCGGGCCTGAAGGAGCCCATCCCGCGCCCGCACCAGGTCGTCCCCTCCGGGAAGGCCGCCACCGGGTGGCCGTCGGCGAGCGCGGCGGCCACGCCGTCGACGGCCTCGGGCAGCGCGAGGAGCCGGTCCCTGTCGATGAACAGCGCGCCCGCGCCGGCCGCCAGCAGGCCGACCACCGGCCACGCCCGCACCTCCCGCTTGGCGAGCAGGCGGCACGGCAGGACCGCCGCCATGACGAGCGGGTCCAGCCACGACACGTGGTTGGCCACGACCAGCGGGGCCGCCCCGGCCGGCCCGTCGCCGACCGGGCGGAGTCCGGAGACGCCGGTGGCCGAACGGTGCCCGGAGACGCCGGTGACCGGGCGGAGTCCGGAGACGGAACCGGCCATGAACGCGAAGCCCTGCCGCACCTCGACCCGTACGCCGACGGCCCGCAGCACCAGCCGGGACCAGGCGCTCGTCAGCCGGAGCCTGCCCGTCGTGCCGAGCCCGCGGCCCGCGAACGCGAGCGCCGTCCCCGCCAGGACGACCAGCGCGACCGCCGCCAGGCGCATCGTCCTGCGCGGCCAGGCGGCCCTCGATCCCGGCGGGAGAAGACAGCTGGCGGGACCGCACGGCGCCGTCGGCATCCACGGGTTCACGGGGTGGCTCCCAGGAAGTGGCGCAGGTAGCGGGGGTCGGCCTCGTTCATCGAGAGCAGCACGAAGAAGTCGGCCGTACCGAAGTCGAGGTCGTGGGCGGGCGGGCCGCAGACCCAGGCGCCCAGCCGCATGTAGCCGCGCAGCAGCGGCGGCAGCGCCCGGTCCCGCCTCGTGGCGGCCGCGGAGGCGTCCTCCCGCTGCGTGGGCACGGCGGAGACCGGGTCCGCCCGCCAGGGGCGGCGCGGCGTGACGCGGTAGCCCGGCGGGGAGAGCGGCACCCGCTCCATGATCCCGGCGGCGTCGGACGTCGGCACCGAGCAGCACCCGGCCAGCCAGCCGTACCCCCCTGCCTCCATGTAGCGGGCGATTCCCGCCCACATCAGCCCGAGCACCGCGCCACCCCGGTGGCCCGGGTGCACGCAGGCCCGTCCGGCCTCCACCATGTCCCCCCGGATGCCCGCCAGCGCGCCGAGGTCGAACTCGGAGTCGGAGTAGAGGCGGTCGGCCCGGCGGGGCGCGAGCAGCCGGTAGGTGCCGACGACCTCGTCCGTGTCGTCGCATCTCACCAGGAGGTGATCGCAGTAGGCGTCGAGCGGATCGACGTCCAGGCCGGTGATGGGACTGTCCAGCCTGGCGCCCATCTCCTCGGCGAAGACCCGGTGGCGCAGGCGCTGGGCCTCGCGCATCTCGACGGCGGTAGCGGCCAGCCCGACGCTGTAGCGGGCGAGGCGCGGCTCCATGGGAAGGGTCGTCATGAGTTCATGAAGACAGCCGCAGGTGACGCGGGACCTGAGTGCCCCGCGAACTCCAGGCGTCCGGATGATGAACCACATTCACGGTCCGATCCGGAGCCAAGTACCGTAGGAACCGATGAACCAGCGCACGCTTCTGATCACGTTGAACGGCCCCGACCGACCGGGCGTGACCTCACGCCTCTTCTCGGTCCTGGCCGGCTTCCCCGTCATCGTCGCCGACGTGGAGCAGGTCGTCATCCGCGGCCGGCTCACCCTCGGCGTCCTCGTCTCGTACGCGGGCGACACGCCGACCGGCACCGGCGGCACCCTCGGTGCCCTCTGGACCGCCGTCGAGCGGACCGCGGAGGATCTCGGGCTGCAGGTGGAGCTGTCCACCGGCTCCGACCCGAAGGAGAAGCGGCGCAGGGGGCGGCTGAACGTCACCGTGCTCGGCTCGCCGCTGCAGCCCGCCGCGATGGCGGGCATCGCCGGGCGGATCGCCGCGGCCGGTGCCAACATCGACCGGATCGAGCGCCTGTCCAGTTACCCGGTGACCTGCATCGAGCTCTCCCTCTCCGGCGCCGACCCCGACACCCTCAGGGCCGAGCTCGCCGTCGAGGCGCACGCCCAGCAGGTCGACGTGGCCGTGCAGCGGACCGGCCTGCACCGCAGGGCCAAGCGGCTGATCGTGATGGACGTCGACTCGACGCTCATCCAGGCCGAGGTGATCGAGCTGCTGGCGGCGCACGCCGGCTGCCTGGAGGAGGTCGCCAGGGTCACCGAGGAGGCGATGCGCGGCGAGCTCGACTTCGCCGAGTCGCTGCGCCGCCGGGTCGCGCTGCTCAAGGGCCTCTCGGAGGAGGTCTTCGAGAAGGTGCGCAAGGAGCTCGTGCTCACCCCCGGCGCCCGGACGCTGGTACGGACGCTCAAGCGGCTCGACTACCGGTTCGCGATCGTCAGCGGCGGGTTCACGCAGCTCACCGACGCCCTCGTGGACGACCTCGGGATCGACTACTCGGCGGCCAACACCCTGGAGGTCGTCGACGGCGTGCTGACCGGGCGGGTGGTCGGCGAGATCGTCGACCGGCCGGGCAAGGCGCGGGCGCTGGAGCGCTTCGCCCGCCAGGCGGGGATCCCGATCAGCCAGACCGTGGCCATCGGCGACGGCGCCAACGACCTGGACATGATCGCGGCGGCCGGGCTGGGCATCGCGTTCAACGCCAAGCCGGTGGTCCGCCGCGCCGCCGACACCGCGGTCAACGTCCCCTACCTCGACTCGATCCTCTACCTGCTCGGCATCCCCCGCGCCGAGGTGGAGGACGCCGACGCCGAGGACGGTGTCACAACCGCCGAACGCTGACCGTGCCGAGCTCGCGGACGGTCGCGGCCGCTCGCGCCTCGGGGCGGCGGGCCACCGGCTCCTCGGAGTGGCGGGCTACCGGCTCTCCGGGGTGGCGGGCCACCGGCTCTTCGGAGTGGTGGGCTACCGGCTTTCCGGGGTGGCGGGCCACCGGCTTCTCGGAGTGGCGGGCTACCGGCTTTCCGGGGTGGTGAGCTACCGGCTTCTCGGAGTCGTGGGCTACCGGCTCTCCGGGGTGGCGGGCCGCCGGCTTCTCGGGGTGGTGAGGGCGGCCAGCCGTACGGCTTCGGCGCCGAGGCCCCGCAGGGCGGGCTGCGCGGCGGCGGCGTGCCTGACGCGCCGGCGCAGGCCGGTCATCCTGTTGGCCACGTCCTCGTGCGGACCGGCCGGATCACCCGGATCACCCGGATCGGCCGGATCAACTGGATCAGCCGGATCAGCCGGATCGGCGCGCTCCGCGCGCTCCGCGAGCTCCGCGAGTTCGGCGATCTCGTCCAGGCGGCGGGCGGCCAGCGCGTCCACGTACGCGCCGAGCTCGTCGAGCACCGCGTCGAGATCGTCGGGCGGCACCCCGGCCTCCTCCGTCCTGACCGCCTCGGCGACCTTCTCCAGCCGGTCGGCGACGAGGTCGAGGACCGTCACCGTGGGCCCCGCCCCCTCCTCGGGCGGCGGCACCGCCAGCAGCGCGAGCGCGTTGTCCCGCAACCGCCCGGCCGCCGTCAGCGACTCCCTGAGCCGCCTCGGCGCGCTGCCGCCCGGTTCCTTGTCCAGCAGGTCCAGGGAGTCGGCGAGCCGCCCGGCGGCGTCGGCCGCGGCGAAGCCACGGACGTCCACCTGGGCGGGGTCCCTGTCGATCAGCGACCGCACCAGGACGGCGTGGCTGTCGAGCATCTCCGCGACCCTGGCGGTCAGCCGGGCCCGGTGCCCCCTGGGCCACAGCAGCCGGGCGAAGAGCAGCGCCAGCGCGCCGCCCGCGACCGTGAGCCCCACCCTGGCCGCCGCCGCGCCCCAGTCGAGCGGCAGGGAGAAGTCGGACAGCATCAGCGAGAGCGGTGTGGAGAAGATCGCCCAGTATCCGTAGCCGGACCCGCGCAGCGCGAAGCCCAGCGCCGCGCAGACGGAGATGAAGAGCGTCAGGTACAGATGACCCGGCGCGATCGCCAGCACCACCGCGGCGGCCATCGCGCCCACGGCCGTGCCCAGCACCCTCAGCAGCACCCGTTCCACCGTGTCGCGGTAGGCGGGCCGGAGGCTGACCGCCACGGTCACCACGAACCACTTCGCGTAGTGCTCGTGGACCAGCACCATGAGCGTCATGGCCGTGATCACCGCCAGTCCCACCCGGACCGGGTGGTGCCCCGCCGAGACCACCGGTCTGCGGGGCCGTACGAACCTCGGCGGGCGGGGGCCCACCTCGACGCCCTCGGCGGCCTGCCGCGCCACCGAGCGCACCGCCATCGCGATCCGGTCCACCCCCTGGCGCATCTGCCCCACCAGGACGGCCGCGGGCAGTGGCGTGCCGCCCGCGCGGGCGGTCGCGCGGATCTCGTCCACCCGGTCGGCGAACCGCCCGATGGCGGCCAGCGCCTCCGGGATCCGCGACGAACCGCCGAGCAGCGCGGCCTCCCGCAGCGCGCGGGCCAGCACCCCGACCGCCTCGTCCAGCTCCCGGACCCACTCCGTCCCGATGCCCGCCTCCACCGCCGCCGCGCGCAGGACGCGCAGCGCGATCGTGTGCTGGAAGACGCGGGCCAGCGTGGCCGGGAGCCGCTCCGGCGACCGGTCGTCCTCCACGGAGATCCGGTAGAGGGAGAGCGCCCTGTCCAGGTCCTTCAGCGCGGTGACGGCCCGCCAGCGCAGCGGCTCCCAGCTCTCGTCCGCGAGCGGCGCCCTCCCCCCGGCCGCCAGGAGGTCGGCCAGCGCCGTACCGGCCTCCTCCACCGCCCTGCGGAGCGGCCGGAGACGCCGTACCGGCCAGACCGCCACGACCACCAGCACGGCCAGCAGGCCGCCGGCGGCCGTGACCCCCATGTGGAGCGGCACGCTCATCCCGGGGAGCGCGAAGTACGCCAGGCTCACGGAGAGCACCGCGGGGGTGCCCAGCGCCGGCCAGTAGACGCCCGCCGCCGCGACCAGGCCGACCACCACGACGGCGACCGACCGGGGGCCGGGCTGGATGAGCGCCCCGAGACCGACACCGAGCGTGACCGCGGTCGTGGTGACGAGCAACCCCCGGACGCGATCACCGTACGGCTCGCCCGGGGCGTCCCCGAAGAGCGTGAGATAGCCGCCCAGGGCCACCGAGGCGCCCATCTGGAGGTGGCCCAGCAGGACACCGAGCATCAGGGGGAGGCAGATGACCAGCGCGCACAGCAGGCCGTACCCCCAGGCCGGACGGCCGGAGAGCCGGAAGTCGGCGCGCAGCGCGCCGGTGAGCCCTCGCATGCCACCCCCGATCGCGCCTCTCGCGCCGCCCCTCCCGGAACCGCGCCGGATCCCGGTACGTCCGGGGATCTCACCGGGGGGTTCGTCTCAGTACTTCCGGGGGCTCTTCCAGTGCTTTCCGGGGACCCGCGGGGGGCTCGTCTCAGTGCTTCTTGGGGCTCCAGCGGGCGATACCGCGACCGGTGTCGAGCCCGGACCACTCGCCGTCGACCTCGATGACGGCGAACGCGCCGGGCGGGAACCCGGCGTCGCCGTCGACGGCGGTGAGCTGCGTGACCAACTCCTGGACCCCGGGGTTGTGACCGACCAGGACCAGCGTGCCGACCTCGGGGTCGCTCCGCCGGATCAGCGTGAGCAGCTCGTCGGGGTAGGCCTCGTAGATGGCCGGTTCGATGAGGATCTCCGCGCCGGGGAGCGCCAGGTCCGCGGTCCGCCGGGTCCGTACCGACGGCGAGCAGAGCACCAGGTCGGGGGTGAGGTCCATGCCCGCGAGAGCCGCGCCGACCCTGAGGGCGTCGCGCTCGCCGATCTCGGTGAGGGGCCGCTCGCGGTCGGCGAGGCCGGAGGTGTGGACCGCCTTGGCGTGGCGCAGGACGACGAGCGTGCGCGCCGTCATCGCGACGCCCACATGGCCAGGCCCACGATCACCGCGAACACCGCGGCCATCGCCAGCAGGATGAGGACGAGTGTCTTGCCTCCGGAGGGCTGCTGTTCCATACCGGCCAGTTTCCCACTGGGGTGTCCCGCACACGCCGAAGGGGTGCACGCGGCCCGTGCACCCCTTCGTCAAACATTGCTCAGCTGGAGACCGGCTCCGGCTCGCGGTCGGAGTTGCTCTCCTCCGTCGGGGCGATGCTCGCCGAACGACGCTTGGAGATGACGACCGCGGCGATGACGATGCCCACCGCCAGCACCGTGATGCCGATGCGCAGCACGGGGCTGTCGGCGTAGGTCACCACGGCCGGGGCGATCAGCAGCGCCACGAGGTTCATCACCTTGAGGAGCGGGTTGATCGCCGGTCCGGCGGTGTCCTTGAACGGGTCGCCGACGGTGTCACCGATGATGGTGGCCTCGTGGGCCGGCGAGCCCTTGCCGCCGTGGTGACCGTCCTCGACCAGCTTCTTCGCGTTGTCCCAGGCACCACCGGAGTTGGCCAGGAACACCGCCATGAGCGTGCCGCACGCGATGGCACCGGCCAGGAACGCGCCGAGCGGGGCGTACCCGAGGGCGAAACCGACGGCGATCGGGGTCAGCACGGCCAGCAGGCCGGGCGTCGCCAGCTCCCGCAGCGAGTCGCGGGTGCAGATGTCGACGACCCTGCCGTAGTCGGGCAGCTCCGTCCCCGCCATGATCCCCGGCTTGGTGCGGAACTGCTCGCGCACCTCGAAGACCACCCGCCCGGCCGCGCGGCCGACCGCCATGATCGCCAGTCCGGAGAACATGAACACCACCGCGGCGCCGATGATCAGGCCGACCAGCACGTTCGGGGAGTCGACGCTCAGGCTGAACGAGCTGAACGAGCCCAGCGCCTGTTTCACGCTCGCCGTCGCCCCGGCCAGCTGGGTCTCGACCGCCGTACGGAACGCGCCGAACAGCGCGGTCGCGGCGAGCACGGCCGTGGCGATCGCGATGCCCTTGGTGATCGCCTTGGTGGTGTTGCCGACGGCGTCCAGCGAGGTGAGGACCTGGGCGCCCTCGCCCTCGACGTCGCCGGACATCTCGGCGATGCCCTGGGCGTTGTCGGAGACCGGGCCGAAGGTGTCCATCGAAACGATCACGCCGACCGTGGTCAGCAGGCCGGTGCCCGCCAGCGCCACGGCGAACAGGGCGATGGTGACGTTGCCGAAGCCCAGCAGGAACGCCCCGTAGACGGCCGCTCCGATGATCAGCGCGGAGTAGACCGCCGACTCCAGGCCGACGCTGATGCCGGACAGGATGACCGTGGCGGGGCCCGTACGGGAGCTCTCGCCGATGTCCCGCACCGGACGGCGGTTCGTCTCGGTGAAGTAGCCGGTGAGGATCTGGATGGCGCTCGCCAGCACCAGGCCGATGAGCACCGCCCCGACCGCGATCAGGCGCGGGTCCGAGGTGACCGCGGCGATCTGCGGGCTCACCCCGGTCAGCCCGGAGAAGGTCGCCGGCAGGTAGAGGTAGGCCGCGACGGCGACGAGGATCGCCGAGATGGCCGCCGAGATGAAGAAACCCCGGTTGATCGCGGCCATCGCGTTGCGGTCGCCGGCGCGCGGGGCGGTGACGAAGATGCCGATGATCGCCGTGATCACACCGATCATGGGCACGATCAGCGGGAACACCAGTCCCTCGACGCCGAAGGCCACCTTGCCCAGGATCAGGCTGGCGACGAGCATGACCGCGTAGGACTCGAACAGGTCGGCGGCCATGCCCGCGCAGTCACCGACGTTGTCGCCGACGTTGTCGGCGATGGTGGCGGCGTTGCGCGGATCGTCCTCGGGAATGCCCTGCTCGACCTTGCCGACCAGGTCGGCGCCGACGTCGGCGGCCTTGGTGAAGATGCCTCCGCCGACTCGCATGAACATCGCGAGCAGCGCGGCGCCGAAGCCGAAGCCCTCCAGCACGGCCGGGGCGTCGCCCCCGTAGGTGATCACCACCACGGCCGCGCCGAGGAGGCCGAGGCCAACGGTGATCATTCCGGCCACGCCGCCGGTGCGGAAGGCGATCCGCATGGCGACCTTCTCACCGGACGCGCGGGCCGCGGCGGCGACGCGGACGTTGCCGCGCACCGCCAGCCACATGCCGATGAATCCGGTCAGCGCGGAGAACAGCGCGCCGACGACGAAGAAAGCCGATCTGCCGATCCTCACGCTGGTCGTCTCGGCGGGAAGGAGATACAGCAGGAACGGAATCAGGATGACGAACAACGCGAGTGTCCGGAACTGCCGCGTAAGGTACGCGGAAGCCCCTTCCTGGACGGCTCTCGCGATGTTCTGCATACGTTCGGTGCCTTGGTCGGCGGCCAGCACCTCGCGCACCAGGGTGCCGGCGACGGCGAGTGCGAGAAGGGCGACGACGGCGACCACGATGATGATGGTGAAGTGGTGACCACTCAGGGATACCGCTGGCTCTGCAGCGGCGAGATGGAGCACAGACATCCGACTCTCCTTGGCAAGACGGGAACACGTCCTGCCCGGAGTGCGCTGCGATGAGGTTAGGCGGCTGAAGCGGCGCACATCCGGGATGGTTGGCAGTGCCGCTTCCAGTTGCAGACCCCCACGGAGGGCGGCTCGCGTGCGGGCCGCTCCGAAGGATAAACCTTGGCCGGTTCCGGGAGTCTACGCAGCGACGACGCGGATATGAAGCCTCTGCCCCCGCACATTTGGCGACCCGGACAGTGCCTCCTGACGACCGACCTGCTTATGAGGTCATTTCACCGGTCACACCTGTCCCGCCCGCCCCTATTTCGACCCAGTTTCAGGCAAGAAACAGCCAAATTAAGTTTGAGCCGAAATTGAGATCCCCGCATCGGGTGACGCAGGTGGGGCTCATGTGGACACCGGAGACAACCCTCCGGCGAACCAGCCGTCGGCCACCGGCCCTCTCGCCGCCCCTTCCGGACGGCCGCCGACCTTGCGGACGTAGGACCTCTGGACGGTCGGGCGGCCGGGTTTTCGAACGGTGAGCCCTCCGGACGGTCAGGCGGCCGGACCTTCGAACGGTGAGCCCTCCGGACAGTCGAGCGGCCGGACCTTCGGAAGGCCGAACCTCCGAACGGGGCCGGGCAGGTGCGGGTGGACGTCACGGGCGAGCACCCCTCGGAACCACAGCCTTTTCCGGCTCCCCGGGACCGCAGCCCTTCCCGGCCCCCGGGACCGCAGCCCTTTCCTGCCCCTGGGACCGCAGCCTCTTCAGACCCTTGGGGTCACAGCCCCTCGGGGCCGCATGCCCCCTCCAAACGAACAACCGGGCGTATCCACATGGACACACCCGGCCGCCGAAGTCTTCCGTGTCAGACCGGAGACATCCCGTTCGTCGCCGCCGGCCAGCTCATGCGTATGCACATGCCCTTCTGGCTCGGGTAGACCTGAACGTCGTCGGCCAGCCCCGCGATGACCGCGATGCCGAAACCGGCCATCAGGTCATCGGGAAGCTGCCCGAACGGATCGTCGAACCCCAGAAGGGCTCGATCATGCTCCAGCTCGTCACTGTCACTGGGGGCGGAGTCGGTGACCGTCACCTCGAAACGCCCCAAGTCATCACGTAGCTCGATCCGGATCGGCTCCCCCGGACAGTGGAGGCGATGTGCCTCCACGGCCCGCGAGCACGCCTCACCGACAGCGAGCCTTACCTCGTCCAGCAGCGACTCCTGCACACCGGTGCGCCTGGCGATAGCCGTGGCGACCAGGCGTGCCGTCCGCACATGCGCGGGGAGAGCGCTGAACGTCAGCTCGACGGTAGCCACGACTACTTGTCTCGACCGTGAGCTTCCTTGGCCTCGTCGACCGAGGCGTAGATCCCGAAGACCTTTGTCAGTCCGGTGATCCGGAAAATCTTCAGGATGCGCTCCTGGGTGCAGACAAGCTCCAGTGAGCCATCGTGCGCCCTAACTCGCTTGAGCCCGCCGACCAGGACACCAAGGCCCGTGGAGTCAAGGAAGTCGACCTTCTCCATGTTGACGAGCAGGTGGAAATTCCCCTTGTTGACCAGGTCGATCAGGAGCTCACGCAATCTGGGCGCGGTGTAGACATCGATCTCACCCTCGACCTCAACGATGGTGAGACGGTCCTCGGAATGGTGGTCCAACTTCAGATCCACAGATCCTCCAGCGCCTTGCCTGCGAAAGTACCGATTCGAGCGTGCCTTCCTGGGACCGGGTGGCCCCCGGACGACAAGCCCCGACGCGCGGCATTCAACCATGCGTACGCTCAGTGTCTATACGAAATCACGATTCCCGGCGACTCTGCCCACAGATGTGAGACTGGAAACCAGTGACCCCGCCCTCATCCTCGCCCCTCAGAGTGGGCACCGCGCTCAGCCGCCTCCTCGACGTTCCCGCACGTCATGGGCGTGTCACCCATGT
Organism: Streptosporangium sp. NPDC002524; assembly: GCF_040295985.1. Taxonomy (NCBI): domain Bacteria; kingdom Bacillati; phylum Actinomycetota; class Actinomycetes; order Streptosporangiales; family Streptosporangiaceae; genus Streptosporangium; species Streptosporangium sp. NPDC002524. Next base: position 49,025 of record NZ_JBEOWK010000006.1, on the reverse strand, counting down.
TGAGCGCGTTCCCGCACGTCAGGCCGGTGAGACCCGGTGGCCGGACTGGGTCGACCAGCGGCTGGTTACGCGCTGGGCGAACCACGGTATTTCCGGCCTGTGGCCACATCAGGCCGAGGCCGCGGACCTGATCCACCGTGGCCAAAACGTGATCATTTCCACAGGGACCGCATCGGGAAAATCCCTTTCTTACCTGGTCCCGGCGCTCTCCTCGACGCTCGACGGCGGCACGGTCCTCTATCTGTCGCCCAGCAAGGCGCTGGCCGCCGACCAGCTCCGCGCGCTGCGCGAGCTCGATCCTCCCGGGCTCCGGGCCGCCACCTACGACGGCGACACCTCCTTCGAGGAGAGGGTCTGGGTGCGCAAGCACGCCAACTACGTCCTCACCAACCCGGACATGCTCCATCGCGGGCTGCTGCCCCGTCACGCCCAGTGGTCGCTCTTCTGGCGGCGGCTCCGGATGGTCGTCGTGGACGAGTGCCACGGCTATCGGGGGGTGTTCGGCTCCCATGTCGCGCAGATCCTGCGCCGCCTGCGCCGGATCTGCGCCCGCTACGGCTCCAGCCCGGCCTTCCTGCTCTCCTCGGCGACGGCCAGCGAGCCCGGAATCTTCGCGAACCGCCTGACGGGCCTCCAGATGGCCGAGGTGACCACCGACGCCTCCCCCCGGGGCGCGACCACCTTCGCGCTGTGGGAACCACCCCTGACCGATCTGCGCGGCGAGGGCGGTGCCCCTGTCCGCCGCCCGGCGACCGCCGAGAGCGCGGACCTCCTGGCCGACCTCGTCGCCGCCGACGTGCGGACCCTGGCCTTCGTACGCTCCCGCCGGGCCGCCGAGACCGTGGCCCTCACCACGCGGGCCAAACTCCAGGACCTCATCGCCGACGGGGAGGCGCCCGCGGACCTGCCCGGCAAGGTGGCGGCCTACCGGGCGGGATATCTGGCCGAGGACCGCAGGGGTCTGGAGAAGGCGCTGCGCTCCGGCGAACTGCTCGGCCTGGCGACGACCAACGCGCTGGAACTCGGCGTCGACATCTCCGGCCTGGACGCCGTGCTCATCGCGGGGTGGCCGGGAACCCGCGCCTCCCTCTGGCAGCAGGCGGGGAGGGCCGGGCGGGACGGACAGGACGCGCTGGCGGTGCTGATCGCGAGGGACGACCCCCTGGACACCTATCTCGTCCACCACCCGGAAGCCCTGTTCGGCCGCCCCGTGGAGACGATCGTGCTCGACCCCGGCAACCCGTACGTGCTGGGGCCCCACCTGTGCGCGGCGGCGGCCGAGATCCCGCTGACCCACGACGAGCTGGACATCTTCGGCCCGACCACCAAGGAGGTGCTCGCGGGCCTGGTCGGGGACGGCCTGCTCAGGGAACGCGCCGCGGGCTGGTTCTGGACCAGCCGGAGACGCGCCACCGACCTCGCCGACATCCGGGGGGCGGGCGCCGCGCCCGTCCAGGTCGTCGAGATGTCCACCGGGCGGCTGCTCGGCACCGTGGACGAGCCCTCGGCTCACTCCGCCGTGCACACCGGCGCCGTCTACGTGCACCAGGGAGAGACGTTCCTGGTGGCCGAACTCGACCTGGAGGCGGGGGTCGCGCTGGTCGAGGCCGGGACTCCCGACTACACGACCTTCGCCAGGGACGTCACCGACATCTCGGTCATCGAATCCTTTCGCTCGCACCCTCTCGGGCAGGGAGAGCTCCATTTCGGCGCGGTCGAGGTGACGAGTCAGGTGGTGGCCTATCTCAAGCGCCGGGCCCAGAGCGGCGAACTCATGGGAGACGAACCCCTCGACCTGCCCCCGCGCACACTGCGAACCCGCGCCGTCTGGTGGACGCTACCCATCTCGGCGATCATCCCCCTGGCCGGAGAGGGCGTGGACCTCGGCGGTGCCGCGCACGCCGCCGAACACGCCTCCATCGGCCTGCTGCCGCTCTTCGCGACCTGCGACCGCTGGGACATCGGAGGTGTCTCCACGGAACTCCACCCCGACACCGGGCTGCTCACCGTCTTCGTCTACGACGGCCACGAGGGCGGCGCCGGTTTCGCCGAACGCGGTTACGCCCGCGCACACGACTGGCTCACGGCCACCCGCGAGGCCATCGCCTCCTGCGAGTGCGAACGCGGCTGCCCCTCGTGCATCCAGTCTCCCAAGTGCGGCAACGGCAACGAACCCCTCGACAAGGCCGGAGCCCTTCGCCTCCTCGCCGTCCTGCTCTCCCAGGACGACCCGCGAACGTGACAGCGGGGAGACCCGCGAACGTGACAGCGGGGAAGAGCATGATGACGGGGAAGAGCCAGGGGCAGGACAGCTGGAGGACCCGGGAAAGCCGAGGGGAGCCGGGGGGTCATGGGGGCCGGGAGCCGAGGGCCGCAGGGGCCGGGAGGCGCGGGAGCCGAGATCGCTGGAGCCGGGGAGCCGGGGGCGGGACAACCACAGGCACCACAGATTTCATCAGCCCGTCATCGGTGACACCACCGATCATGATCGGCCAGTGGTGGAGCGTCACAGGCGCGACAGATTTCATCAGCCTGTCGTCAGGGACCGGTTTCATCGGCTCGTCGTCAGGGATGGGTTTCGTCAGCTCGCCCTCAGGGGCGGTTTCGTCAGCCTGTCGTCAAGGGCCGGGATCGGTGATGTGCACGGGACCCGCACGTGCCCTGGCGGTGATCGCCACGGGTCCTCTCAGGGGCAGTGATACCTCCATGGTCACCTCGATGTCCGCGATGCCACCGTCGCTGAGAGAACATCGAGTGACCCTGACCTCGTTGTCCGTGGCGAGCGAGGAAGCCCTCACGCAGCTTCGGCCGGGATCCGCGAAGGCCAGCCGGGCGGCAGCGAGCGCGCTCAGGTCGGCGGCGCCCTGCGCCCGGTGACGCGCGACCCTCGCCATGCCCGCGAACACGACCGCCACCGCGACCGCGAAGACCAGCGCCATGAGCCCGACCGTCCAGATCGTCGCCGACCCTCGCTGCGCGCCCCTTCCACGCGCGCCCGTACTCGTGCCCATGCCGCCCTCTCGCCTCACCACACCCACGCCCTCTCCCCGTCATCGCCGACCCTCGCTGCGCGTTCTCTCCACGCGCGCGCCTGTATTCGTGCCGACCTCTCGCCCCACCACACCCACGCCCCCTCTTCCTCCTCCTCGTCTCCGCCCTCGCTGCGCCTCCCTTCCACGCGCGCGCGTGTACTCGCACCTGTATCGACCTCTCACCCCGCCACAGCCACGCCCCTCTCCTTGGCATCGCCGACCCTCGCTGCGCCTCCCTTCCACGCGCGCCGGTACTCGCGCCCATACCGACCTCTCTCCCCCGCCACACCCATGTCCCTTTCCTCTCCCGTGGTCCCCTGGTCCCCTGGCCCGGTTCCGGTCTTCTGGTCGGCACATGGGCTCTGGTCGGCACTTGACTGGCACCGCCGCCACAGACATGGTCGAGCGGGGGCTGACTGTGACGGTGAACCGAGGGACCCCTGCGAGCCCGGCCGCGAGCCGTGACCTATGGCCCCAATCCCGGCTCGGTGATGGAGACGGCGGTCGCGTGAACGGTCACGCTCGGGAGCGAGGCACCCCAGCGAGGCCTGACGTGCACGGACACCTCCACCCGCACCTTCTCCGCACTCCGGGTCACCGCGACCACGGCACCCGCCGGAGCCGCCGACAGGACACCACCCCGGACCCGCTCAAGCGGCTCGCCGCGCGAGGCGGCCCGAGCCCCGGCCCGCGCGGCGTCCACACACTCCAGTCGCGCCTCGACCGCCGCCACGGCCCACAGCCCCGCTCCCAGCACGACCATGAGGGCAGGTAGCACGGCAGCCGTCTCCGCGGTCACCGAACCCCTCGACCGGCGAGAAACGGGCACCGACGCCGGGAGGATCATCCGGCCACGGTGAGCGCTCGGTTGATCAAAGCCGTGATCATCTGCTGGACCTCGGAACTCGTCACCACCTTGAAAAGAAGGGCGGCGAAAGCGCAGGCGGCGATCGTTCCGACCGCGTACTCGGCGGTGGACATGCCTCGGTCGCGATGCGCGCCGGTGGTCAGCAGTGCCCACCGGGCACGTGGCCACCGCGACCAGTCGCGCCGCGTGTGAACAGCGTCGGGCCGCGCGCGAACGACACCGGTTCGAGCCATCTGCTCCTCCTGGAGATCTCCGCCGGACCCACCGTCCGGCATCGGTCCTGCCAGGGTTCTCCATGCGCCCGTGGCCCCGTTGACCCGAACCGCATTCTGGGGAAAACCTCGGACTGTCCACAGCGGGGAAGTTGTCCACAGCCGGGTTGCAGAGAATGTCGATAGAAAGCACGAAACGGCCTCCTGCGAACGAAGGAAGCCGTTTCCGGGGGCCAGATGGGGATATTTCCAGAGCTCTATCCACAGGAATCATCGTTTTCCTGTGGATAACCCGGCCCCGTCGGGGAAAACCCTGTGGATAACTCAGGGAAGCAGCACCTCACCGGCGAGACCGGCAACGACCGGGATGATTCCCAGAAAGACGAAGGCGGGCAGAAAACACAACCCCAGGGGAGCCACGACCTGGACCCCCACCCGCTGGGCGGCTGCCGACGACGCGGCGCGAGCGGCACGGCGGGAGTCGTCGGACAGCCTGATGAGGACATCGGCCACCGGTGCGCCACTCAGCGCGGCCCGGCTCATGGCCCGTGCCAGAGGGGCGAGCGAACGCTCGGAGTCGAGGGCCTGCCAGGCGCTCTCCGGCGCGGCTCCCAGCCTCAGCCGGCCACTCACCCAGGCCAGTCTCTCGCCCAACGGCCCGCCGATCGCCTCCACCGTCACATCGAGGGCGCCGGTGATCGGCTGGCCGGCGCGCAGGCAGGCGACCATGAGATCGGCCGCCAGTGGCAGATCCGCCGTCACCCTTCGGCGTTCCTCGCGCAGTTCGGGGGACTCCCGCCTCCGCAGGACCACCAGCGCGATCCCGAAACCGGCGACGCCCGCGACCGCCCCCGGCAGGCCACCCACGGCCAGGAACGCCGCCAGCCCGGGAGCGAGGGCGACCGCGACCTCGCTCCGGCCCGGCCGCCGCCTCCCCCTCGGCTCGCGAGCCTTCCCCTCGAACCCCCCGCGAGCGTTCCCCGCTGACGCACCGCGGGCCTTCTCTCCCGACGCATTGCGGACCTTCCCTCCTGACGCACCGCGGACCTTCCTCTCGGCTGTGCCGCGAGTCGTGCTCGCGGACGTATCGCGAAACACGCGCGATGGCGCGTCGCGAACCATGTGCGCGGAAGGAGCACGGGCCGTGCCCGTGGACAGGGAGAACGCGGGTGCTTCGGCCTCCTGCGACATCTCCGGGAACCCTGCCGGATGGGATGAGCGCCGCACGCGGCGGAGCCGGTCGGCGGGTTCTCTCCGAGTGCTCCACAGCCGGGCGGCGATCCCGGCGAGCACCACGGCCAGCAAAATGATCATTGTCATTCGTCCTCTCGAAGCTGTTCTCCCAGCCCTGTCCTCCTCAGCCCCGGCCCCTTGAGCTGTCCCCTTCACCCCCCCGGCCCCTCGGAGCCGACTCCTCATACCTGGCCGCGTTGTCCTCCCAGCCCCGGCCCTTCAGACTCGACTCCTCACACCCGGCCGCGCTCTCCTCCCAGCCCCGATCCCTCAGACCCCTTACATCTGGCCGTATGGAATAACTGGCCACACGGGCCCGGCCCCTCACACCTGGTCACGCGGTCATCAAGCCTGCTGGGCACGCGTGACCAGACGGTGGGTCCACCACATCCCGCAGGCGTCGAGCGCGAGGCCGACGACCAGGCAGCCGGCACCCGCCGGGCCGCCGAACAGGAAATGCAGCGGGCGCATGCCGAGACCGGCCGCCATCAGCAGACCGAGAACGGGCAGACCCGCGAGCAGCCGGGCCGTGGCCCGGGGACCGGCGAGCTGGGCGGTGACGTTGTGACGATGAGCCTGGGCCTCTCGCAGGGAGTCGGCGACACGATCGACGAGAACGGCCAATCCCGCCCCGGCGGTCACGCTCACCTTCCAGCAGGCGGCCAGCCCCCGGAACGCCTCTCCTCCGTGTTCGGGTGCCACCGCCAGCAGCGCGGCGGGGACGTCACCTCCGTCTCTCGCGGCCGCGACCAGTGGACGCAGGACGACGGGATCGGGAAACCCCGCCGCCCCCACGGCCCGTGCCAGCGCCTCACCCGCCGTCCGCCCCGCCGTGAGCTCCGCGGAGAGTCCCTGGCACAGCTCGATCGACGCGGCCCGCCAGGCTTCCACACGCTTGGAAGGCCGCGACCGGGCGGCGAACCTCTCGCGGAGGGAACCCGAGACGACCTGGTTTCGACGTCTCATCCGGCGCAGGCGGGCGGTGCCCGGATCCGCTCCTGCCCACAACCAGACCGCCAGAGCGGCGAGAACCAGGGCGGTCGCCATTATGACGCCGGCCGTGCCACTGACCGTGGTACCAGCTGTGACACCGACCGTGATGTCGGCTGTGACACTGGCCGTTCCGCCGGTTGTGACGGCGAACGTGACAGCGGCCACGACATCGGCTCGTCGGAGCTCGGGCGAACAAGGACATCCGGTCGGCACTCCCCGTGGCGATCGGGCACGGACATCGCCGGGCCGGGATCCGCGATGCCGGGAAAGAACTCTCGCGAACGTGCGGGATATGGATGTGTGGGATGCGGATGTGCGGCATACGGATGCGCGGGATGCGGGCCTGCGGGATGACGTGAAGGATCTCGTATGTCCGCAGATGGGCCATTGGGAGACGACGAGCCGACGACGCCTTGGTAAGGGGCATCCCTGGAAGGACCGACCCGCGCGGGAGCCCCGGCCCGGGATGCCGTGGGTGGCTCGCACGACCCCGATGAACGGGATGAGACGCGAGGCTCGCGCCGGGGAGCCGACAAGGCGTGGACGCCGGGTGCTCGGGCCGCGAGAGCGGGCAGGCCGGGACCGGGGATCACTTGGCCGTCCGGGGTGAAGGTGAGGGCCGGTTCGGCCTCGACCAGCCCGGAGGGACGGCGGACCATCATGCAGATCTCGGCGACCCGGCGGCGGCCGTCGGCATGGTCGCGGACCAGGTGGACGACAACGTCCAGGGCGGCGGCGATCTGGCTGTGGACCGCCTCCCGGCTGAGGCCCGCCGCGCATCCCAGCGCTTCCAGGCGGGGCGGCACGTCGGTCGCGGTGTTGGCGTGCAAAGTGCCGCAACCTCCCTCGTGTCCCGTGTTCAAAGCGCTCAAAAGGTCAACGACCTCGGCCCCGCGCACCTCTCCGACGACAAGCCGGTCGGGACGCATCCGCAGGGCCTGCCGGACGAGGTCGCGCAGGCAGACACCACCGGCGCCCTCAAGATTGGCCGGGCGCGACTCCAGGCGGACGACGTGGGGATGAAGCGGTCTCAGCTCCGCGGAATCCTCGACCAGCAGCAACCTCTCCCCGGGATCGGCGAGGGAGAGCAGGGCGGAGAGCATGGTCGTCTTGCCCGTACCCGTGCCGCCCGTGACCAGGAAGGCGAGCCTCGACTCGATCACCGCGGTCAGAACGGCGACACTGTCGGCCCTGATCGCGCCCGCTTCAACCAGGTCGGGAAGGGTGAAGGTGCGTTTGGGCGGGAGCCGCAGGGAAAGGCAGGTGCCGTTGGGCGCCACGGGCGGAAGGACGGCGTGGAGCCGGACGCCTCCGGCGAGACGGGCGTCGACATACGGGCACGCGTCGTCGAGGCGCCTGCCCGCCGCGGCGGCGAGCCGCTGCGCGAGCCGCCGGAGCGCGTCCTCGCCCGGGAAGACGACCGAGGTCAGGCGCAGCCCGCTGCCGTCGTCGACCCACACCTCGCGCGGACCGTTCACCAGCACGTCGGTGACCTCGGCCTCGGCCAGCAACGGCTCCAGCGGACCCGCCCCGATGAGGTCGGCGCACAGGACCCGGGCCACGGCCAGGATCTCCGCGTCGCCGAGCATCGCCCGCTCGGCCCGCAGGGCGACCGTGACGTGCGCGGCGCTGGGCTCGACACCCGTCCTGGCCAGCCGTACGCGGACCGCCTCCACCAGCTCCGGCGAGACTGTCACGGCGCCCTCCGCCCGCTTCACGCGCCCGGTCCGAACAGCTCGTTCAGGAACGCGGCGCAGAACCGGCCGAGAGAGGTGCGGCGGCCGAGTGGCGGCACGTCACCCCGGTCGAGCGCGGCGGCGAGACGGGGCTGGTCGGGGAGGCTGCCGCCGTGCGGGATGCCGAGCGAGGTCGTCACCACGTCGTCGTTCAGGACCCCGCTGCGCACGACGGCCCGCACCTCACCCGTGTGCCCGCGCAACCCGGTGAGCACCTGGGCGGCGGCGAGCACGCCGCGCACGTCGGCGGTGACGACCAGGAGGGTCGTGGCGGCTCGTCCGAGCGCCTCCACCGCGGCCTGGTCGAGATGGCGCGGTAGGTCGACGACCACCAGGTCGAAGCCCCTGCGGCCCGCCTCGAGGACGGAGCGCATCGCCTCGGCCGGGATCGGGCCGACCTCGCCCCGGTCGAAGGAGAGCAGCGTCAGCCCGGCGAAGGTCGGCAGGGCCGCCTGGAGCGCGGTGTAGCTGACCCTGCCCTCGCGGGCGACCAGGTCGGACCAGCGCGCTCCGTCGGACTCCTCCTGCCCGAGCAGGAGATCCAGACCTCCGCCGAGCGGATCGGCGTCGACGAGGAGGGCGCGGACGCGCCGCCGGGACGCGGCCAGCGCCAGCGAACCCGCGAGGACGCTGGCTCCCGCCCCTCCCCGGCCGCCCGCGACGCACACCACGGAGCCGGATCTCGCGGACGGCTCGACGGCGTCGGCGAACTCGTCGACCAGCTGTCGCTCCGCGGCGGGCAACTCCAGCACGCCCTGGGCGCCGACCGCGACGCACTTGCGCCAGGTGTCGGGATCCTCGCAGGTGTGGGTGGCCAGGAAGACGCGGGAGCGAGGTGGCGGGCCGGTCGCGGCCAGGGCGTCGGCCACGTCGCCGCCGACGACGACCAGCGGGGCACGGTTCCAGTAGGGCCGGGCGTGCGCGGGCACGTGGGCGACATCGAGCTCGGCTCCGGCCGCGGCGGCGACGCGGAGCAGGTCGTCGAGCAGATCGTGGTCTTCGGTGATGACCAGTGGGCGGTCCACGGATGCCTCCCTGAAGTGCGGGAGCCCCACTCTCCGTGACGGCCGCCCCTCCTCGGGACACCGAATACCGCTCTGTGGACAACCTGCCGCCCACGGCCCGCCCTGTGGAAAACCAGCGGCCGGCACCCGTGCACGAGCCCGTACATAGGGGTGCACTCAGTACAAGGGAGGGGTCAGTACGCGGTGTCGAGGACACGGCGCATGCGGGCTTCGGCCGGGAGGTGCAACGGTACGTGGAGGGGAGAGGCCGTACCCGGAAGGCGGAGGGGCGTTCCGCAGACGCCTTGGCCTCCGTGCCGTGAACGAGACAGAGGTGGACGAGACCGGGGGGACGAGACCGGGGGGACGAGACGGAGCGTGAGCGGGACCGGGTGGGAACGAGACCGGGAAAACGTGCCGTCTGGGCAGAGGGCCGCCGGAAAAAAGGGGCGACCCCCGCCGGGGGGGAGAGCGGGGGTCGCCAACCGGTCCGGCTCTGGGGGGGTAGAGCCGGTCCCGTTTCAGAAGAAAGCTTTCAACAGCCACCAGAGCATGGCAAGAGGATTGCGATGCAACCCATGCGCAGTTACTCCGGTTTGGGGAGATACCACCTCATGCTGCCCGATCAACTTGAGTTTCGTCGAGGAGTAATCCTTGATTTCCAGTACTTTTTTTAATGTAACGGTCCAGTCTCCGGATACGGCCCCGCCAAGATGCGCTCCGCGTACGGGCGGGTGACGGTCACACTCAGTGATCATCATCAGGGGCGTCGAGCCTCCCGCCGGACACCGCACCGACCAGGGATCTAGGTGCATAAAAAGTCATAAGAGAGGGTTCGTCCAGTAATGTCCCCTGATCCGTAAAGGTCTTGCTCCCAGGGGTTCCCATCAGCACGGATCGGACGTACAAAGGTTTCACGGACCACTTGTCCGGGCACGGCCGCCGAGTACCCACGCGCCGCCAGCCGCGGGAGGCGCGCTTGAGTGGGCTTGTCCCGCTCCAGCGATTATCAGGTGCACGCTTGGTAACCCGGTAGGAACGTGTCGGCGACGGCGCCCCGCACCAGGGGCGCCGTCGGTTCGTGAGGGCGGCGACTCCGGATGTCCGTAATCGATGACGTTCGGTGAACGAACACGGCGCCACTCGTCACCCAGAGACACAGGCGACGTCGACCAGGCTTCGAGGCCGCGTGAAGGCGGCCGTCGCTCGGGGGACACGAGCAAGCGGTACGCGGGCCGGATCCAAAGCCGCGACAAGCGGACACACGGACACGGACACCGCGACAAGCGACCCCTCGGACCCACGGACACGCCGAGGACGCGAGCAACCCAGGCACGCAGCCGGGCGGGGACGAGCACGGATGTCCTCGCCGCCACCCGCCCAGACGTCACCCGCCCGAACCCCATCCGCCGGGACGAGCGGTGGCCCGTCCGAGGTCAGCCGCGCTGCATGGCCTCGCAGATCGCGGTGGCCTCGCGCACGCCCAGCACGACCGCCGACGCGCAGTGCCGCACCCACGCGGCGACGCCGTCGGGGGTGCCGCTCAGGTACGACCTCAGCCCCTCCGCGTAGGCCGGGCCGAGTTCGAGGTGGCCCACCTCGACGGCCACCAGCGACTTCGGGTCCAGGCCGAACTCCACCAGCGTCAGCCGTTCGGCCGCCCGCGCGACCACCCCGTCCGCCGTCCCGAACGGGCGCAGCACGGCCAGTTCCGCGTGTACGACGGCGGCGAGCACCAGCGCGGGGGCCTTCGAGGAGGCCGTCACCAGCTGGACCAGCCCGTCCACCCGCGCTACCGCCTCCCGTGGCCCGGGGGCGGCCCCCAGGCCGAGCGGGTCGGGGGCCAGCGCGGTGGCCCTCGGACGGCCGAGGCCTCTCGCACCGCCACCGGTGAGACCTTCACCGTCTCCGGTGAGACCCCCACCGTTGAGACCTTCGCCGTTGAGACCTTCGCCGTCCCCAGCGGGACCTCCACCAGTGAGACCTCCACCAGCGGGACTTCCACCGTTGAGACCTCCACCGGTGGAAGTCTCACCCTCCCCGACGAGTCCCGAGGCGGCGAGCGTGTGCAGCCTGGCCAGCACCTGGCGGGGCGCCGCGCGCCAGGTGGTGCCGAGCCGCCCCAGTTCGGCCGAGACGCGCAGCGCGCCCTGCACGGTGGGATCGGTGACCTCGGGGATGACCTCCAAGGGCACGTCCACGCCCTCCAGGGCGGCTGACGCGCGGGCGCCGCGCAGCGCGGATCTGGCCGACACCTCCGGGCTCTTGCGCCGCAGCACGCGGTGCCCGTAGAGCCGGTCGACGGCCTTGCGCGCGTCGGTGACCGCCTCGGACACTCCGGGCATTCCCGCGATGACAGCCAATGGGTCGTTCACGCTGCCTGACCCTATCGGGACCGCTCGGCGAGGCCCCGACCAGGCCGGAGGCGCCCGGGGAAGGTCTTCCATCGGAGATCGGGGAACGGGACGTCGGGAGACCGGCCGGGAGATCGACCGCGCGGATCCGGCCCCGGCGGCCCTCCCGGAAGTCACCCCCGGTGAACGGCGGGCGAACCGTTCACCGAGCACATGACACCGCCCGGCGCACCGCGCCGCCGCTGCGCGTTGAATAACGCCGTCTACATTCCTACGGTGTCGAAAACGCAACGGTTCGAGGGTGATTATCCCCAGAAGTAAGGCGTTTTGAATGCATATGCTCCCCCATCACCGATTGGTACAGACCTGTCTAGACCTCTTGTGGCGGACACGGGTGGCCTGGTGAAGTGGGACACGACTAGTCGATAGCAGTACGTGAGGAGTGCGTAGTGGCCCCGGAGACCCCTGGTTCCGAGTCGCGTGAGACCCAGGAGACGCTGTCGAACCTGCTGAGCGAGACCCGGCGGTTCGCACCTCCTGCCGACCTGGCCGCGGCCGCGAACGTGACCGCCGACGCCTACGCGGAGGCCGAACGGGACCGCCTCGCCTTCTGGGAGCGGCAGGCCGACCGCCTGGCCTGGTCGAAGCGCTGGGACACCACCCTTGAGTGGAACCCGCCCTTCGCCAAGTGGTTCGTCGGCGGCGAGCTCAACATCGCCTACAACTGCGTCGACCGCCACGTCGAGGCGGGCCGCGGCGACAAGGTCGCCTACCACTGGGAGGGCGAGCCGGAGGGCGACACCCGTACGCTCACCTACTCCGACCTGCTGCGCGAGGTCTCCAAGGCCGCCAACGCGCTCCAGGAGCTGGGGGTCGGCAAGGGCGACCGGGTCGCGATCTACATGCCGATGATCCCCGAGCTGCCGATCACGATGCTCGCCTGCGCCCGCATCGGAGCGATCCACTCGGTGGTCTTCGGCGGGTTCTCCGCGAGCGCGCTCAGCGGCCGGATCAAGGACGCGGACGCCAAGCTCGTGGTCACCGCCGACGGCGGCTACCGTCGCGGCGCGCCCAGCGCGCTCAAGCCGACCGTGGACGAGGCCGTCGCGGAGTGCCCCGGCATCGAGCACGTCCTCGTCGTGCGGCGGACCGGCCAGGACGTCGAGCAGACCGGCAAGGACGTCTGGTGGCACGACATCGTGGACCGGCAGCCCGAGGTCCACGAGGCGCGGCCGAACGGCGCCGAGGACCCGCTCTACATCCTCTACACCAGCGGGACGACCGGCAGGCCCAAGGGCATCCTGCACACCACCGGCGGCTACCTCACCCAGGCCGCGTACACCCACAACGCGGTGTTCGACCTCAAGCCCGACACCGACGTCTACTGGTGCACCGCCGACATCGGCTGGGTGACCGGCCACTCCTACATCGTGTACGGCCCGCTGGCCAACGGCGCGACCAGCGTCATCTACGAGGGCACCCCGGACACCCCGCACCGCGGCCGGTTCTGGGAGATCGTGCAGAAGTACGGGGTCACGCTGCTCTACACGGCCCCCACGGCCATCCGTACGTTCATGAAGTGGGGCGACGACATCCCCGCCAAGTACGACCTGTCGTCCCTGCGGATCCTGGGCAGCGTCGGCGAGCCGATCAACCCCGAGGCGTACGTCTGGTACCGCGAGCACATCGGCGGCAACCGTACCCCGGTCGTCGACACCTGGTGGCAGACCGAGACCGGCGCCGTCATGATCAGCCCGCTGCCCGGCGTCACCGAGGGCAAGCCCGGCGCGGCCATGCGCCCGCTGCCGGGCATCACCGCCGACGTGGTCGACGACCAGGGCCGGAGCGTGGGCAACGGCGGTGGCGGCTACCTCGCGATCCGCGACCCGTGGCCGTCGATGCTCCGCACGATCTGGGGCGACGACCAGCGCTACATCGACACCTACTGGTCCCGCTTCGAGGGCATGTACTTCGCGGGCGACGGCGCCAAGAGGGACCAGGACGGTGACATCTGGCTGCTCGGCCGGGTGGACGACGTCATGCTCGTCTCCGGGCACAACATCTCCACCACCGAGGTCGAGTCCGCGCTGGTCTCCCACCCGAAGGTCGCCGAGGCGGCCGTGGTCGGCGCGACCGACCCGGTGACCGGGCAGGCCATCGTGTCGTTCGTGATCCTGCGCGGCAACGCCGAGGAGGGCGCGGACATCGCGGCCGAGCTGCGCGCCCACGTGTCCAAGGCGCTGGGCCCGATCGCGAAGCCGCGCCAGATCCTGGTGGTCCCCGAGCTGCCCAAGACCCGCTCCGGCAAGATCATGCGGCGTCTCCTGCGTGACGTGGCGGAGAACCGCAGCGTCGGCGACGTCACCACCCTGGCCGACAGCACGGTGATGAACCTCATCTCGGAGAAGCTGCCCAGCGCCAAGAGCGAAGACTGAGCGAGCCGGGACACCGGGGTGGCCCGGGGAAACGCCGGAGCCGCTGTACTTGCCGTGCCCGCCGTGCCCGCCGAAGACGCGGCGGGCACGGCGAGCACAACGGACACGGTGGACACAGCGGACGCGGCGGGTACGGCGGGCACGGCCCACCTAAAGAGGCCGGACCTGCTGACCACCTGATCTCCTGACCACCACGGGTCCCCGCGGAGACCTCTCCGTGAGCTCCCCGCGAACTCCACGGACTTCACCCAGCGTCCGTGGAGTTCCACAGACTTCGCGAGGTCTGCGGGCTCGCGTGAATTCGCTCTGCGGGCTCGCGTGAGTTCGCGGGGGCCTTCGGCGGCTTTCCCGGAGGCGGGATCTCCGGTGACGCCTCCAACGGCCTTCCGGGACCTCTCCGCCGACGTCTTCGTCGACGCCTTCGGCAGGAGGACTCGCGGCTCGGGAGGCCCTCCTCACGGTCCCCTCACGGTCCTCCCGGATCCGGTCTCAGCGGTTCGGTGACGTTCGTCCGACGACGTTCACCGGGCCGTCGCCGGGGTAGCCCTCGGCCCGTTGACACCTTCTTCGGGGCCGAGGGCCGCACAAAACGGGGAACTCCCGCCCGTACGGGCCCGGAGTCACCCCGGCGCTCGCCGTCCCGGCCAAGAACCCTCAAGAGCCCACGAGACAGCCCACCAGACCCCAGCAGACCTACCAGACCCCAGCAGACCTACCAGACCCACCAGACCCGCCAGTCCCGGCCGAGGACTCGACGGTCCCGGCCAAGCGCCCGACGGCCCCGCCTGAAGGCCCCGGAGGCTCGGCAGTCCCGGCCGAGGATCCGGCGGTCCCGTACAGGCTCCACGACTCACCCGCCCGGCAACGGGCCCGTGGTGCAGATTCTCACCACCGGACAGCCGAGACCTCACCAAACCGGTGCAGTCCCCCGCCTCCCTTCCTCCCCGGGACTAAAGTCTGAAGTCTTGACGACGCAGGTATTTGATGACACGTACGCGATGACCACCGGCGTGCTCGCGGCGCCGGTTCCGGCGACGATTCCGCTGCGGGTGTGCGTGCGCGACCGCCTCAGCGCGCAGCATGATGTTCGACAAAGGCCCTCGATAGGAGATCGTCCATGACACATATCCCGCCCGCTGAACCACAGGAGGAGTCACTGGGCACGCTGGTAGCAGCCGCCAGCGACCACATATCCACCCTGGTCCGCGCCGAGATCGAGCTGGCCAAGGCCGAGTTCAGGTTCGACGCCAAACGGATCGGCACGGCGGTGGGGCTCTTCGGCGCGGCGGCGTTCATGGCCCATTTGTGCCTGATCCTCGCCTCGTTCACGATCGCCTACGCCCTGATCGGCGCGGGCCTGTGGCCCTGGGCCGCCTTCCTGATCGTCACCGTCCTCTACCTGCTCACGGCCGGGCTGCTGGTCTTCA
The DNA here is from genome assembly GCF_040295985.1 of Streptosporangium sp. NPDC002524. Lineage (NCBI taxonomy): Bacteria > Bacillati > Actinomycetota > Actinomycetes > Streptosporangiales > Streptosporangiaceae > Streptosporangium > Streptosporangium sp. NPDC002524. Next base: position 33,731 of record NZ_JBEOWK010000006.1, on the reverse strand, counting down.
TCGGCATGCGGCGGTTCAAGGGCCTGACCGGGATGAAGCGGACGCTACGCTCGCTCAAGACCATCAGGACCGGCGAGCCGGAGACCGCTCCCGGCGCGGTCCCGGTCCCCACCGTCCAGGCGGACGGCCGTCGCGACCCGGCGAGACCCGGCCAGTGAGCAGACCCGACGAGTCCCTGGTCATGGTCGAGGGGCCGTGGACCCACCGCTCCGTCCACGCCGGCGGCACCCGCTTCCACGTCGTGGAGGCCGGTACGGGCCCTCTCGTGCTGCTGCTCCACGGGTTCCCGCAGTTCTGGTGGAGCTGGCGCAACCAGCTCGTCTCGCTCCCGGCGGCGGGCTACCGGGCCGTCGCCGTCGACCTGCGGGGCTACGGAGCCAGTGACAAGCCTCCGCGCGGCTACGACCTGCACACCCTGGCCGCCGACGCGGCCGGGCTGATCCGGGCGCTGGGCGAGACCGGCGCGATCGTCGTCGGCCACGACTGGGGCGGGCTGCTCGCCTGGACGATGGCCGTGACGGATCCCAAGGCGGTCCTGCGGCTGGTCCCGGTCTCGGCGCCGCACCCCCGGCGGCTTCGCACCACGCTGTTCACCGAGCCCTTCGGCCAGTTCAGGGCGGCCCGATACGCACTGGGCTTCCAGGCGCCGCTGCTTCCCGAGCGGCGCCTGACCGCCAACTCCGGCGCCAGGGTGGGGCGGCTGCTCGACCAGTGGTCGGGCCCCGGCTGGCCCGAGGAGGACGTGTCGAAGACCTACCGCGACGCGTTCCGCATCCGCAACGTCTCGCACTGCGCGCTGGAGTACCACCGCTGGTTCGGCCGCTCCCAGCTCCGCCCCGACGGGTGGCGCTACGCGAGGACGATGCGTACCCAGATCAACGTGCCGACCCTGCAGCTGCACGGCACGCTCGACGGGCACATCCTGCCGCGCACCGCCCAGGGCTCCGGCCGCTACGTCGCCGCCCCCTACCGGTGGCGGCTGATCGAGGGCGTCGGGCACTTCCCGCACGAGGAGCGCCCCGAGGAGTTCGACGCCGAGCTCGTCGCCTGGCTGTCGGATCCGGAGCCCGACCGGTGAACGGGCGGGATCGGTGAACGGGCGGGACCGGGATCCCGACGGGAGGCCGCGCAACCAGCGTCCCCGCGACGCGTTCGGGCGTCCCCTGCCGCACGGCGCCGAGGGTGTCGAGCGCATCCCGGACGACTACGCGCCGAGCGCAGAGGAGGCCCTCTCGGAGGCGCGCCGCCTGCTCCGCGAGGGGCGGCCGTTCCACGCCCACGAGGTGCTGGAGGGCCGCTGGAAGACCTCTCCCGAGGAGGAACGCGAACTGTGGCAGGGGCTGGCGCAGATCTGTGTCGGCCTCACCCATCTGCAACGGGGCAACCGCCGCGGGGCCGCGACGCTGTTCGCGCGGGGCGCCGACCGGATCAGCGGCTACGGCGTGCCGTACGAGCGGATCGCCAGGATCGCCCACGAGCTCGACGACCTGGAGGCCGAGGCGGCCATCGCCAGGATCGAGGCCCTCCTCTGAACCCTCCGCCCCTCTGACCTTCGTCCCCCTGATCCCTGATCCCCGACCCTTGCCCCCGCCGCCCGGACGCGACGGCGAAGTCCCGGTGACGTACGCGGACGCCGCCCGGACCGCTTCCGGACGCCGCCCGGACCGCTCTCGGACGACGCCCGCACGACGCTCGGACATCGCCCGCACGACGCTCGGACATCGCCCGCACGATGCCCGAACGTCGCCCGCATAACGCTCGGACATCGCCCGCGCGGTTCGCGGGACGGGAGTGTCAGGAGACCGTGCCGGTTACCGCGAAGGCTGACAGGGCGCTACCGGAAAAGACCGGGCGCCCCGGAGCGGAACCGAGTGTCAGGGGCATCACGAACGTCAGGGACGTCACGGAACGGAGGACGAAGGGCGACGCGCTAGTTCTGGTCGCACTCCTGGGTGTCGACCTGGTTGAAGAGCCTGGAGCCGTCCTCGGCGTCCGGCGCGACCTCGGCGGCGGTGAGCACGTAGCCGGTCTCCTGCTGGTCGAGGGCGGCCGCGAAGACGACGCCGTAGACCTTGCCCTCGGGGGTGAGCAGCGGCCCGCCGGAGTTGCCCTGGCGGACCAGGCCGCGGATGGCGTACACGTCACGGACGACGGTCTTGCGCTCGTAGATGTTGAACCCCTTGGCCTTCTGCTGCACCCGGATGCGGGCCACGTTCATGGTGTAGCCGTGACCGTGCGGGAACCCGGCGACGATCGCGTCGTCGCCCTTCTCCGCGGTGCCGTCGAAGCGCAGGATCGGCATGTTGAGCCCGGTGACGTGCAGGATGGCGATGTCGCGGTCGGGGTTGTAGAGCACGACCTTGGCCGGGTGGGTCTTGTTGAGGTAGTCGGTGACCTGCAGCCCCTGGTTGACCCCGGCGACCACGTGCGCGTTCGTCATGATCTTGTTTTGGGCGTAGACGAACCCGGTGCCCTCGATGTGCTTGCGGCAGCTCGTGGCCACGCCCTGGACCTTGACGATGCCCCGGCGCGCCCGGGTGAGCTGCCTGTTGCCCTTCGCCACGCTCTGGTCGGGCGGCGAGACGTCGACGAGCTGGCCGCCCCCGATGGCGTCGAACACCTTGGGGAAGCCGGAGGTGTCGATGAAGTTCTTGAACGGCTCCTGCAGCTCCTTGGCCGCGCTGGGCAGCGTCTGGTCGACCGTGCTCAGCAGCAGGGACCTGTTGACCTGCTCGCTGATCAGGGTGAACTGCGACGACGCCAGCAGCGAGCCGATCAGCCACGCGATGATCAGCACGGAGAAGGCGCTCGCGAAGGTGCCGCCGACCGCGTCGACGACCTTGGCGGGCTCCCAGGTGACATGGCTGCGGACCACCGCGCCGATCGTGGACGACGCGAACTGCCCAACTGTGGCGGAGAGGAAGACGATGACGATCGCGAGCAGGGCGCGCTCGGTCTCGCCGTCGACCACGGCCCCGGCGATGGGCGGGGCGATGAACATGCCCAGCAACCCGCCACCGACAAAACCGACAAAGCTCAGGGCACCGATGATGAACCCCTGGCGGTATCCCGACACCGCGAAGGCCACCATCAGGGCGATCAGGATGAGATCGAGGAGATCACCGCTCACTCCCTTACGGTATCCAGCCGCCGCCCCGCGCGTGCACACCTTCTGTGAGGTCTCTGCGGTTATCGTGGCCGGATGGCGATGATCGGAGGGGCGGCGGCCGTGGAGTCTCTCATCGAGACGGCACTGCGCGAACGGGATCAGGAGGGCGCGGCCCGCTGGCGCGCGATCACCCAGCTGCAGGAACGCGGCGATCTGGAGACCTTCACCGCGGCGCGGAGGCTCTGCTCGGGGAGGACCACCGCCGAGCGGATGCTCGGGGTCGACATCCTGGGACGGCTCGGATTCGTCGACCGGACACTGCCGGTACTTCGCACCCTGTCGGTCCGGGAGGAGGACTGCCTGGTGCTCTACTCGGTGCTGATCGCCTTCGGCCACCTCAGGGACCGCCGCGCGCTGCCGTCGGTGATCGCCCTCGCCGAGCACGACGACCCCCGGATCAGGTACGGGGCCGCCTACGCGCTGCCGAACATCATGGGCAGCCCGCCCGACCCGACGGGCCTGGCCGCGCTGCGGCGGCTCACCCTCGACCCCGACGACGACGTGGCCGACTGGGCCCGCCTCGGCCTCGCCCTGTCAACGGGCCGCGAGGTCAAGGACGCCTGAACGGGACACGGGACACGGGACCGAAGACGTGGAGCCGAGGACGCGGAGACGACGACGCCGAGGACGACTCGGCGGGACGCGGACCCGAAGACGTGAAACCGAGAACGCGGGACCGAAGGCGCGGGAACCAAAGGCGCAGGAGCGATGACGTCTCAGCGGGACGCGAGGTTGAGCACGTCGGGCGGGATGTCCTCGACCCGTGACCGGTCCCAGGGAAGCTCGAACCCCGAACCGCCCAGCACCCCGTCGAGCACCCCCGCGGTGAACCCCCACACCAGCAGCCCGCGTACCCGGAACGCCGGTCCGGTGTGACCGCTCGGGTGGCGCAGCCTGATCCGGTTGGCCGGGTCGACGAGCTCGCGGACCGGGACCCGCTCCACCGACTCCACCTCGTCGGGCGAGGCCGCGTGCACCACGCAGGGCGTGTGCCACCAGCCGAGCACCGGGGTCACCCGGTTGTCGCTGTGGCTCAGGTACAGCTCGGGCATGGTCCCGAGCACCCGGACGCCCGCCGGGTCGAGACCGGTCTCCTCGCTCGCCTCGCGCAGCGCCGCGCCGATCGGGCCGTCGTCCTCGGGGTCCACCCCGCCGCCGGGGAACGCGGGCTGTCCCGCGTGCGTGCGCCCGCGCGAGCTCCGCTGGATGAGCAGCACGTCGGGGCCGAGCGGCCCCTCGCCGAAGAGCAGGAGCACCGCGGCCCGCCGCCCCCCGGACACCGGGGGGCGCATCATCGGGGACACCGGTGTCCTCGCGGCCCGCTCCGCCAGCGTTTCCAACCACCCAGGGACCTCTTCCACGGGCACACCTCCGGTTCTCTGCAACACGGTGTCCCGCCCCGCGCTTCCCGGTGCCGGCGGATCCGCGAGACGCGGGAACACCGGCCGGACGGCCACCTGCGACGATCAGGGGAAAATCACGAGAAGGGGCCCGGACGCACCAGCTTGGCGGCCTGGACCGGATCGACGGGGCCGATGCCGTACGAGGGGCAGAGCGCGGCGAGCGGGCAGACGCCGCAGGCCGGTCTGCGGGCGTGGCAGACGCGGCGGCCGTGCCAGATCAGGCGGTGGGACATCATCGTCCAGTCGCGCTTCGGGATGAGCTCTGCGACGACGTGCTCGATCTTCACCGGATCGGTCTGCGAGGTCCAGCCGAAGCGGTGGACGAGCCGCTGGAAGTGGGTGTCGACGGTGATGCCGGGCACCCCGAAGGCGTTCCCGAGCACGACGTTGGCCGTCTTGCGGCCGACCCCGGGCAGCGCGACCAGGTCCTTGAGCTTCCCCGGCACCTCGCCGCCGTGGCGCTCGCACAGGGCCTGGGCCATCCCGATGATGCTGTTGGTCTTGGCGCGGAAGAACCCGGTGGGCCGGATGATCCCTTCCATCTCGGCCCGATCGGCACCGGCGTAGTCTTCCGCCGCGGGATATTTGGCAAAAAGGGTAGGAGTTACCGTATTAACCCTTTTATCCGTACATTGAGCAGACAAGATCGTCGCGACCAGCAGTTGCAGAGGATCACGGAAGTCAAGCTCACAGTGGGCGTCAGGGTAGGTTTCCACCAGAATCCGGTCCATTCGACGGGCTCGACGAACCAGGGCAAGCTGGGATTCACCACCGGGGCTGACGTTGCGAAGCACTCAGACAGCCTACGCTCAAGGCCCCCTGAAGAGCGGCACGGTGGGATGGGTCACAATGACTGCGTGAGCCGTGAAACAGGAGGCACTGTGAACTCCGACGACGTGCTGGGCAAGGCCCCTCTGTTCGCCGCGCTCGACCGTGAGAGCGCCGCCGCGCTGCGCACGAGCATCTCCGAGGTGGAACTGTCCAAGGGGCAGACCCTCTTCAGCGAGAACGAGACCGGAGACCGCCTCTACGTGGTGCTCGAAGGCAAGATCAAACTCTCCCGGACCTCGCCAGACGGCCGGGAGAACCTGCTCAGCGTGCTCGGTCCGAGCGAGATGTTCGGCGAACTGTCCCTGTTCGACCCCCGTCCCCGTACGGCGTCGGCCACCGCGCTGACCGACGTCCTCCTGGCCGGGCTCGGACACGACGACCTGCGGCCCTGGCTGACCGGCCGGCCCGAGGTCGCCCTCCACCTGCTGCGGGCCCTGGCCCAGCGCCTCCGCCGCACGAACGACGTGCTGGCCGACCTGGTCTTCACCGACGTGCCCGGCCGGGTGGCGAAGGCCCTGCTCGACCTGGCCGAGCGCTTCGGCCAGCGGATCGACGACGGCGTACGGGTCCACCACGACCTCACCCAGGAGGAGCTGGCCCAGCTGGTCGGCGCCTCGCGGGAGACCGTGAACAAGGCGCTGGCCGACTTCGCCCAGCGGGGCTGGCTGCGCATCGAGGCCAAGGCCGTGGTCATCATGGACCTGGAGCGGCTGCACAACCGCTCGCGCTGACCCGTGAGGGCCCGGAGTCCCAGGGGGACGGATCACCCGGAAAAGGACCGTTCCGAGAACGGTCCTTCCAGCTCCGAGGGCCGTCGTCCCTCCCGTTCCGAGGGCGGTTCCTCCCCGCTTCCGAGAGCGGTCTTTCCCCGAGGCCGGACCCCGGAACGGAGCTCAGCCCTCTCCACGAGGCCGGGCCCGGAGCCGAGCCCGGCCCTCTCCACGAAGGCGAGCCCGGAGCCGGGTGCACCCCTCTCCACCGAAGCGGGCCCCGGAGCCGGGTCTACAGGGCTACGGGGCTACGGGGCTACGGGGCTAACTGTCGAGGTAGGCGAGCTGCGCGCGGACCGACATCTCGGCGGCGGGCCAGAGCGACCTGTCCACGTCCGCGTAGACGATCTCGACGACCTCCCGGGGCGTCGCCGCCCCCCGCCGCCTGGCCTCCCGGATCTGGTCGAGTCTGCGCCGCCGATGGGCGATGTAGCCGTCGAGGACGCCGATCGGGTCGGGCAGCACCGGACCGTGGCCGGGCAGCAGCGCCTCGGCCCCGACCCGCTCGGCCCTCGCCCGCAGCAGGTCGAGAGAGCGCAGATAGTCGGCCAGGTCGCCGTCCGGGGCGATCACGGTCGTACCTCGGCCGAGCACCGTGTCGCCGGTGAGGATCGCCCGGTCCCGCGGCAGCCAGAAGCAGAGCGAGTCGAACGAGTGACCGGGCGTGCCCACGACGTGCAGCTCCAGGTCCCCGGCCGTGATCACGTCGCCGGCGCCGAGCCCCTCCTCGCCCAGCCGGTGCGCGGGATCCAGGGCCCTGACGGGCGCGCCGACCAGTCCGGCGAACTTCGCGGCGCCGCCGCTGTGGTCGTGGTGGCCGTGGGTGAGCAGGATCGCGACGACCCTGCGGCCCTCCAGGCGCCGGGCGACCCGCGCGAGGTGCTCGTCGTCGTCCGGTCCCGGGTCGACGACCAGCACCTCCTCCCCGAACCCCCCGCCCCCTTCGACCTCGTCGGGTCCGGCGAACCCAGGTCCGGCGAACCCGGGTCCTGCGGGCCCACCGGCCTCCCTGAGGCCGATCACCCACGTGTTGGTGCCGTCCAGGGTCATCTCGGAGGGGTTGGGGGCGAGAAGGTTGAGCGTGTGGTCCGTACCGGCCCCGTCAGGTCCCTCCAGGGGGATCCGCAGCCCGCTCACCGCGCGCCGAACCGGTAGTCGTCGTCGAGCACGATGCGCATCTCCCCGTCCACCTCGGCGATCTTCGGCATGAAGGTCACGATCTCACGCTCGGCCGCGAGCGCCTCGGGCACCTTCTCGTAGACGCTCAGCTCGGTGAGCGTGCGGTGCGTCGGGGGCATCAGGAAGATCTGGCCCGTCCCGCCCTGGTCGAGCGCGTCGGCGGGCCTGATCCAGACGACCCGGTCGGCCTCGCCGCCGACGTCGCGGGTGAGCTGGCCGGCCGGGAGCGCCGCGACGAAGAACCGGGTGTCGAAGCGCCTGGTCTCGACCTCGGGGGTGATCCAGTGCGCCCAGGGACGGAGCAGGTCGGAGCGGAGGACCAGGCCGCGCCCGCCGAGGAAGTCGGCGAAGGACAGGGTCTTGCCGATCAGGGCGAGCCGGTCGGCCTCCCAGTCGTCGCCGGTGGTGTCGGACACCACGGACTCCGCGGACGGACCGGCCAGCAACACCCCCGACTCCTCGAACGTCTCCCGTACGGCGGCGCACACCAGGCCCCGGGCGGTCCGCTCGTCCGCGCGGAAGATCTCGCCCCAGGCCTCGGGCGGAGGGCCCGCCCAGTCGATCACCTGGTCGGTGTCGCGCGGGTCGACCGACCCGCCGGGGAAGACGTAGGCCCCCGCGGCGAAGGCCATGCTCGCCTTGCGCCGCAGCAGGTAGACCTCCAGCCCGCCGGCCTCCTCACGGAGGACGACCACGGTGGCGGCGTCCCGGGCCGGGACCGGGGCGACCCGCCCGGCCAGGATGTCGCGTGCGCGCTCGCCCAGCTCACCGGGAAGCGGAATACCGCCCATTGAGACCCTCCACCAGAACACCGCTCTGTTTCAGGTCCATCATGTGGCACGGCACCGTCCCGGACAATCACGCCACCGTCCCGGACAATCACGGGGCCGCACCGGACAATCACGGCACCGTCCCGGACAATCACGGGGCCGCACCGGCGCCGCGGAGGGCCACGCGGGGCACAACGCTCCCGTACGGCCCCTGGCGAGCCCCCACGGCACCCGTACGGCCCCGGCCGGCCCGGTCACCTGCCCGGGACCTCGGCCACCGCCGGCGAGCCTCAACGGCCACCAGGGACCTTCCGCCTCCGGTGACCGCCGGGCCCGTCAGGGCTCCACCGATCCACCGGCCCACCGATCCACCGGGTCCGCAAAGATCCCGAAGTCCCAGGCTCCAGACTCCCGAGGACCCGACGACCTCGGCGGATCTCAGCGAACCTCAGCGGACCTCGGCGATCACCTCGACCTCGACCGGCGCGTCCAGCGGGAGGACGGCGACGCCGACCGCGCTGCGGGCGTGCTTGCCCGCGTCGCCGAGCACCGCGGCGAGCAGGTCGCTGGCGCCGTTGACGACCTGCGGCTGGCCGGTGAAGGACGGGGCGCTGGCCACGAAGCCGACGACCTTGACGACGCGGACGATGTTCGACAGCCCTCCGGCCGCCGACGCGATGGCGGCGAGGGCGTTGAGCGCGCACACCCTCGCGAGCTCGTAGGCGTCCTCGACGTCCACCTCCGCGCCGACCTTGCCGGCGGTCACCAGCTTGCCGTCCACGATCGGGAGCTGCCCCGAGGTGTAGACGTGATCACCGGAACGCACCGCCGGGACGTACGCCGCCAGCGGCGGCACCACCTCCGGCAGGGTCAGGCCCAGCTCCGCCAGTCTCTCCTCGGCCGTCACTGCCGGGGCCGCTTCAGGTAGGCGACCAGCTGCTCGGGGTTGGGACCCGGCACGACCTGGACGAGCTCCCAGCCGTCCTGGCCCCAGTTGTCAAGAATCTGCTTCGTCGCGTGGACCAGCAGCGGCACCGTCGAGTACTCCCATTTCGTCATGCGGGACACATTAGCGAGACCGCCCACGGCAGGCGGACCACCTCCGGCCGGCGGCACCCGTGGAGGCGAGCCGACGATCGGGCGGACGGCCGGACCGGCCCGCTGTGAGAATCGGCATATTTACTTTCCGATCCCGATCGTTTAGCGACACGACCACCCAGGGTCTCCCGGGCCGTACGCCGGACCCCCTCCCGCTCCGATCCCGTCGCGTACGGCCCGCACGACCGTGCTGAACAGGGCGATCGGTCACGGAGGCACCCGCGGGAGGCATATCTTCCGCTCTCCGGGCGAATACCAACAAAGGGGCTAGGCCACCCCCGCCCGCCGAGGGGCCGTACCGGTGCGCACTCTCCGGGGGAAGGCGCCGAGGAGTTGTCAAGTAGCCGTTGGGTAGCCTTCGAAGGGTGAGAGCTCGCGACACCGATTGGGACGGCGTACGCCTTCACGTCGTCACCGGCAAGGGCGGCACCGGCAAGACCACGGTGGCCGCCGCACTCGCGCTCGCCCTCGCGGCGGGTGGCAGAAAGGTCCTGCTGGTCGAGGTCGAGGGCCGCCAAGGGATCTCCCGGGTCTTCGACCTGCCGCCGCTGCCGTACGAGGAGCGCAAGATCGCCGTCGCGCCCGGCGGCGGGGACGTCTACGCGCTGGCCGTCGACGCCGAGGAGGCCATGCTCGAATATCTCGAGATGTTCTACGGCATGCGCAGGGCGGGCAGGGCGCTCAGCAAGATCGGCATCGTCGACTTCGCCACCACCATCGCCCCCGGCTTCCGCGACGTCCTGGTCACCGGCAAGACGAGCGAGGCCGTCCGGCGCAAGGGCAAGGACGGCAAGAGGGTCTACGACGCGGTCGTGCTGGACGCGCCGCCGACCGGCAGGATCGCGCGCTTCCTCAACGTCACCAACGAGGTCGCCGGGCTGGCCAGGGTCGGCCCGATCAAGAACCACGCCGACCTGGTGAACGGCGTCGTCTCCTCCCCCGAGACCGCCGTGCACTTCGTCACGCTCCTGGAGGAGATGCCGGTCCAGGAGACCCTCGACGGCCTGCGCGAGCTCCGTGCCGCGGGGCTCCCGCCCGGTGGGATCTTCGTCAACATGGTCCGCGAGTCGCTGCTGCCCGCCTCCGTCCTGGAGGCCGCCGCCGAGGACAGGCTCGACCCGACCGAGCTGGTGCTCGGCCTCAAGGCCGCGGGGCTCACCGACGGCGGTTCCGGCGCGGTCGCGGTGGCCGAGGCGCTGACCGAGGAGATCGCCGAGCACGCCCGCCGCACCGAGCTGGAACGCCACGAGAGGCGGGCGCTGGACAAGGCCGCCCGCCCCCGCTACGACCTGCCGTTGCTGGCCGACGGGGTGGATCTGTCGGGGCTGTACGAGCTGGCGGAATCGATCCGCACCCAGGGAGCAGCGTGAAGAAACCCCCGTTCCTCGACCTCGACGCGATCATCGACGATCCGGACACCCGGATCGTCGTCTGCTGCGGCTCCGGCGGTGTGGGGAAGACGACCACCGCCGCGGCACTGGGGCTGCGCGCGGCCGAGCGCGGCCGTTCCGCCGTGGTGCTCACGGTCGACCCCGCGCGGCGGCTGGCGCAGTCGATGGGGCTCACCGAACTCGACAACACCCCCAGGCCCGTCATGGGCGTCGAGGGCGAGGGCCGGCTGCACGCCATGATGCTCGACATGAAGCGGACCTTCGACGAGATCATCGAGGCGCACGCCGACCCCGAGCGAGCCCGCCAGATCCTGACGAACCCCTTCTACCAGTCCCTGTCGTCCAGCTTCTCCGGCACGCAGGAGTACATGGCGATGGAGAAGCTGGGCCAGCTCAGGCGGTCGGACGAATGGGATCTGATCATCGTCGACACCCCGCCGTCGCGCTCCGCGCTCGACTTCCTCGACGCTCCCGAGCGGCTCGGCCGCTTCCTCGACGGCAAGCTGATCCGGGTGCTCATGCTTCCCGCCAAGGCCGGGGGGCGCAGCGCGTTCAAGCTGTTCAACGCGGGGTTCGGCATCGTCGCCGGGGCGCTGACCAAGCTGCTGGGCGCGCAAGTGCTCAAGGACCTGCAGACGTTCGTGTCGGCGCTGGACGCCGTCTTCGGCGGTTTCAGGGCGCGGGCGGACCAGACCTACCGGCTCCTGCAGGCCCCGGGGACGGCGTTCGTCGTCGTGGCCTCGCCCGAGCGCGACGCGATGCGCGAGGCGTCCTACTTCGTGGAGAGGCTCGCCGAGGAGCGCATGCCCCTGGCGGGTCTCGTGGTCAACCGGGTGCACCGCTCGCCCGCGTCCATGCTGTCCGGGGCGCGGAGCACCGCCGCCGCGGAGGACCTGGAGTCGCGCGGCGAGCACGAGCTCACCTCCGCCGTGCTGCGGCTGCACGCCGGCCGGATGCAGCTGGCCGCCCGCGAGCGACGCGAGGAGGAGCACTTCATCTCCGCCCATCCCACGGTGCCCGTGGCACGGGTCCCCGCCATGTCGCAGGACGTGCACGACCTGGAGGGACTGCGCGAGGTGGGCGACCTCCTGGCCACCCGCTAACCGTCGGCCGTACGGGGCGGCGGCGTGGCCGCGTGACCCCGCGTCATCAGACGGGGCTTCGACGAACGAAGCGCCGTCGAACGGATCCGGAGAACACGCGAACACGCGTGGCGACGCGCGCTCTCCGGCCCGTGACATGCGTGTACGGCTGGCGCCCGGCGCCAGCCGTACGGGATGGGCGCGAACTCAGCCGGCGATCAGCTCATTAGTCCGCTCGTATTCCTCTTTGGCCAACTCCAGCAGGTCCCGCCAGGAGTCGACATCCGGTCGCCGGCGCAACAGCGCGCGGCGTTCGCGCTCGGTCATCCCGCCCCACACCCCGAACTCGATGCGGTTGTCCAGCGCATCGGCGAGGCACTCGGTCCGGACCGGGCATCCTCGGCAGATCAGCTTCGCTCGGTTCTGGGCAGCACCCTGAACGAACAAAGCGTCAGGATCCGCACCCTTACAGGCCGCACGGGAGGTCCAATCCGTGATCCACATTCGACCCCACTCCCCTTTAGGTGGTCAGTCGTGACTTGGGCCGACGGGCGCGGGCGTCGGGCCTCGGTATTCAATTGCTGCAGAAAGAGAACGTACGCAACCAGACGTTCGGGCCGACAGACCCCGGCGGGACCAAATTCTCACATGGTCATCCACGGCCATCTGGCCGGGAATGACTAGTCACCTGCCTGAGATAACGGGACAAAGCCCGGCTAAGATGGCGTTCCGTTACCGTTTGCGGCATCCGTCCGACGTACCCTGGGTCTCGTGCAAGCTCAAGGCAAAGACCAGGTGTCTGTGATCGGCGCGATCGGTAATGTGCTGAAGCTGATCAGCGCTGCCGCTGTCATGGGTGTGCTCGTCGCCGCCGTCGCGCTCCCGGCCGTGGGCGGCGCGGGGATGACGGTGAACGCGACCGCCGACGAGCTGCGTCTTCTCCCCGAGGAGCTCAAGGAGCCCCCCCTCGCCGAGAAGACCACCCTGCTCGACGCCGACGGCAAGCAGTTCGCCCAGTTCTACTTCGAGAACCGCGAGTCGGTGAGGCTGGACGAGGTCGCCGACGTCATGAAGACCGCGATCGTGGCGATCGAGGACTTCCGGTTCTACGAGCACGGCGCGATCGACATCGAGGGCACCTTCCGCGCGGCCGTGAAGAACGTCTCGGGCGGCGGCGTGGTCCAGGGCGGCTCCTCCATCACGCAGCAGTACGTCAAGCTCGTGCTCCTCAACGCCGCGGAGACCAAGGAGGAGCAGGCCGCCGCCATCGCTCCCACGCTCTCCAGGAAGCTCAACGAGCTGCGCTACGCGCTCGCCATCGAGGAGAAGTACACCAAGTCGGAGATCCTTGAGCGCTACCTGAACATCTCCTACTACGGCGCGGGCGCCTACGGCATCCAGGCCGCCTCCCGGCGCTTCTTCAACAAGCCGGCCTCGAAGCTGACCCTGTGGGAGGCGGCCACCCTCGCCGGGGCCGTGCAGAACCCGAGCGTGACCGACCCGAACGCGGGCAAGGCCTCCCGCGACCGGCTGCTGGAGCGGCGCAACACCGTGCTGAACCGGATGGCCGAACTCGGCAAGATCACGCTGCCGGAGGCCGAGGAGGCCAAGCGGAAGAAGCTCGGCTTCAAGAACATCGAGGCCCCCGGCGGCTGCGAGGAGAGCGCCTACCCGTACTTCTGCCTCTACGTGCGGCAGGAGATCGCGACCAACGAGGACTTCGGCAAGACCCGCAAGCAGCGCGAGAGGCTGCTGCAGCGGGGCGGCCTGGTCATCAAGACGACGCTCAACACGAAGGCGCAGAAGGCCTCGGAGAAGGCGATCAAGGAGTACGTCAAGACCAGCGACAAGCCGGTCGCCGCGCAGGCGATGGTCGTTCCCGGCACCGGCGCCGTGAAGGCGATGGCCGCCAGCCGCAAGTTCGGCAGGAACAAGAAGAAGAACGAGATCAGCTACAACCTCGTCGGCGACAAGGCCCACGGCGGCGGAGCGGGTTTCCAGGCGGGCTCCACGTTCAAGCCCTTCACCCTGCTGACCGCCCTGGACCAGGGCATGAAGCTGAACGACGGCTTCGGCACCGGTTCCGGCTACCGGGCCCCCAGCAGGGGCACGTTCCGCGACTGCAAGGGCGACGGGGTCGGCGACACAACCCACGAGGTCAAGAACTCCAGCGAGGGCGGCGGCGGCTTCAAGACCCTGACCACCGGCACCCTGGGCTCGGTGAACACCTTCTTCATGCGCCTGGAGCAGGAGGTCGGCCTCTGCGAGACGGTCAAGATGGCCAAGAGCCTGGGCATCAAGCGGGCCGACGGCAGGGCGCTGAAGGAGTTCGAGACCTTCACCCTCGGCATCAACGAGATGGACCCGGTGACGGTCTCCGCCGCCTACGCCACGATCGCCGCCCGCGGCACCTACTGCAGCCCGATGGTGATCACCGAGAGCACCGACCGCGACGGCAAGAAGACCTCGTACAAGCCCAAGTGCAAGCAGGTCCTGGACGAGGAGGTCGCCGACGCGGCCAGCCACATCATGTCCGGGGTCTTCACCAAGGGCACGATGACCGAGGTCGGCGGCATCGGCCGTCCGGCGGCGGGCAAGACCGGCACCACCGACGCCTACACCGCCGCCTGGTTCGCCGGGTTCACCCCCGACCTCGCCTCCGCGGTGAGCCTCGGCGACCCGCGCGGCGCCTTCAAGTACGACCTGACCGGCGTGACCATCGGCGGGCGCTACTACAGCTACGTGTACGGCGCCTCGATCTCCGGGCGGATCTGGAAGGACTCCATGCTCGGCGCGCTCAAGGGCGTCGAGGCGTCCCCCTTCACCCCGGTGAACATGGAGCGCTTCGGCGGCTGCTCCGCCGGCCGGTGCGCGCCCAAGCCGCCGCCGAAGCGCGACGACGGCGGCCCCGGCGACGACCGGGGTGACCGCGGCGACAACGGCGACGGCCCGTTCGGCCCGCCGGACGGCGGTGACAACGAGGAGGTCAACAACGGCTTCCCGTTCGACGCGAACGGCGGCGCCCCGATCGCCCCGCCCGTCCCGTAACGCCACCGGAGCCCCGGGAGTCCCGGGGGAACCCCGGAACGCCAGAGCCCTTCTCGCCGGACCTTCGAAGGTCCGGCGAGAAGGGCTCTGGTCGTGTCGGACGAAGGGCTCTGGCGTATCGGATCAGCTCGAATCGGCTCGGATCAGCTCTGATCGGCTCGGGTCAGCTCTGATCGGCTCGGATCAGATCGGGTCAGACCGGATCAGGAGGACGCCAGGCGGGCCCGTACGGCCTGGGCGACGCGGCCGCCCTCGGCGCGTCCGGCGACCTTCGGGTTCACGATCTTCATGACCTGGCCCATCGCCTGCGGCCCGCTGGCACCGCTCTCGGCGACGGCCTCGTCCACGAGCCCGGCGAGCTCCTCGTCGGACAGCTGCGCGGGCAGGTACGCCTCCAGCACGGCCTGCTCGTCGACCTCCGCCTGGGCCTGCTCCACCCGGCCGGCACCGCTGAACGCCTCGGCCGCCTCGCGGCGCTTCTTGGCCTCCTTGGCCAGCACCTTGACGACCTCGTCGTCGCTGAGCTCGCGTGCGGTCCTTCCCGAGACCTCCTCGACGTTCACGGCCGCGAGGGCCATGCGAATCGTGCGGGTGCGGATCTCGTCCCTGCTCTTCATGGAGGCCGTGAGATCGGCCTTCAGCTTGTCCTTCAATGCGCTCATGCCGTCCATCTTGCCGCCTCACCAGCCCGGCTGTATCCCGAGTTTCCGTTCGAGGGCCCGATCTCGGGCATGATGAGAAGGTGAGGAAAGCAGCCGCGGTGCCCCTGTCCCTGTTCGGCGTCGGCCTGGCCGGCCTCGCGTACGCCTCGGTCGTCGAGCGCAACGCGTTCCGGCTGCGCCGCTTCGACGTGCCCGTGCTGGAGCCGGGGCAGCGGCCCGTACGCATCCTCCACCTGTCCGACCTGCACCTCACCCCCGGCAGGCGGAGGCTGATCGACTGGGTGCGCTCGCTCGGGGCCCTCAACCCCGACCTGGTGGTCAACACCGGCGACTCCATCTCGCACCCCGACGCGATCACGCCCCTCATGCACGCCCTGGAGCCCCTGCTGTCCCGCCCTGGCCTGTTCGTCTACGGCTCCAACGACATGTACGAGCCTCGGCCGAAGAATCCGGCGCGCTACCTCTGGCGCACGTCCAAGGCCGACTACGGCCAGAAGATCCCCTCCCTCCCCTGGGAGGAGCTGGGCGCCGCGATGGCCGCCGAGGGCTGGCTGGACATGAACAACACCACCGCCCGCCTCAAGGTCGGCGATCTCGACGTGGCCGTGGGCGGCATCCACGACTCCCACATCAACCTCGACCGCTACGACCTGATCGCCGGTCCCGCCCCGGCGGCGGCCGACCTGCGCCTGGGCGTGATGCACTCGCCGGAGCCCCGCAACCTGACCCGCTTCGCCGCCGACGGCTACCAGCTGCTGCTCGCCGGGCACACCCACGGCGGCCAGCTCTGCGTCCCCTTCTACGGCGCCCTGGTCACCAACTGCGGCATCGACCGGGCCCGCGTCAAGGGCATGAGCCGCCACGACTCCGCCTACCTCCACGTCTCCGCCGGTCTCGGCACCAGCCCCTACGCCCCGGTCCGTTTCGCCTGCTATCCGGAGGCGAGCCTCCTGACCCTGATGCCCCGCCGTCGCGGCGACGCAAGCACCCACGAAGTCCGCTAGACTTTTCCAAGCACGAGCAAGACCGGGCGTGTGACCGGGGTGTGGCGCAGCTTGGTAGCGCGCTTCGTTCGGGACGAAGAGGCCGCAGGTTCAAATCCTGTCACCCCGACGTCGAAGTGAAGTCCCGAGGTAAAGGGCCGTTCCTGAGAGATCAGGAACGGCCTTTCGCTTTCCCAGGTCCGGTTGATCGCGCGCTGCGGGCGCGTCAAGATCACCAAATGCGGTTCGATCGGCGCCGGGTCGCCGGGCACGCCATCGGCCGCGAAATCCGGATGTCCCCGAATCGCATCCGCGGCATCCCCTAAATGTCTTTCCGGTGAAAAGACGACCCGGCAGAAAAGGGGATTCGACTCCGACGATCGGCCCATGACGGGAATTCTTTCTCATCCGTCCGGGCCGGGCCGCCGGTGACAGCGTACGGACGACCTGAGAGCCCCGCCGGTGACAGCGTACGGACGACCGTGAGAGCCCCGGCGGGGCCGGATCCCGTGGATCCGGGGCGTCACCGGAGCGCGTCGCCCGTGGTCCCCTCCGGGGTGAAGCCGTCCGGCATGTCCCGGAGGTGCCGGTCGCCGGACGTGACGTGGACCGAGCCTCCGACGGCGAACATGATCTGGTGGGCGCTGCGGACCAGCACCCGCCCGACGGCGGAGTCGATCGCGCCCGCGAGGTGGGGGACGCTCGTGCTGTAGTCCACGTCGAACACGACCTCGCAGCCGTCGGGGAGGTCCGTGCTCGTCCACGTTCCCTTGAGGTGCTGGAAATCCCCGCTGACCTGTTCGAACTCGATGCGGTGCGGCTGCGAGCCGCCTCCGGCCCCCCAGCTGCGCTGCGTCCACCTCGCCGTGCCGCCGCGAAAGGCCAGCACCCACTGGCGGAGCCCGTCGCCGGTGTCGGAGACGGAGACGATGTCACGGGCGTACGCGGGGAATGCCGGCTCGTCGCCGAGCCGCTCGATCACCTCGGCGGCCGTCGCCGGCACCGTGGCCTTCAGGGTACGAGATGTCATGACGGGTGCTCCTCTTCAGTCCGCCGTTGGTCCGCCGTCGGTCTGTATCGGTCCGTGTCGCGTCAGGCCGCCGGGCGGATGACGCTGACGCCCTGCAGATGGGTGGTGCGCAGCATGGGGTGACTCGCCTCGCCGAAGGCGCCGCCGGTGAGACCGGGCCCGCCCTGGTTGGGCAGGAAGGGGAGGAAGGCGGTGTGCGAATCGTTGATCTTCAGGTTGCCGCCGTTGACGACCCCCTCCAGGACCCGCTCGATCGTCGCGTTCCCGGTCGACCAGAAGGAGTTGCGCAGGCCGTAGGCGTTGCCGTTCACGAAGGTCAGCACCTCCTCCAGCAGGGCGTCGTCCGTCGTGCCCGCCTCGGGGACGATGATCGGCAGCAGCGGGAAGAACGTCTCGTCGCGGACCACCGACAGCGACCTCGCGTCCCGGAGGCCGTCGATCCGGACGATGCTCGGCTCGACGAAGAACCCGGTGTCGGACGGTGAGCCGTCGACCTCCAGACGACGGCCGCCGTGGACGAGCTTCGCGCCCTTGGCGAGCGCCTCGCCCAGGCAGCCGAAGAACCAGTCGACCCCGAGGACCGGGGTGAGCACCACGTCGGTCTCGTCCGGATATCCGGGCCGGATCCTCCTGGTGGCCGCGACCAGCCGCTCGACGAGCTCGTCCGCGATCTCCGGGTGGACGATCACCTGGTTGGGCACGTTGCAGATCTGGCCGGAGTTCATGAAGAACTCGGTGAGGGTCTCCACCGTGGCGTCCAGGTCGGCGTCGTGCCACACCACGCAGCAGTCGTTGCCCGCGAGCTCCAGGATCGGCTTCTTGCCCGCGGCGATGCAGTCGGTCTCGAACTCGAGCCCCTTCTTGCTGCCCCCGAAGTAGAGGACGTCGTCGACGTGCTCGCTGGCCATCCAGGCGTCGAGCATGGGCGGCCCGCAGAGGACGTTGAGCGTTCCGGGCGGTGCTCCCGCCTCTTCGAGCACCGGAGCCGCGATCTCCCGCATCGCGTACATGCAGCTGAGCGCGACCCCGCGGGGTGCCCGTACCACCACGGTGTTACCGGCCAGGAGGGCGGTGAGGCCGTTCAGCGCGTTGACCGCCGCGGCGTTCTGCGGAGGGTTGATGCAGACGACGCCGTCGGGGACGCGGCGCAGGATCATCTCGCGGTCGCCGTCCCACCGGCGGAACTCCATCTGCTCGGCGCACCATTCGAGTGTCTCCCGGCTCCAGCTGGTGAACGGGAGCCCGCCGATCATGCCTTTGGCCGCGGAGTGCGGGGTGCCCTCCGCGACGAGGATCTCGACGAGGGTGTCGAGGTGTTCGAGCATCCGTTCCGCGATGCGACGTCCGATCTCGATCCGCTCGGCGAGCGGGACGCGGCGCCATTCGGGGGCGGCGCGGGCGGCCGACTCGAGGGCCATGGCCGTCATGCTCTCGTCGGCGACGACGCACGCCCCCACGACACTCTTCCCCGCCGTACGCGGATCGGCGACTCCCAGGTCGAGGTCGCGCTTGAGGCGCAGGCTGGGGAAGGTGTCCTCCATGAGGGCCCGAGCGGTGAGTGTGTGGACGAACCGGGCGTTGTCACCGGTGACATCTTGGCCGCCAATATAGGCAGGATATATTCCGAATTTCACGTTTCCTCCTCCGCTCGGTCCGGCCACGGCTCATGTTTTACGCTATGTGCGGCAATACGGCTGGACAACGGATGCGCCATAAGGGTTGCTTATCGGCCGGAGGGCCATTCCTATCGAGCTCGGGGCCGTTTCCTCCGGCACGGGCCGGGAAACACCGGCGAGACCTCGCCGGTGGACCTCGCCGGTGACGAGCGGTGCCGGTCCACGCGTTCGACCCCGAGCCGGATCAATGCTCTGAGCAGGCCGAACAGCATTCCTCCGGCGCCGATGCGGGGCGTGCGCGAAGGTCTCGCCGGTGCGGCCCCGGCCGTGCGGATCCCACCTCGGAAGGCTGTTTGAATCACGTGACTTAACTGTTTAGCCCGCTTCGGCGAAATCGAGCGGCCGGTTTATCGGTGACGTCGTTCCGGCTCGGAAGGCACACCGTGCGTGACCTCGCGCCGAGGTGTTCGTTCGCGAACCCGGCAGGTTCGCCCACCCGGCAGGTTCGCGAACCCGGTAGGTTTCGCGAATCCGGTCGGTTTCGCGAACCCGGCCGCGCCGGAGCCGTCAGGGGCCGGGGTCGTCGTGCCGCAGCCAGACGTAGCCGACCGGCTGGGAGACGTTCCACTCCGCCGCCAGGTGAGCGTCGACCGTGTGGAAACCGGCTCCCCGGTAGCACCGCAGGGCCCGGTCGTTGTCCGGGTGCACGCGCATGAAGACGTTCGCGTAACCGGCGTCCCGGGCCAGCGCGGCCAGTCCTCGCACCAGCCGCCGCCCAATCCCCCTGCCCCGGGCACCGGGGGCCACGATGATCCGGGCGAGCTCGATCTCCCCCTCCTCGGGGTCGACCCACAGCTCCCCGTAGCCGAGCGGGTCCCCGTCCGCGAGGAGCAGGTGGGAGCGCACGTCCTCCCCCAGCTGCCAGTCGGCGACGACCCGCGCGGGCAGGGGGAACTCGTGCCGCCCGCACCACATCGCGACTTCCCGCGACGAGGCGGGCCAGCCCGCGACCGTGGACGCGTGCGCCGTGTCGAAGGGCAGCAGATCCATGTCCGATCCATTCGTTCCGGCGTTCGGTGGACGCGACGGTGCGGCATGACATCATCCACCGGCGGGCCGCCGTCGCGCGCGCTTCCCTTCACATGGTTGCCGGGACGGGCCGTGATACCGGTCCGCGTACGAGATGCCGGGACATCGCAGATGCGATGGCCGCAAGGCAGTACATGGCGTGTTTGCTCAGGAGGTCTCTTCTTCGGGGACGAATGTGCGAGGTATGGTGATTGTTCCCGGCGACGTTCCGGGTCGGCACGGTGAGTCAGTAAGGAGCCCTCGTTGTTCAGGCGTCTTTCCCGGTGGGCCGTCACGGTCCCCCTCGCCCTCACACTGGCCGCCACCCTGTCCGGCTGCGGCGCCGGCGGTCCGGCCCCCGCCGCCTCCGCCCCCGCTCCCGCCTCCACTCCCGCCGCCTCCGGGGGCGGTGCCACGACGCTGACGGTGCTCGCCGCCGCGTCGCTGACCGGGACGTTCACCGAGCTGGGCAAGACCTTCGAGGCCGCGCACCCGGGCACGACGGTGCGGTTCAGCTTCGGCTCCAGCGCCACCCTGGCCCAGCAGATCGTCGCGGGCGCCCCGGCCGACGTGTTCGCCGCCGCGAGCCCGGCCACGATGAAGACCGTCACCGACGCCTCCCTGGCCGCCTCGCCGACCACGTTCGTGCGCAACAGCCTGCAGATCGCCGTCCCGGCCGACAACCCGGCCAAGGTCGACGACCTCAAGGACCTGACCGACCCGAAGGTCAAGGTCGCCCTGTGCGCCGAGCAGGTGCCCTGCGGCGCCGCCGCCGTCAAGGCCCTGGACGCGGCCGGGCTCAAGGTCACCCCGGTCACCCTGGAGCAGGACGTCAAGGCCACCCTCACCAAGGTCGAGCTCGGCGAGGTCGACGCCGCCCTGGTCTACAAGACGGACGTCATCGCCTCCGGCGGCAAGGTCGACGGCATCGACTTCCCCGAGGCCGAGAAGGCGATCAACGACTACCCGATCGCGGTCCTGTCCGGCGCGCCCGCCCCGGAGGCGGCCAGGCAGTTCGTCGACCTGGTGCTGTCGCAGCAGGGCGAGGACGTGCTGACCAAGGCCGGTTTCCAGGCCCCCTGAGCGGCCGGACGCCTCCGCGCCCACCTGACCCTGCCGCGTCCTCCGTTCGCCGCTCCGCGCGGACCGGCCGACTGTCCCCTCATCCCCTCGTCCCCTTGGACGCGGCCGCGACGGTCGCGCGGAACGGATCCCGGTGGTCTCTCCCCAGCAGGCCACCGGAGCCCCTCAGCGGTGCCGGGCGCCCTCGTGGTCCGCGTGACCGGCGGGCTCCAGCTGCAGGGTGGAGTGCTCGACGTCGAAGTGACCGGCCAGGCACTCGTGCAGCCGGTCCAGCACCGGGCCGAAGGAGCCGTCGACCAGGACGCCGTCCTCCATCACGACGTGGGCGGACATGACGGGAAGCCCCGAGGTGATGGTCCAGGCGTGCAGGTCGTGGACGTCGATGACACCCGGCGTCTCCAGCAGGTGCCTGCGGACCTCCTCCAGGTCGACGCCCCGGGGAACCGCTTCGAGCAGGATGTCCACGGCCTCGCGCAGC
Source organism: Streptosporangium sp. NPDC002524 (assembly GCF_040295985.1). NCBI lineage: Bacteria > Bacillati > Actinomycetota > Actinomycetes > Streptosporangiales > Streptosporangiaceae > Streptosporangium > Streptosporangium sp. NPDC002524. The sequence goes on along the minus strand of NZ_JBEOWK010000006.1, from coordinate 12,070 downwards.
AGGCTCCAGCTGCGCGGCACGATCAGCAGGGCGACGACGACGGAGACGATCGGGTCGGCCGTCGTCCAGCCGGTGAGCGCGATGACGACCGCGGCGACGATCACCGCGACCGAGGCCAGCAGGTCACCGAGGACCTCCAGGTAGGCACCCCTCAGGTTGAGGCTCTCCGTCTGGCCGGGGCGCAGCAGCCACAGCCCGATCGCGTTGGCGGCCAGGCCGACCGCGGCCGCCACGAGCATCACCGTCCCGCCGACCGGCTCGGGGTCGGCGAACCGCCGGACGGCCTCGTACAGGATGTAGAGGCTCAGGGCGAGCAGGACGACCGCGTTGATCGCGGCGGCGAGGATCTCCGCCCGCTGGTAGCCGAAGGTCCGCCGGGCACTGGCCGGTTTTCCGGCCATCCAGACGGCGAACAGCGCCAGCGCGATGCCCGCGGCGTCGGTGGCCATGTGCCCGGCGTCGGCGAGCAGCGCCAGGCTGCCCGACAGCGCCGCGCCGACGACCTCGACGACGAGCACCCCGATGGTCAGCAGGAGCACGACGACCAGGCGCCCGCGGTGTGCCGTGGCCGCCGTCGGCGTCGTGTGCCCGTGCCCGTGTCCGTGCCCCATGGTGCTCCATCCCCGTCGGTACAGTCCTCAGTGTTTATACAGCAGCCACTGTATATACAGCAAGCGATGTATTGTGATAACCATGCTCACCGCCGCGACACGCCTTGACGCGATGGCCCGTCTCGGACGGGCGCTGGCCGACCCCAACCGCTGCCGGATGCTCATCGCCCTCCTCCAGGGACCCACCTACCCGGCACGGCTCGCCGACGAGCTCGGGCTGACCCGCCAGAACGTCTCCAACCATCTGTCGTGCCTGCGCGGCTGCGGCCTGGTGGTCGCGGTGCCCGAGGGGCGCCAGACCCGGTACGAGCTGTCCGACCAGCGCCTCGCCCACGCCATCGAGGACCTGCTCCACGTCGTGCTCGCCGTCGATCCCGACCACCGGGACGTGCACGAGGCGGATCCGGCGGGATAGCCCCATACCGGTATCACCCGGTTCCCCGGCCCCATAACCGCCTGTCCAGCGCTTTTCAACGGCGTGAGACGACCTGGCGGGATCGGCCCGCGACGGATCGGCCGAACCGAACGTTCGCGGTCGTGACCGTGCCGGGCGCGCGGACCGGTTAGCCGTACGCGTACATATCCGCCATGCCTGTCGTACCCGTCTTACACGCCGACCCGCCGGCCGTCAGGGGCGGCGCGCGGCGGCGACGAACAGCGGCACGGCCAGGAAGAGCCGTCCGGTACGCGCGCGTCCGGCGGTTCGGCCTGCCCGCCCACGTCCTGCGGCACTGGGAGGCGATGGGGCTGCTGAGCCCCACCCGGGTCAGGGCCGACCGGCGCCGCTACGACCGCGACCACCTCTATCGTGTCGCGGTGATCCTGCGCGCCAAGGAGGCCGGGTTCTCCCTCACCGACATCCGGGAAATGATCGCCACCGGCGATCCGGAGGCACGACGCGACGTCCTGCGCCGCAGGCACGCGGACCTGACGCGGCGCGTCGCCCAGGCGCGGTCGTCACTCCACATGATCGAGTGTGCCCTCGCCCGCGACCACGAGGACTTCACCGGCTGCGCCCACTTCCAGCGCAACCTGGAGAAGGTCGAGGAGACTACCGGCGCGTGACCGCCCGCGACGGGCACGCGACGGACACGGTGACGGCGGCGCGTTCAGGAACGGACGAGCCTGGCGATGGCGTCGGACGCCTCCTTGACCTTCTCCTCGGCCTCGGCGCCGCCCTTGGCCGTGGCCTCGGCCACGCAGTGCGCCAGGTGCTCTTCCAGCAGGGACAGCGCGAAGGACTGCAGGGCCCGGTTGGCCGCCGACACCTGGGTGAGGATGTCGATGCAGTATTTGTCCTCCTCGACCATCCGCTGCAGCCCTCGCACCTGCCCCTCGATCCGGCGCAGCCGTCGCAGGTGGTCCTGCTTGCTGGTGGCGTATCCGTGCATCTCTCCCCCTCCGCTCGGTCTCCCCTGTTGAAGGATACCCCCGGATAGTATTCGCGGCGGCCTCGCGAACCGGGTCCCCGCTACACGCCCCCGGCCACCTCGGCGGGCGGCGAGGCGAGCTCCCAGCCGCGCAGCACCCCCCGGGTGACGACCGTGACCGCGCAGCGCTGTGCGGCGTACGTGAGGGCCATGGTGTGGTGTTCCAGGGAGAAGTCGGCGACGGCGTCGGCGACGAGGAACGGCTGGAGGTCCTGCATGAAGGCGTCGCAGACGGTCACGAGACAGCCGATGTGCGCGTAGACGCCGCAGACGATGATCTGGTCGCGGCCCATCGCCTCCATCCGGGCGCGCAGGTCGGTCCTGCAGAAGGCGCTGTAGCGCCACTTGGTGAGCAGGATGTCGGTCTCCGCGGGAAGGAGGCTCGCGACGATCTCGCTCTCCCGGAGCCCGGGGATCCCCGAACCCCAGAAGTCCTGGAGCAGGCCGCGCTCGCGTTCGCTCTGGCCTCCGGGCTGCACCGAGTAGACGACGGGGACCCCCAGCGCGGCGCAGGCGTCGCGCAGGAGACCGATGTTGGCGACGAGCCCGGTCAGCGGCGGGGCACCGGCGGCGAAGGGGGAAAGGAAGTAGTTCTGCATGTCGTGGACCAGCAGGACGGCGCGGCGCGGATCGGGGCGCCAGCTCACCCGGTTCTCGGGAAGGTCGTCCTCTCCCGGCAGCGGGTAGGGGGCGATCTGGGGAAGGGCCACGGGCACTGTCTCCTTTCCTGCTTTCCTCGCGGTTCCTGCGGTTCCTGCGGTTCCTGCGGTTCCTGCGGTTCCTGCGGTTCCTGCGGTTCTCGTGCGGTCTTCCCGCGGTGCCGGGTCTTTCTCGGGGTGGCGGAGCCTTCTCACGGTGGCGGGCCGCCCCCGCGGCCACAGGCCGTCCCCCGCGATCGCGGGTCACCGCCCGCGATCACACGTCCTCTCCCGTACCGGCGCGTCGTCCCCCGCGACGGCGGGTCAGCGGTCCTGGTGCAGGCCGACGGCGCGGAGCATGGTCTGGAACTTGGCGGTGGTCTCGGCGAGCTCGGTCTCCGGCACCGACCCCGCGACGATCCCCGCCCCCGCGAACAGCCTCAGGGTCTGGTCGGCGACCTCGGCGCAGCGGATGGTCACGACCCACTCTCCGTCGCCCGTCGCGTCGCCCCACCCGACCAGGCCCGCGTACAGGCCGCGGTCGAACGACTCGATCTCCTCGATGGCCTCGCGCGCGGCGCTCGCCGGCGTACCGCAGACGGCGGGGGTGGGGTGCAGCACCGTGGCCAGTTCCAGCGATGTGACCGCCGGGTCGTCCAGCACGCCGGTGATCCGGGTCGACAGGTGCCACATGGAGGCGGTGGACAGCGGCGAGGGCCCGGCGGGAACCGACAGCCTGCTGCAGTACGGGCGCAGCGCCTCCACGATGCTCTCGATCACCAGGGCGTGCTCGCGGAGGTCCTTGTCCGAGGCGAGCAGGGCGCGGGCCCGTTCGCGGTCGACGACGGGGTCCGGGTGGCGGGGCGCGGATCCCGCGAGCGGGTTCGTCGTGATCCGGCGGCCCGAGCGGGAGACGAGCAGTTCGGGGCTGGCTCCCAGGAGGGTACGGGCCGTGCCGCCGCTCGACGGCAGGTCGACCGCGTAGCCGTAGGCCTGCGGGTCGCGCCGGATGAGGTTGCGCAGGATGCGGCCGACGTCGACGGGGGCACCCAGGGTGATGTCCAGGGTGCGGGCGAGCACGATCTTCTGGAGCTCTCCGGCGGTCAGCTTGGCCAGCGCCTTCTCCACGCCGCGCACGTAGTCGCCGGGGTCGGAGACCGGGCCGGACCCGGTGAACGTCTCGGTGATCCGCTCGAACGTGGTGGAGGGACCGGCGGGCGGGCTCGTCCAGCAGACGGCGGCGGGCACCAGCAGGCGCGCGGGACGGTCGTCGCGGAAGGGGATCGCGCCCACCACGACGGGGTTGGGGTGACCGGAGTCGCGTGCGTCGCGCAGGGTCGAGGCGACGCGCCCCTGCAGGCTCGTCGTCCCGTGGTCGGGAACCTCCTGGACCACGCCCCTGGCGAGCAGGGTGCGGGTCGGCGAGGTGAAGAAGAAGGTGCCGGGCTCGTAATCTCCCAGCAGGTCGGGCATTCGAGACATGGTGAGGACGTCGTTCGACGACATGGTGAAGAGGTCTCCTGTCGAGAGGGATCCAGGAACGGGGGAGGGAGCGGTACTACGACCGGAGCGTGGCGCCCCCGTCGACGTACAGGTCCTGCATGGTGATGTGCCTGGCACGGTCGGAGGCCAGGAAGAGGACGGCGTCCGCGACGTCGGCGGGATCGGCCAGCCTGCCGAGGGGGATGCCCACCCGGAAGGCGGCCGGCGACCCCTCGATGGCCGTGCGGGCGTCGTGGCCGCCGGTCCACAGGGCGCGCTGCATGGGCGTGTCGGTGGAGCCGGGCGACACCACGTTGCAGCGGATGCCGTACGGCGCCAGCTCCAGGCCGAGACACTTGGTGAACTGCGCGGCGGCGGCCTTGGAGGCGGCGTAGGCCGACATGTTCGTCCGGGGCACGCCCGCGGCGTTGGAGCCCACGGTGACGATCGCCCCGGATCTGCGGGGAATCATCCGGCGGGCGACCGCGCGGGACAGGTGGAAGACCCCGCCGGTGTTGACGGCGAAGGTGCGGGCCCAGTCGTCGTCGCTGATGGCGACGGCCGGTCCTGAGCAGAGCACTCCGGCGACGTTGACGAGCAGCCCGATCGGGCCGAGGTCGGCCTCGACCCGTTCGACCACGTCGTCGACGGCGACGCTGTCGGTGACCTCGCAGGCGTAGGCGACCGCGACGCCGAGCTCGGCGGCGACGCGCCCGGCCCGCTCCGCGTTCACGTCGAGCGCGGCGACGCGCGTGCCCGTCGCGGCCAGGGCTCGCGCCACCGCCTCGCCGATGCCCTGTGCCGCACCGGTGACCACGGCCACCGCGCCTTCCGTCACCATGTCCTCGCCGCCTTGCCGTTCTCGCCGTTCTCGCCGTCGTCAGCCTGTGACGGTAGGCAGGCTAGCCCCATCACTTTGGGTTGCGCAGCAAAAACTTATAGTTACTTTTCACAGATCAGGAGGACATCAGGGAAGTTAGTGGGACCACTCCGGCTCATGGGACACGGTGCTCGCGGAGAGGGCGGTCGGCCGGGAGGCCCGTGCGGCGGCACCCCCCGGGGGGACGGAGCGGCCCCTCGGGCTTCCCCAGTTAAGGGCGCAAATCTACGCGTTTATGTGCAGTCAACATCGTGTCAACAGCCGTGTCCTAACATCATCGTTCGTGACAAGTCAGGATATTTCAGAGCAACAGAGGTACGTTCCCCCGGCGCCCCCCGCCGAACCCCGCACCGGGACCGAAACTCCCGTGAGGGCCGAACCTCCCGTGGAGGAGGAGAACTCCGGCGTCCTGGCGATGATCGAGCGCATCGGCTCGGTCATCGTCCCGATCGGCGTCGCGCTCTACGCCGTCCTCTACCTCGGCGTGGAGCAGATGTACGGGGTGTTCAACATCAGCCCGCAGCAGGCGGGCATCGACCAGTCCGTCCTGCTCGGCCGGTTGATGGGAACGCTGATCCTGCTCCTGCTGGTCGTCGTGCCGCTCCTCGGCCTCGTCGTCGGGCTCGGCTGGCTGGTGAACAAGCTGACCCGCGGCACGGTCGGGAGGGCCGCGACGGCCGTACGGGAACGCCCCTGGATCGCCGCCCTGATCGCCGCGCTGTGGTCCGGCGCGACCTACTGGGGCCTGTTGAACCTCGTCGGCGACCTCGACATCGCCGCCATGGTCGTCGTGGCGGTGGGGCTGGGCGTGCTGACGTTCCTGGTGCCGTTCCGGCTGCTGCGCCGCAAGCCCGTCGGCCGCGCCGGCATGAAGGTGCTCACCGGCGCTCTCACGGGCGTCGGCCTGGGGTTCCTGCTGATCCTGCAGATGATCACGGGAGCGATCGAGGTCCAGGAGACGGGACAGGCCAACGACCTCCTGCCGTTCGTCGGGTTCCAGGACCAGTGGGCCGTCATCAAGAACGCCGAGGACGACAAGCCCCTCTACGAGGGCAGGTGGATGATGCTGCTCGGCGAGAGCGAGGGCACGTACGTCTTCTACGACTGCGACAAGCTGGACACCTTCCGGCGCCCGATCGAGACCACGAACCTCGGCAGCCTCCAGCTCCAGCCCGAACGGGAGGCGGGCTTCAAGTGCGGCACGCTCGCCGAGCAGGAGGAGCAGGACGGGCAGGACGAGCAGAGCGGGCAGGGCGAGCAGCCTCAGACGGGCGAGGGCGCAACCCAGTAGGGACGTGCAACCCGGTAGGGACGTAAAAACCTCCCCTGCGAGTTCTCCCCTTTCGAGTTCTCGAACCTCCCCGTGACGCCCGCCGGCGACGGGACCCGATTTCTGGGTCCCGCCGCCGGGGACGGCACGGGGGATCGGCGCGGAGGTCGGCTCCCGCACCGGTGCCGTCGAACGAGATGCCGGAACGGCACGTCGCTGTCAGAACGGAATGTCAGGTCGGCACACCGCTGTCAGGACGGGATGCGAATCCGGCATTCCGGCGTCAGGACGGGGTGCCGTCCGCGCCGCACTTGATGACCGGGCGGATGCAGTCACGAACGCGACGCTCCATCTCGGCCACCGGCCAGGCGTTGAAGAAGTCGCCGTGCATGGTGTATCCGCGCCCCGACGCCAGCCGGAAGTTGGCCGGGTTCCCGTTCACCGGATAGCGCAGCACCTGGCGCAGCTTCGGCACCGGCACCGGGTGCGAGGCCGGGCAGGCCTGGCCGACCGGGTAGGCCATGTGACTCTTGTGGTCGGCCGAGTCCAGGTTCCGGCCGTCCCAGCACTGCGGGAAGTCCAGGTAGGACTCCATCATGGTCCCCGCCGGACAGGTCACGAAGTCCTTGGACGGCGGGACGTGACCGGCGTGCAGGCACGACCAGCGGGCGTTGCTGGTCGGGTCGTTGGGGGTGGTCGCCTTGGCGTTGCCCGCGACGATCCGCAGGCCCAGCGGCAGCGGCTGGGTCCGGGCGACGATGTCGTCGCGCACACCCTCACCCAGGTAGTAGAACGTGGTGATGGTCGGCTCCACCGGGGTGTTGCCGTTGTAGAGGGTCGGCACCCAGTACGACGACAGGTCGGTACGCGGGTTGCAGTTGGTGGGGGAGCTCTGCAGGGACGCCAGCGTCGTGTTGGCGTTGGTGGTGGTGCTGCCGAAGAAGCTGTGCATGTGCGACGCGCCGGGCATGCCCGGGAAGATGATCGGGTCGTCGGGCAGCCGGTGGCTGAACGGGCAGTCGGCGAGGAACTCCGCCACCCGTACGACCGCGGCGGACGAACCGTCCGCCTGGGCCTTCGACGTCGCGCTCGCCTGGGTGGTGTGGATGACGAGGGACGTACCCAGGAGCGCCACTATGGCGGTCACCAGGGTCAATGGGCGTAACCGGCGTCGTAGACGGGCTAGGGCTGGTGCCGGGTGCATGGATGGACTCCTTTTTGGGGGGTGTTCCGGCCGTGGGGGCTCCGGTTCCGGGGAGGCTCCGGCACGGCTCGGGTGAGCCGTGCCGGAGCGGGGGGTCATTCGCGGAAGAGGGTCACTTGCGTGAGGCGGTTACTTGTAGACGCGCACGTAGTCGACGAGCATCTGCTTGGGGAAGCCGGTGCTGGCGTCCGGCGGGCCGGGCCAGTCGCCGCCCACCGCGAGGTTGAGGATGATGTAGAACGGGTGGTCGAAGACCCACGGCCCGCGCGTCGCCTCGACCTGCGCCTTGCTGAGGGTCAGGACCGTCCGGCCGTCCAGGCTGTAGACGATGCCCTTGCTGTCCCAGGTCGCGGCCCAGACGTGGAAGTCGTCGGAGAAGTCCGCGCCGTTGGGCAGCGTGTAGGGGGAGCCGATGCCGCCGCCGCCGTTGTAGGCGGGGGCGTGGATGGTCGAGTAGGAGGTCTTGACGTCCTTGCCGAGCACCTCGAGGATGTCGATCTCCCCGTTGTACGGCCAGGGCCTGCCGGTGAGGAAGTCGGCGCCCATCATCCAGAACGCCGGCCACAGGCCGTTGCCCTTCGGGACCTTGACGCGGGCCTCGACCTTGCCGTAGGTGAAGGTGAACTTGCCGCCGGTGTTGATGCGGCCGGAGGTGTACCGGCAGGGGCCGCCGGGGCAGGACGATCCGGCGGTGGTCTCCTCCCGCGCGGTGATGACGAGGTTTCCGGCGCCGTCCATCGCGGTGTTCTCGGGCTTGTAGTACTCAAGCTCGTTGTTCGGGCCGGTGCCCGGGTCCTGGGTCCACTTGGCCGAGTCGGGCCTGGTGCCCGCGCCACCGTTGAACTCGTCGCTCCAGACGAGCGTCGTCGGCGGGTTGGCCGGGTCCGGCGGGAGCGGCGGCGGCGTGATCGGGGCGCCACCGGTGCCCCAGACCTGGAACTCCCACAGCGAGTAGCCGTACGGGGTGGCGCGCTGGGTGCCGTACATGCGCACGTAGCGGCCGGTGCCGTTGACGGTCAGCGTCTGCTTGAAGCCGGTGCCGGTGGTCGTGGAGTAGATCGGGGTCCAGGTGGTGTTGTTGTCCGAGACCTGGATCTGGAACGCCCTGGCGTAGGCCGGGTCCCACTGGAGGACGATCTGCCTGATCTGCGCGGTGGCGCCGAGGTCGACGGAGATCCAGCCCGGGTCGACCCAGCCGGTGGTGGAGCTGGTCGCCCAGCGGGAGGCGGCGTCGCGGTCGAACGCCCTGGCCGGGGTGCACTCCCAGCAGTTGCCGTCGCTCTGCGAGGTGGAGGCCGCGCCGGGCCTGCCGTAGGACAGCAGCTTGAGCCCGCCCGGGTCGGGGGTGGGCGTCGGGGTGGGCGTCGGCGTCGGGGTCGGGGTCGGGTTGGTGCCCCCGATGGTCCCGTAGACCTGGAACTCCCAGAGCGAGTAGCCGTACGCGGTGGCGCGCTGGGTGCCGTACACGCGCACGTAGCGGCCGGTGCCGGTGACGGCCAGCGTCTGGGTGCCGCCGGTGGCGGTGGTCGTGGAGTGGATCGGGGTCCAGGTGGTGCCGTTGGGCGAGGTCTGGATCTGGAAGGCCCTGCCGTAGGCGGCCTCCCAGTTCAGCGTCACCTGCGTGATGCTCGCGCTGGCGCCGAGGTCGACCTGGATCCACTGCGGGTCGCTGAACGCGCTGGACCAGCGGGTGCCCGGGTTGCCGTCCACGGCGGCGGACGCGGGGAAGGCCGCAGTGCTCTCCGAGGACGAGGCGGTCGCCGTCTTGCCCTGGGAGATGAGGGCGTCGGCGGCCGTCGCGGGCATGATCGCGAGACAGGACGTGACGAGGGTGACGGCCGCGGCTATCAGCAGGGCCATACGGCGGCCGGGACTTCGGGACGAGGGCATCGCGTCTCCTCGGGAGTGGGGGGTGCGTACCGGTATCGAGTCGGGGAGCGCTCTCTCAACCAGAGATTGCTCTCATCCGACAAGGGCTGTCAAGTGTCCGTTTAACCAGGACGAAACGGTCTACACATGATCCGGCAATCATCCGCACATCTCGGGGAGCGCTCCCGGATAATCGTTTGCATCGTTACAACGAGCTGTGAGCTGGGGCTAAGAAGATCCTCTTCGGGGAGCGCTTTCCCGGATTTCTCCCGTCGGCCGTCGCGAGGGAAAATCCGGCTCGGTTCCGGGCATTGACAGAAATCTCCCTTCCGGTCACCCTTTGTGAGGGAGCGCTCTCTTCATGATCACCGACTAAGCTTTGGAAAGGGTGGGACCGCGCGTTCAGGCACCACCGGTCCGGCGGCGGTACGAACTGCGGGAGAACCACATGAGACGACCCACCCTGGAGGCTGTCGCCACCCGGGCCGGCGTGTCCAAGTCGACGGTCTCCAGGGTGGTGAACGGTGAGCCGACGGTCGCCTCCGACATCCGCGACCTCGTCATGCGGGCGGTGAACGACCTGGGCTACACCCCCAACCCCGCGGCGCGCAGCCTGGTGACCCGGCGCACCGACTCCATCGCGGTGATCGTCTCCGATCCGTCGTCCGGGCTCGTCTCCGACGACCCGATGTTCTCCACCGTCGTGCGCGCGGCCAGCCGCGAGTTCGAGGCGGCGGGCAAGCAGGTCGTGCTCATGCTCGCCGGCTCCGACGACGCCCGCGTGCGGGCCCGGCAGTTCGTGGCCGCCCGCCACGTGGACGCGGTCATGCTCGTGTCGATGCACGGTGCCGACCCCCTGCCCGCGGCGCTCGCCGCCACGGGCGTCCCCCTCGTCTCCCACGGCAGGCCCGCCTTCCGGCTGGACGTGCCGTGGGTCGACAACGACAACACCGGCGGGGCCGCCCAGGCGGTGCGGCACCTGCTGGAACGGGGGCGGCGCCGGATCGCCACGATCTCCGGCCCGCTGGACATGTCCGCCGCCCAGGACAGGATCGGCGCCTACCGCGAGGTCCTGAGCGAGACCGGACGGCGCTCGATCGTGGCCATCGGCGACTTCACCCGGATCTCCGGGGCCGAGGCCATGGCACAGCTCCTGGAGGACGACCCCGCGCTGGACGCGGTGTTCGCCGCCAACGACCTGATGGCGATCGGCGCCATGCGGGCGCTGCGCCGGGCGGGCCGGCGGGTGCCCGACGACGTGGCGGTGGTGGGGTACGACGACATCGAGGCGGCCCTCTACACCGACCCCCCGCTCACCACGGTACGCAGCCCCATGGGCGAGCAGGCCGCCGCCTCGGCCCGCCTGCTGCTCGGCCTGCTGAGAGGCGAGCCCGCGTCCCCGGTGATCCTCCCGACCCAGCTCGTGGTGCGGGAGTCCAGCTAGGACGTGTTCCGGAAGTGTGCTCCACGCCTGGCCGGGAACCCGCCGGCCCGCATGCCTGTACGGCCGATCTCGACGGCGCCGGAACGGCGCGACCGCCGGATCGGGAATCCGGCGATGAGATCGTACGCCTCAATGGCCGCGATTCGTGAGCCGTAAATCACGACAAAAATCCCCACAGGACGCTAACGGCCCTTAAGTCGGATAGAAGAGTGGGCGGAATAACCATCCGCCAAGCGTACATAGCAGGGAAAATAAATAATTTGGACATATTCCCGTCGTTGACGAATCCGTTTAAACCTTGTTAACGGGAATTACGCTTTGCCATGTCGATCATCGGGTAACTCCTGCTTGCCGCCACTGTCGCGGTTTAGGCAATCAGACTCCCTTAGATCACAAAAGACATGGAATGCGATGACTTCTAGCGGTAGAAGACGGGCTCCAACTATTAATTCCGGCAAACGTGCTCGAAATTGGTCCGTCGCAGCAACAGCAATCGGCGCCGTCCTGGCGCTTTCCTGCCAGACCCCGGCCAGCGCCACCTCCGACGCCACGTCAACCCTTCTTCTCAGCACGCGAACCGTCGACAAGCAGACTGCCCCGGCTCGCAAGGTCACCGGCAGATCCGGCCATTCGCGTATCCATGTGATGGGAACCGTCGCGCGGAAGAAGTGCAAGTGCGGCAGGAAGCGCTGCGGGTGCCGCGACGGCCGTGACGGCCGTGACGGCGAGGACGGGCTGCCGGGAATCGGGCTGCCCGGCGCCCGCGGGCCGGCCGGTCCCGCGGGTCCGGTGGGGCCCACGGGTCCCGCGGGTCCCGCGGGCGGTCCTCCCGGTCCTCCCGGTCCCACGGGACCAGCGGGCGCGCCGGGAGCCCCGGGGGCCACCGGAGCCACGGGAGCCGCCGGCCCGGCCGGAGCCACCGGCGCGACCGGCGCGACGGGAGCGACCGGGGCGACCGGCGCCGCCGGAGCGACCGGACCGTCCGGAGCCACCGGAGCCACGGGCGCCACCGGAGCACCCGGGCCCGCGGGAACCGACGGAGCCCCGGGACCGGCAGGACCCGCGGGATCCCCGGGAGCCGCGGGACCGCCCGGAGCGACAGGAGCGACAGGAGCGGCGGGCTCACCGGGCGCCCCCGGACCGGTGGCATCTTCGGCGCCTTCCTCATCTACACCGCGTGGAAGCTCATCGGCCACGAGGAGGAGGAGGCGGAGTTCTCCGAGAACATCGCGCTGCGCACGG